>CAZVLE010000136.1:0-6068 GCA_964627855.1 uncultured Syntrophomonadaceae bacterium | reverse complement strand
GGATTCCCTCACTCAAAACTGTTCATGAAAGTGCGGGAAGAGGCGAATCTTGCCTACTACATTCATACCCGCCTGGAAAGACATAAAGGATTAATGCTAATTTCAGCCGGTATTAATTCTGATGATTATAAAAAAGCGCGTGATATCATCGATCAGCAGCTGGAAGAAATGCTGATCGGAAAGATCAGTGATATTGAGCTTGACAATACCAAGCGCGGTTTGATTAACCAGTTGCGTTCACAGCAGGACAGTCCCGGTCAATTGATCTCTTTTCACCTTGACGGGACTGTTGGTGGGAAAATATATACTGTAGAAGAATTATGTGCCGCGATCGATGCAGTGGGACGTGAAGAAGTGATCACTGTTGCTGAAAAGATCAAGCTTGATACAGTTTATTTGTTGCGGCCCCGGGAAGGAGGACCCGAAAACAATGGTTGAAAGCCTAAAGCTAATCGAAAACCCTGCCTTAAGGGAAACACTGTACCATTACAGGGTTAATCCCGGCATGGACCTTTATGTATTACCCAAACCCGGTTATCACAAAAAATATGCCATCTTCTCGACCCGTTTTGGTTCCATTGATAACCGCTTCCGGGTCGAACCGGAAGATGAAATTACTGAAGTTCCCGATGGTATGGCTCACTTTCTTGAGCATAAACTCTTTGAGGATGACCGCGGCAATGTTTTTGACCGCTTTGCCGCTCTCGGTGCCTCGGCTAACGCTTATACATCTTTTACGCAGACCACTTATCTTTTTTCCTGCACTGCAAATTTTGAAGAGAACCTGCAACAGCTGCTTAGTTTTGTCCAGGAACCCTATTTTACAGAAAAGACGATCCAGAAAGAACAGGGTATTATCGGCCAGGAAATTAAAATGTATGAAGACCATCCCCACTGGCGAGTTTTTTTTAACCTCCTGGAATCACTTTATTGTGTCCATCCGGTGCGTAATGATATAGCAGGTACCATCGAAAGCATTGCCAAGATAACCCCCGAACTGCTCTATCATTGCTACAACACCTATTACCATCCCAGTAATATGGCCGTATTCGTCGTTGGCGATCTTAATCCCGACAATGTGAGTCTTCTTGTGGAAAAAAATCTTGCTGCCCGTGATTACAGGACCATGGGCGCTATCGTTCGGCTCTTTCCTCAGGAGCCGGAAAAAATCAATCGTGAAAGGATCGTGCAGGAACTTGTGGTTTCAGAGCCAATCATTTTCCTCGGTTTCAAGGATATGGTTGTCGAGAACCTGCAGGGGATGGAATTGCTGCGGCGGGACATATTAATGGAATTAATTCTAGATATAATTTTTGGATCCAGTGAAGAGTTGTATAATGAGCTGTACCGTTCAGATTTGATCGATGAAAATTTCGGTGCCGATTACACGGCCGAGATCAATTATGGCTATACTATGATCGGTGGAGAAACTAAGGATCCCGATCAGCTTTACACACGAATAATTGATGAAATTAAGAAAACTATCAAGAACGGTGTAAGCAGCGAACAGTTTGAACGCCATCGTCGTAAACTGCTTGGAAACTATATCAGGCGCTTTAATTCCCTCGAATTTATCGCTAATAATTTTTTAGCCCAGCGTTTTCGGGGTACGGATCTTTTTGCTCTACCATCGATCCTGCAGGAAGTACAGCTTGAAGAGGCCCTTGCTGTTGCCGAAGAGAACCTTAACCCTGATCGGCATGCAGTATCGACCATCATCCCGGCAGCATCTGATCATTAAACTGATTATGCGATTTTATCAGATGATTAATTGGCTCTTAATCAGGCGATTCTTCTCTTTATGGTTGCCCGTTGCATTGCAGATGGGATTGATCTTTTTCTACTCCTCACAACCCTCAGACAGTGCTGTCCTTGAAGGGTTCCCTTTTTCCAGTTTTGTCGGCCACCTGGGTGGTTATGGTTTGTTAGGCCTGCTCCTTTACCGGGCTTTTAATGGTGGCTTCTTACCATGGCAGGCAGTAAATGCTTTTAGAACGCTTATTTTCGGTTTGTTTTATGCAGCTAGCGATGAAATTCACCAGCTATTTGTCCCGGGCAGAGAGGCTTCGCTAATTGACATATTAATCGATTTTGCCGGCCTGCTGGGTGCTGTTATTTTTATACGCTGGCTTTCCTTGCTCCGGGTTTGCTTTTTTAAACGGCAAAGGTTAAAATAGGGGCATTATTGTGCACAGAAATGTGCACACTGGCAGGGGGATAAAAATGAATAACAATTTTACCAGATATGTTAATCCGCATCTCGGCGAGATGCTCGAGAGTATCAAGCTTGATCAGAAATATATACGTGGTGTAGGATGTTACCTTTACGATGAAAAGGGCAACAGCTATCTTGACTGTATTGCTGCATACGGAGCCCTGCCTTTCGGGCATAACCCCGTTGAAATCTGGGAAGCGATCGATGCGTACCGGCAATCCTCTGAGCCTGGTTTTATCCAGCCCTCTGCTCTTGATGCCGCGGGGGAGCTGGCCGGACGCCTTGTCAAGCTTGCTCCCAATGGGCTTGAGTATGTCACTTTTTCCAATAGCGGTGCGGAAGCAGTTGAAGCATCGCTTAAGATGTGTCGTTCTGCGACCGGGCGACCGGGCATTCTCGCCACAGATAACAGCTTCCACGGGAAAACTTTCGGTGCGCTTTCAGCTACCGGCAATCCCGGTTATCAATCTGCATTCTTCGCCCCGGCGGAGCATTTTTATCATATTCCCTATGGAGATAGTGAAGCGCTGGAAAAAGCCTTCAAGGAGAGACCTGACTACTTTGCTGCTTTTATTGTTGAGCCGCTTCAGGGTGAAGGCGGTATTGTCGAACCACCTTCTGGCTACCTGACCAGGGTAAAAGAAATTTGTTCAGCTCACGGGGTGCTGCTTATTCTCGATGAGGTGCAAACGGGCCTCGGTCGTACGGGAACTCTTTTCGCCTGTGAGCAAGAAAGTGTTACTCCTGACGTCCTGGTTTTAGCTAAAGCTCTTGGTGGCGGAATCATGCCGATCGGGGCCTGTCTTTCGAGCGCTGAAGCTTATAGCGAAGACTTTGGTTTGAAGCATTCATCAACTTTTGCCGGAAATTCCCTGGCTTGCCGGGTCGGTTTGAAAGTCCTCGATCTGCTTACGAGCGATGCAGGCAACCTGATCAAGAAGGTCTCTGAAACCGGTGATTTACTGAAAACTGGCTTAATAGAGCTTAAGGGAAAATATCCCCGGCTGATCAGTGCCGTGCGTGGCCGCGGACTAATGCTTGGTCTTGAGTTCAATATGGATCGTGACAATTATCCCGGCAGTTTGCTGGGGGTAATGGCCGAGCAGGAATTGCTAACGCCTGCAATATCATCGTACCTGCTTAACGTGGAAAAAATTCGCGTTGCCCCAACCCTGAACGGCAATGCAGTTATCCGTATCGAACCGCCTTTGATCATCAACGAGGAGCAGTGTCACCGGGCTATTGCCGGAATTGAAGCAATGCTGGAGATCCTCAGTCTGGGTAGTACAGCTCGTTTCCTCTCTTACCTGGTCAGGCCAGAGCCTGAAAAAAACGATCTTTTAACTTCCTATAATCCCTATATTGCCGGGAAGGTTGCTCCCGGTAATGATGAAGGGCGCTTTGCTTTCCTGGTCCACGCATTGGACCTGAAAAGCTACCATCAATTTGATAATAGTTTACTGGCCTTCAGTGAAGATGAGCTGGCAGAGCTGACTGCAAAATTCAACGGTATGATTGAACCCTTCGTAGCCGGTCAGACAAGAATAGAATCAGCAGCCGGGCGTAGTGCCTACGGTGAATTCATTGCCCTTTCCAGGACTACTGATGAATTTATCCAGATGCCCCGCAGCCAGGCCTTAAATGAATTAAAGACAGCTGTAGCCATGGCCCGTAAACGTGGTGCGCGCATTGTCGGCCTTGGTGCTTTTACCGCAGTTGCCTCCATGGGCGGTCTGTATCTGAAAAACGAGGGGGTGCCTATTACTACCGGCAACAGTTACACAGTGGTTTCTGCTGTTGATGCAGTTAATAGAGCTACCGAAATGCTGAATCTGGATCGATCCGATTTGACAGCTGCTATTGTCGGTGCGGCAGGATCGATAGGAAGAGGTATTTCATTACTTCTGTCGGAGACTATGCCCCGCCTGATCTTGATCGGCAACCCCAATAATCAGACTTCAAGCGACAGACTTCATCTTGTTGCGGCGGAAATATACCGTTACCAGTCGGCTCTTCTTCAGCAGGGGCGGGAGCTGAAACCGGGCAGCATGGGCCGGTTACTTGCTGATTGCTGTCAGTTGCCTGCTCCCGACGCCTCCATGGATCAATTTGAGGCTTTTACTGATGAAGAAGGGGCCAGCAGAGGGCTAATTGAGTTTTCGACCGATATCGATGCGGTTTTAGCCCGGGCTGATGTTGTAATCAGCGCAACCAGTGCCACTGAAAAGGTGATTCATGCCGGTAACCTCAAAAATGGGGCCATTGTCTGTGATATCTCCCGTCCTGCCAATGTGAGCGAAGAAGTTGACGCAGCCCGGCCTGATGTACTGGTTATCGACGGAGGTGTTGTTGAAATACCGGGTCAGCCCTCCCTGGGCTGGGATTTCGGATTCGAGGAAGGTCTTGCCTATGCCTGCATGGCCGAAACGATGATGCTGGCCCTTGAAAAGCGCTACAAGCATTTCAGTTTGGGCTCATCCGGTGTTAACCTGGAGTCAATTCTGCAAACCAGGTACTGGGCGGAAGAGCACGGCTTTAGCCTGGCCAACTTCAGAAGTTTTAACCGCCCTTTAAGTGAGGAAAGCTGGCAAAGGTTGCTGCAAAACCGTCGCAAACTGGTCGTGCGCTGAAAAATATGTTAGAATACCGACGGACCAATTTGAGCTAAGCAATCTAAAGGATGAAAGGGTGGTTCAGGTGGAACAGAAAGCCGGCGGCGAAAAGCAGGCGCAGCAGAAAGAATATGTCAAAGAAATAACACCGAAGGCAGTAGACTATTCACAATGGTACCTCGATGTTATCTTGAAAACAAAAATGATGGATTACGCCCCGGTCAAAGGTTTTATGGCTATTCGCCCCTCGGGCTATGCTATCTGGGAGAAGATCCAGGAGTTAATGGACCGGCGTTTTAAGGAAACAGGTCATCAGAACGCCTATTTCCCGCTTTTTATTCCACAGAGCCTGCTGCAAAAAGAAGCAGAGCATGTCGAAGGTTTTGCTCCCGAAGTAGCCTGGGTGACCAGAGGAGGCAGTGAAACTTTGGCTGAGCCGCTTCTGGTGCGTCCCACTTCCGAAGCTATTATCTGTGACTTCTATTCCCGCTGGGTTCAATCCTGGCGTGACCTGCCCATTCTAATTAATCAGTGGTGTAATGTTGTTCGCTGGGAAAAATCGACCAAACCTTTTTTACGGACCTCGGAATTTCTCTGGCAAGAAGGCCATACCTGTCACCGGACAGAGGAAGAAGCCGAAGAAGAGACCCTTAAAATGCTTGAGGTTTACCGGGAGTTTATCGAGACAGAAATGGCCATACCGGCCGTGGCCGGTCGTAAAACTGAGCGGGAAAAATTTGCCGGTGCTTTGCGGACCTATTGTGTCGAAGCCCTGATGAGCGATGGCCGGGCCCTGCAGGCAGGGACTTCCCATAACCTGGGACAGCATTTTGCAAAGGTTTTTGATATTACCTTTCTTGACCAGGACGATCAACTAAAATATGTCTGGCAAACTTCCTGGGGTGTATCAACCAGGTTGATTGGGGCTTTGATTATGGTTCATGGCGATGATCGTGGCCTGGTTCTTCCCCCGCGCCTGGCTCCGATCCAGGTGGTCATTGTTCCTATTCTCAGCAAAAAAGACAAAGAGCGGGTTTTGGAGGCAGTTCGTACACTGGCTGCCGAACTCGGGCAGGATTTACGAATTAAACTTGATGATCGGGAAGAATATTCACCCGGCTGGAAATATAACGATTGGGAAATGAGAGGCGTCCCCCTGAGAATTGAAGTGGGACCGCGAGACTTAGATAAAAACCAGGTAGTGGTTGTGCGCCGCGATAATGGTGAAAAGGAATTTGTCG
>CAZVLE010000135.1:0-8969 GCA_964627855.1 uncultured Syntrophomonadaceae bacterium | reverse complement strand
TGGAAAAACCTCAGCGCGAACCGGACAAACATTTCAACACCCAGGGGCAGAGTTTCTTCGTCTATGTCGAAGCAAGGATTATGGTGTGGATAATGGCTCCCTTTGAGTTCGTTACCGGTTCCTAAAAAGACAAATACGCCGGGAACACGCGCGGAAAACTCGGAGAAATCTTCACTGGCCATACAGGCCAGGTTTATAATCTGCTGCTGTGATCCGGTAACCTCCAGCGCAGCTGCTGCAGCCAGCTGGGCCATGGCCGGATCATTGACCAGGGGAATGTTCTCACGGTACCACTCTACTTCACTTTCACACCCATGCAATGCACAAACACGCTCGACAAGATTTTTCAAACGGATTACGGGGCTATCTTTGTCTTTTTCTGCATAAAGTGTCCGAATAGAACCTTCCATGGTTACATTGTCGGGTATAATATTGGCCTTGGTTCCGCCTGAGATGCGGCCAAACATAATAACAGTTGGCTTCATAAGGCTAATTTCGCGAGTTTGAATCCGTTGGGCAGACATGATTATATCTGCGGCGGCAATCAAGGGATCAATTGCCGTTTCCGGATATCCGGTGTGGCCTCCCAGGCCTTTTACTGTGATCTTAAAGATATCCAGCCCTCCCATAACCGCACCGGCACAAACCCCTATTTTACCTGATTCCAAAGGAGTCCAGACATGCAATCCCATCGCTGCATCAACCTGCGGGTTGTCCAAAACTCCTTCTTCAATCATCTGCAAAGCCCCGGCATTTTCCTCGTTGGGCTGAAAAATAAGTTTTAAGCTTCCAGCCAAATTCTCCGGCATCTCACTTAGCACTTTAGCTGCACCCAGCAACATGGCAATATGGGCATCATGACCACAGGCATGCATAACTCCCGGATTAACAGAGCAGTAAGGAGCACTGCTGTCTTCTTCAATCGGCAAAGCATCGAGATCAGCCCTTAGTAGCAGAACCGGGCTTTTTGCGGCGCCTTCAAGCATACCTACAATACCGGTTTTTGCTACTCTATTAGTGGTTATCCCCAACCCCTGCAGGTATTGTTCAACTTTTTGTGCAGTACGATGCTCTTCAAAACCCAGCTCAGGATGGGCATGAAAATCCCGACGCATTGCTATCACTTCTTCAGTTATTGATGCAATGGCCTTTTTTATTTTATCCATAAGGCTCGTTTCAGTCCCTAATATAGAATTATGATTCCATTTGACAGAATTAAGTTGCAGTGAAAAGTGGTGGATGTAAAGCATCACGATGAGCTATATCATTAATTATAATTAAATGGCTTTTTTTACTATTCGATAGCAGATTTAAATATCCTGCCTGACATTTAAAAAAATTTTAATATTAGATACTGCATTCCTATATTTAGAACTGTTTCCCTATAAAAAAAGGGGCGGCCCTTTAAGCTCCTTTAAGGTTTCATGTTTTTTAGACTATTCTACTGCTGGCTGCTGGACCCAAAAAAAGTTGATAACTGATCGCAGGAATGCTTTAACCCTTCTTTGCAACTCGTAATTTTGCTGAAGTTCATGCGAAAGGTGGGCCCACTGATACTGAGAGCAGCGATTATTTCATTGCTGTAATTGTAAACGGGCATGGCAATACAGGTAAGACCGATCGATAGCTCTTCATTATCGATGGCATAACCCTGTTCACATACTTGAAAAAGATGCTCTTTTAGTTCTACCAGATCAGTTATCGTATTGCTGGTATATCTTTCCAGGCTCTTTTCCGCAAACAACCTGTTAAGCTCATCTTCACCTAAATCGGAAATAAGCACTTTGCCTAGAGCGGTAGCATGTAAAGGCTCGTGTTCGCCAAGGTAGGGACCGGCTTTAAACAAAACTCTCTGCGGGTCGGTTTTGGCAATTATAGCTACCCTGTCATAGGTCCTGATGCCGAAGTTTACTGTTTCTTCATAGCGCTCGCACATCTCCCAGAGAATTTTTAAATCAATATTGTTCAAGTTGCGCTGGCGGGGTATGACACTGCCAACTTCGAACAACTTCCAGCCAAGACGGTACTTCCTGTTATCAGGGCTTTGTTCAACATAACCATAAGCCATAAGGGTGCCTAGAATCCGATGTACAGTACTCTTACCCAGGCTTAATTTTTCACTGATATCTTTTATCCTGACCCCATCATAAGGTCCTACTTTTAAAATACTGATGATATCAAGCGCTTTCTCAAGAGTCTGCACCGGATACTTTACTGCAGAGTTTGATTCAAAGTTACTCATGATAACACTCCTTGACAGCATGTAAAAAAAGCCATGCCCATTTAGAAACAGGTCATAATGCCTTTAATAATATTTCTATCATATAGAACCGGATTTATCAAGATAGAACAAACAACCTATCTAATAGGCTGTTTGCCCAAAATAATCGTATCTCTCTGGTCCAAATCTGGATTAAACAGCTTCTTGTTTAGTTTTGATCAGCAGTAAAAGGCCCGAGCGCACCCTTACAGTTGCGCTACCAGCAATCAGTTCGTTGCTCAGGCCGCGTGTTGAGGCGAAGTGAAGGGTTTCCTTGTTGAGGGGATACTTCAGGTTTTCAGTAACAATGCCGCCTGCCTCTTCGCCAAGGGGAAAAAGGGAAAGATAGTCCCCTGGTTCACCGTTAATCGTGATCCGGTCACGTGTAAGGTAGATTTCCTGGTTTTCATCGACAATTGAAGCTGGGATACCGGCATCAAGGGGCATTTTCAAGAGCAGGAGGTTGATCAAAGCATGGTCGGTTCTTTGTCCGCCGAGAGCGCCAATTATTAGTATTTCAGCAGGCTTCATTCCGATAGCCCGGTCAAGGGCCAGCTCGAGGTCTGACTTTTCCTTTTCAGTTGAGTGCCTGGCCAGGTCTGACCCAAGGTTGCTTAATTCAGCTTTTTGCTCTGAAGATAAAGAATCAAGATCACCGACTATTAAAGTGGGCTCGAAACCAAGCGAGAGAGCATGAGCAGTGCCGCCGTTGACAGAGATAATATAATCATCGGCCTTTAGGAGGTTACGGTGAAAGTTTAAGTCGCCAAGATCACCGTTGGCTATAATGACCACTCGCTTCAGGGACACTGCCGAGACCTCCCTTTCCCGCCATTCAGGGTTGGAGCCTGGCCAGAAACTTCTCCAGGCGGCTTAAACCTTCTTTTAGCGTTTCCATCGAACAGGCATAAGATATCCGCAGGTAACCTTCAGCTCCCGGGCCAAAATCGATGCCCGGTGTTAAGGCCACCCCGGCTTCTTCAAGAATACGCAAGGCAAAAGCATAAGAGTCACCCGTATACTTTTTAACATTGGCAAGCATATAAAAAGCGCCGTCCGGAGGACTGGCCGGAGCGATACCCATCTGCTGCAGGGTATCATAGAGGTAGAGGCGGCGGTCATTATAACAGCCAAAACGGTCTTCCAAAACTTCTTCACTTTCTTGCAGGGCGACAATACCGGCAGCCTGGATAAAAGAGCAGGCGCAGATAAAAAGATTTTGCTGCAACTTTTGCATATCCCTGATAAACATTTCCGGGGCGATAAGATAGCCGAGTCGCCAGCCGGTCATGATATTGCGCTTGGAAAAGCCGTTTATGACAAAGGCACGATCGGTAAATTCTAAAATGGAATGATCTTTGCCGCTGTAATTCAAACCATGGTAAACTTCATCAGAGATTACGTAAGTATCCAGATCTGCTATTTCCTCGAGTTCACTTTTTCCCAATACTGCTCCGGTTGGGTTGGCCGGTGAATTGATCAAAATTCCCTTTACCCGCGGGTTAAGGCTTTTCCTGATTTCGGAAGCAAGAAAGCGAAAACCATCTTTTTCACGAGCCGGAACCGGCAACGGTTCCGCTCCGACATAATAGACAAAATTGGGATAACAGGCATAATAGGGATCTGACATGATCAGCTGGTCACCACTATCCAGCAGTGCCGAAAAAGCCAGCAGCATGGCCGGTGAAGAACCCGAGGTAACTATGACCTGCTCGGGGTCAACCTTGACCCCGTAGAGCCGATTGTAATAGAGGGCTATCTCGCGGCGCAGTTCAGGCTTACCAAGACTGTGAGTATAACCGGTATCATTATTTCGCAGCGCTTCCACGACAGCTTCCTTGATGGCCTCAGGAGTCTCTCCACCCGGTTCTCCTACTTCCATATGAACAATGTCTGCCCCGGCCGCTTCAAGCTGTTGCGCCTTTTCAAGAATTTCCATGGCCAGAAAGGGCTTGACCTGGCCAAGTTTAAGCGCTTTACTCATATCCAGAGGGTATTCGTTCCCATCTCTGCCCATAATTGAAGCGCCCTCCTCAATTATTAATTTCCTGTGATTCTCTTTCTTTGATCAGTTCGGAGCAGTATTCAATAATCTCCCTGCGCCTGACAATGCCGATAAAAATATCCTGATCGTCAACCACGGGAACAAAGTTCTGTTCGCTGGCCAGTAACAGCAAATCAACAATACGGGAATCGATCCTGACCGGTTTGTTTTCCGTGTACATGGTAACATCTTTCAGCAGGATCTTTTCCATGCCATTAAGATCCAGGCCAGGGCTATTCTTCAGTTTCCAGAGCAGATCGCCTTCGGTGATCGTTCCCGCATAACAGCCGTTTTCGTCGATCATTGGCACGGCCGTATAACTGTGGTGCTCCATCCTCTCCAGGGCTTGACGCATGGTTGTTTTTGAACTCAGACAAACCACTTCATGTTTCGGCGTAAGGAAAAAAGCTATATTCATTTCGAATCAAAACCCTTCTTTTTCGGTATCAATTAAGCCTCCGCTAACAATCCTAAACCCAGCCTTCTGGTACAAAGGAGCCAGCTCCTGTTCAAACAAGACATTAATGGTCTTGATTCGGGCGCTCTTAAGCCTATCAATCACTATACTCAGGAGTTCCAGAGCTATACCTTCTCCCTGGTAGGCGGAATGAACCATCAGGCTGCGGATAAGGGCATCATCCACACCATCACTAAGAACATCGACAAAACCGACCAGCAGGTCATCGTCAAAACAGGCGACCGACAAGTATGTAGAACCCATAACCTTCTCCAGCTGTTCCTCGCGGGCATCCCAGCCGACTGCCACCCTGAGCGCTGCCACTGCAGCGGGATCGAGAGAAGGATTTTCTACAAAGTTCAGGCGCACTTTTTCACTCCTTTTTACCAACGGCTATTATATCATTTGTGAGGATAATATAAACAGTTAAAGGAACATTTCAGATTGGCGGGACCTTTTCGTGTAAAATGCCTGCTAGCCCCTCACCAGGTTATGAGCCAGGTCCTTTAAAACCTTGCTGCTGTTTCCCCTGATTACAACCTCAGAAACCTGATCGTAATCAGTGGGCTGCAGATTAATAATAGCCAGTTGCTCTGCCAGCCGCGGCAACTCGGCTACAGGATAGACAACCAGGCTGCTACCGACAACAATCATCAGGTCACACTCTTTTTCGATCTTCTGGTAAAGATCCACGAAAAAATCGGGCATCGGATCGCCAAAGAGCACTACATCAGGCCTAAGCATGCCAAAACAGCTTTGACAGACAGGGGGTATTCTCTTCAGCTCTACCTGCTGAACCAATTCTTCAAAGGGGTATTCTTTCTTGCACTCCAGGCAATAGCCGGTCCGCAGATGTCCATGAACCTCCCAGACATTCTTTGAGCCGGCCTTGACATGCAGGCCATCGATATTTTGGGTAATGAGGCCCTTTATAAAACCCTTCTTTTCCATTTCAGCAAGCTTAAGGTGCCCCGGGTTCGGTTCAGCCAGCGAAATTTTGGCAAAACGGCTAAAACCGGCCTCATAGAAAAGGCGTGGATTGTTAGAAAGGGTGTCAGCCGATGATACAGCAATGGGATCTATTTTTTCCCAGAGCCCTGTCCCCGGAGAACGAAAGTCGGGAATACCGCTGTCAGTACTGACCCCGGCCCCGGTAAGAACATAGACACGGTCATGTTCCCGGATCAGGTCAGCCAGAAATTCTATTTGTCCAAGATACTGCATGGTCAAACACCACCGAACTTAGAACAGGTTGTCTCAAATTACTCAGGTGATGACTCCGTCACCCATTGGCAGACATAAAGCGCCTTTTGAGCGATCTGATAATCCAGGTTCGTCAATCTTTATAATATCGTAAAAATCGTACCATTGCGAGTAGACAAAGCCATATTCACGACACAGTTCAGCCAGCCTATCACGGGCGCAGACATGATCACTCCATGAAGCCCCGAAACGATCATTGCTGCCGTCACCAATGTAGATTATAGAGTAACCTTCTTCTTTCAACCTGACTACATGGGCAGCCTTACAATTGCCGCAAACTGGGCAACTTTTATGAGCATGAGGGTTTTTAACCTCAATTATGCCCTGTTCATTGATATAGGTTTCATTGCGGTAGATACATTCAATCTGCCCGAGTAGTTTTTCCCGCTGCAGAATCGGTTCGATGTAAAAACCAAAGCCATCACTGGCTATAATTACCGGGCTGCCTTTCTGCCTGGCCTTTTCTAAAAAAAGGTCAAAACCGGGTCTGATAACCGCCCACTGCTGTGATTGATCTTTTAACAGTTCCAGATCGGCGGGGAGCAACTTGCCTATTTCCCTTAACCAGATGCGGATCGGTATCTCACGATTCCGGTACCTTTGTTCTATTTCCATAAAAGCACTGCCTCCATAATAGGCAGCGAGTTCCGATGATATATCAGTGGTAGTAATTGTTCCATCAAAATCTACAACGTATGCCGTCTGCAAACTTATACCTACCTCCACCAGGGCTACTTAAAAATAGCCACAAGATCCAATGGGTTTTCAGCCAGGAATTCGGCCCCGCCTTTCTTCAGTTCAGCGGCCGGGCGGAAGCCCCACAGCGCCCCCACCGGGAAAAAACCTCCCCTGACAGCTGTTTTCATATCTGTGTCTGTATCCCCCAGGTAGACGATGGTCCCGGGCTCAAGACCGAGCATTTCTGCAATTCGCAAAGCACCTTCCGGGTCAGGCTTACGTGGCGTCTCTGCCCCAATACCGCGAATCTCAACGAAATCCCAGTCGGGGAGCAGCGTTTCCACGGTGAGCAGAGCAAACTCATGCGGTTTATTGGAAAATATCGCTTTGGGGATTGAATTCTCCTGCAGAAAACTTAATAATTCAGGAATGCCGGGATAGGGCACGGTATGATCCGCCCAGCGCCGGCTGTATTCACCTTTAACTGCCCTGACAATATTATCAAGCTTAACCTCTTCTATGAACAGCGCCGGGAAAGCCCGCTCAACCAGAACATCAATACCATCGCCAACATAATAACGGTAGGCATCAACAGGATGTTCCTGCAAGCCATGCTCTTTCAAAACGGCATTAACCGATAAGGCCAGATCTTGCAGGGTATCCAGCAAGGTGCCGTCAAGGTCGAAAATAATAGCCCCGTACTTCATTCAGGTCTTCCTTCCGGAGTTAGCCCGTCTTAGTCCAACGCCCGACGAGGGGTAAAACAGATTCAGGGTAAAAGCTTCTGAATATCCGGTAATAGTAAAGCTCTTCCTTATTTCTCACCGCTACAGGAGCCCGGGCTGATTCCTCGGCATATTCAACATCGCTGATTATTTCTTCAGCAACGGCAGCCAGCATTTCGGCTGAACCTGAACCCTGGTCAAACTGCTGCTTTTCCCTCCAGGCCACTTTGCTGCCCAGTTCAGCGACAAAAGCTTTCCTTAAAATCCACTTATCGACCTGTTCATCCTCCCCATTGTGCAGCTTCCACTGCATCGGAAACTGACGCACCAGTTCCAGTAAAGCCGGCTTTAAGAAAGGCACCCGGCAATCTAAACCATGGGCCGAATTCATGCGATCGACTCTTTGCAAACCTGTCCGGCTCAAGGTTTTAAGGAACCCTTCTATTTCATTGGCAATCTCTTTTTCTGATTCAAGAGTCTTAAGGTAACTGTAACCGGCAAATATTTCATCAGAACCCTCACCTGTCAGCATTACCCTGCGCCCGTCTGAGGCAGCATAGCGGGCAGCAATAAAATTTGGAATCGCCGAGCGTACATAAGCGCAATCAAAAGATTCAAGATGATAGATGACATCCGGTAAGACCTCGAGCATTTCAGCAAGATCATAGGTATAAACATGGGGTTTCGCGCCGATACGCTCGGCAACTATGGAAGCATACTCGATATCTTCGCTTCCCTTCACCCCCACGGTATAAGTAGAGATCTCTTGCTCTGATATCTCGGCAGCCAGGGCTGCCACAACGCTGCTGTCAAGGCCTCCACTCAAATAGACACCCAGATTTTCCACACCGGCAATTCTCTCTTCAACGGCAAGATAAAGCAGGTGGCGCATTTTTTCTTCTGCTTCCGGTAGGGTCAGCGAATGCTTTTTAACAACCTCAGGCACTTCATAATACTTGACCCAGCCATTGCCATTGTCATAATAACTACCCGGGGGGACTTCCTTGATCGGGCTTTTTAAATCAATGAGCGCTTTTATTTCCGGGGCAATATAGAGAACCCCTGCCTTTTTGGTATAATAAAGTGGTTTTACGCCAAAGGGATCCCTGGCAATGAGGCAATCGCCATTTTCACCAAAGTAAGCAACAGCAAATTCACCCTCGATGTTTTCAAAACAGGAAAGGCCTTCTTTATCAAAAAGTTTACAAAATCTATTTTCGCCTTCACTGCCATGTAATACTTTCCCTTCCTCTTCAGAAAACACCATATAGCCGTCCAGGGCTGCTGAATGGTCACATTCTCCTTTATAGGCGCTACTGCTCAAAACTGCCAGACCGCAAGAAGTAAGTTCGGTTTCTACTTCCCTGCAGGTCCCGCGAAACCTGACTCGATCTATAAGCGGGTCAAGGTCCGCGTCTTCACCTTTATCACTGTAAACAGCAATCAAACCGGACATTATTGTCAACTCCTGTAAATTATTAGTCTTCTACCGATGTAGAAGACCTGCGTTTATTATAGCACATTTGGAGTTATTTGTAAAAA
>CAZVLE010000134.1:0-11906 GCA_964627855.1 uncultured Syntrophomonadaceae bacterium | reverse complement strand
TAATGTTCGCTCATAGCTACCGGGAGGTGGGAGAAGATCTTTCTGGATGGGTGCCGGATAATAGCGATTCATGACAGCCTTAATCAGCGCTTCCCTTTCTAAACCGTTTCCTCCATTATAAGAAATGAAGAGCCCAAAGTTTTCTTCAGGTAAAAGCCAACAGCCGGTGGCAAAGAGAAAAGTGTTGCCGCCGTGGTTAATCAACCGGCGCCCATTAATGGTTTGTTCGATAAAACCATAAGCCATTCCGTCCTGGACCGGATGATGAGAAAAAAGGCGGCTCTGCATTTTCAAGGCAGTTGCCTCTAACAGAATCCTGATCTCACCAAAGCGGCCATATTGCAGGTGAGCGATCATAAATTTAGCCATATCTTCAGCTGTGCTACTCATACTGCCGGCCGGTAAAGCAGAAATATATTCAAAGCTGCCCTGATGGTATTCGCCATTAAAAAACTTATAAGCCTTGGCCATATTGGCAGCTATCGGGTCCGGGAGCGGCTGGCGAAAAGTGCTGTTTTGCATATCCATAGGGCTAAAAATATGCTGCTCAATATATTCTGCAAAAGGCAGTCCCGATAAACGCTCAACTATGTAGCCGGCCAGGGCGGTGCCATAATTGGAATAAGCTATAACTGTACCTGGTGGAAAAACCCGGGCCGGAATACTATTTTTAAGAAAGTCTTCCAGGCTGGTCATCTCTTCAACCGAGAGCACAAAAAGACCAGAGCCCCGGTCTTCAAATCCGGCTGTGTGGGTGAGCAGATGTCTTAGGGTGATCGGTTCAGGAAGATCGCTCTTGCGCCCTATGAGGCGCTTTGGAAGCTGAAAGTCAAGGTATTCCTGCACGTCAGTATCAAGGTCAAGCTTACCTTCTTCCACCAGCTGCATGATTGCCGTCCAGGTAAAAAGCTTCGATGTAGACCCGGGGCGAAAAAGAGTTTTTGCAGGGTCAACCGGGGTTCTGCTATCCCGGTCGGCGTAGCCGTAACCTTTGAGCAGAATTATTTCACCATTTTGCACAATCGACAGGGTAACCCCGACGATATTTCCCTCTTTCATCTGGCTTGCTATAAATCCGTCCACAAAAGCTTCAAGCTCTGCAGGGTTGTCATCTGGGGCCGCCAGGGCAGGGTTTGCCGCAACAGCAAAGAGTAGAGCAAATAGCAAGGTAGCGACAATTTTGGAGGGCATCATTATTCTCATCAGATCGACCTCACTTCTGATCCTGAAATAGTCATTTACTGATCAAGTGTACAATACGGATCTAAGCATACCACGTTTTTGCATTAAATCTTATTTTGTTAATCTTTTATGTTTGATTGTAGGTTGACAGCGTGGTATGATGTCACAGGCAAGCTAAGGACCAATGATCACAATCAATATAAGATACTATCAGTGGGGGTTTAACTTATAGAAAAGCGATTTTCACCAGCCATGCGTTTTTACCAATTTCGGGCCTGGGCTGTTCATTTTTATACAGCACTGGGGCTTATTGCAGGGTTGTTGGCTTTTGACGCTATCTGTCACGGGGAAGCCCAAAAAGTATTTATATGGCTTGCTATTGCTGCGTTGATTGATGCTACCGATGGCACGCTGGCTCGTCGTTTTGAAGTTAAGCGTTGGGCCCCTCAGTTTGATGGCTGTCTACTTGATAATATTATCGACTTCCTTACCTATACTTTTATTCCTGTAGTTTTTGCCTATCGCTTCGAGCTGATTCCCCCCTTCGCCTTGCCGGTTTTAGCACTGGTTCTTTTTGCTTCCGCTTATGGTTTTTGCATTACCACCGCCAAAACAGCTGAAGGTTATTTTACCGGATTTCCGAACTACTGGAATGTGATGATCTTCTATTTTTATCTGCTGGAGTTTCCCCCGCTGATCAATGCCCTGATCATGTTCATTTTTGTCATTCTTGTTTTTGTGCCGATCCGCTATATTTCCGCTTCAACCAAACAGTTCAGATATTTAACAGTTGTTGTGATGGTTCTGTTTGGGGTGGCGTTGGTCATTATGGGTGCAACCATGTATGATGTTGACAGGCGCCTGGTAATCGTATCACTGCTGGCTGCTGTTTATTATTTTGCCGTATCATTTTATTTGCATTTTACTGAACCGCCTTCTCAGGAAAAAAATAACAACTAAAGTCCATCATCCCAACTGACAATATCCAATAAGTCGTTGTGAAGGATCCCATTTGAAACAATTATTCCAGAACTGCTCAAAGTCAGCGGATTACTTTTTTGGTCACTGCAGCTGCCTCCAGCTTCCTTTACGATTAGCTGGCCGGCGGCAAAATCCCAGACAGATAACTTGTATTCAAAATAGGCATCAAACCTGCCACAGGCAACCCAGCAAAGATCCAGGGCGGCACTGCCAAATCTCCTGATACCGTGGATATTATGTTCAAATAGTTTTTCGATGCTGGATAAAGTTTTTCGCATCATCGCCCCACGGTCATAGTAAAAACCGGTTGACACGATGGCTTCCTGCAGCGAAGCTGCCCTTGAAACAGTAATTTTTTCACCGTTTAAAGCTGCTCCCATGCTCTCTGCGGCCCTAAATAGCTCGCCTCTTTCCGGATCGAAAACAACACCGGCTTTTACCTGTCCGAAGCGGGCATAGGCGATGGAAATGCTAAAATGAGGGATTTGGTGAGCATAGTTGTTGGTACCATCCAGTGGGTCAATGATCCAAAGGTCCGATTCACTTAGGTTGGCTAATCGGTCATTTTCTTCAGCGATAAAGCTGTGACCGGGGTGCTGTTCCGAAATAACCTCAATAATCTTTTCCTGTGCGGCGTAATCGGATTCTGTGACCAGGTTGTTATCGGTTTTTTCGGAAAATGAAAAGCTACCTTTTTTGGCGATAATTATTGCCCCAGCCTCTCTGGCTGCCGATTCTGCCAGTTTAAGTTTTTCTTCCATAAAATTATCCATCAAATGACCTGCCTTTTAATTGATTTAATGATCCGGTCTGGCTCTGATTGTAACACAAGGCTGATAATCGTTGGTTTTTGCTTTTTGTTTTAGAAGGATTGCCTCAAAACACTTTTCTATGTTAGTTTATTTATAGTAATCAACAAGAAACTTTTTCGCCTAATCTTTCTCTTTGCCGGAACAGATATTTTAGCAAATTGCTGAAGTGCTTCAATGTTATAATACGAGAAAAGGCCTACTACAAAAATGAAAAAAAACGCAGCACTTTTTATCGAAACGGTTACAAAATATAATCCGCTTGCGATCTACATTCCCGGTTCGCCGGATCCGGATGCTATTGCCTCAGCTTTCGCCATTAAGATCGTCCTTAAACATTATGCGGTGGAAGCCGATATCTTTACCGAAAAAGGTTTGTCGTTGCAGCAAAATAAAGCGTTTACGAAAAGGCTGAGAATTCCTCTAAAAATAGGTAAAGAGATAGATGTAGATAAATATCAGGCATATATTGTGCCTGATTTCCAAAATAACTGGATTGAAGGTGTCGGTGATAAAATACCCTGTGCGGTGCATATTGACCATCATCGGGCGGCTGAGGCTCCAGTCAAGGCGGAATTTTCATTGATTAGCACAGAGGCTGGTTCAACCAGCACGCTTGTTGCCCTGATCATTAAAAACCTAAATCTGGAACTAGACGAAAAGGAGCTCTCTGCAGTCTCAACAGCCCTGACTTTTGGCATTCAGACCGATACTGATAAATATGACAATATTACGGATCTTGATTTCGAAGCTCTCAGTTATTTGTCGGAATACGTTGACAGGGATACCTTGCAGGGAATCAATAGTACCCCGCTTTATCCTCAAACTGAAGAGTTTTTTAATCGGGCAATTGAAAATGAGATTATTTATAAGGATTGGGCTTTCTATGGACTCGGCTATATTGATGCCAAATACAGGGATTCGATTGCTATAACTGCCGATAAAGTTTTGAAAAGCGCTGAGCACAAAGTGGTAGCTGTTTTCGCAGTGATCGAGAATCATAAAAAACAGGAAACCTACCTTGATGTATCGCTGCGGACTAAAAACAGTAACATTGATTTGAACCGCATCATAAAAAATATTACCCCCAACGGCGGTGGCCGAAAATACAAGGGGGCCTACCAAATTAAGCTTAATTACCTTAAAAATACTCCTGATAAAGATCTGCTCTGGCAGGTTGTGGAGACAGCTACCCTGGAGACGCTGCGCAAAAGCAGGGATACTCTTTATCGTCCCGGCATCAAGGGTATTTATAGCAGCGTAAGGGATAAGTTACGTTCGATTTTTAATCATAAGGGGGCATAGCAGGTGGAGAATAAAGATAGTTATCGTCAAAAAATGCAAGAGCAGTTGGATGTATGGAAGGAAGAACTGAAGAAACTTAAAGCTCAGGCTCAGACTGCCGGGTCGGAAGCGGTGAAAAATCTACCTGATCAGATCAAAGTTTTGGAGCAGAAAATTAAGGAAGGGTCTGCTAAGCTAAAAGAGTTAGTTGATACGAACGAGGAAGCTTTTGAGGCATTGCGGGAAGGATTTGACTCTGCCTGGGAAGCCTTATCTTCCGGTTTTATCGAAGCAAAGTCAAAGTTTAAGTGGGAAAAGGATAAAGATTGAGTTTAGACGATCTTGATATCAGGCGCTTTCAGCAAAGTATGACCGCGCCTTCAAGAGTGAGCCTTGAGAAAGCTTGCTTTGTTATTGAACAAAACCTTACTGAAATGGGGAAAATAGTCGCCCATATTTCGGGAGATTGTCCGCTTTCATCCGATACTGATCGGCGTAGACTGCTCTACTTATGCAGCTGTCTTTACGACTTCTATCTTCTTGTTGAAGAATGCCTGCTGCAGATTGCTCGCATCACAGACCGCTGGATACCGGGCAGCCTTGATTGGCACTACCGGTTGATTCGGTTGCTGAGAGCGCCCATTCCCGATCAGCGGTCTTCTGTGCTGTCAGGTCAGACAGCATCATTGCTGGAGGATTACCTGGTGCTCTTCTTAAATTACCATCGCCATTCTTCTGTTGTCACTGCGGTAAAACTCGAGAAGATGATTCTTAGTCTGCCGGAGGTTTACGCCAGATTGGAAAAGGAACTATTATTTCTGAACTGTATTTTCATGCCCGGGATAAGATAATCCACGGTATGATGCTGCCTGACCAATCCTGATCACGATAGAGGTTAAGTGGGTAGAGTGTTAGAATTAAATTTAATCAAGGAAGCAAAGGGGTCTGAATGATGGCTCAGGCGCAGGGAAAAATTGCCCTAATCGGTTCGGGAGAGCTTTCAGGAACGATGGTTGAAACCCACAAGAGGTTATTGGTTGATCAGAAATCCGGCGATCTTGCCCTGTTTCTTGATACCCCGGCAGGGTTTCAGGAGAACGTCGATCTGATTTCCCGGCGGGCGGTGGAGTACTTTAAAGCGCAAGTTCTCCATACGATTGAAGTTGCCTCATTTAAATCAAACGAAGCAGAAAAAAGCGAGCAAACAGAAAATATTTTCGGTCTGCTCGGCAGGGCCGGATATGTGCTAATCGGGCCGGGCAGCCCAACCTATAATGTCCGTCAGCTCGAGGCAACGCCAATCCCGACTTTACTTGGTGCGATGATCAATCGGGGTGGTTGCCTGGTTGCCGCCAGTGCAGCTGCCCTTTCAGTGGGCAGCTATACTCTACCGGTTTATGAAATCTATAAAGTAGGCGAACCATTACATTGGTTGCCGGGTTTGAACATTCTCGGCAATATGGGTCTTGAAATGGTTGTGATACCGCACTGGAACAACGCTGAAGGGGGTAACCACGACACCCGTTTCTGCTACATGGGTGAGAAAAGATTCACCGCTCTTGAGGCGATGTTGCCTCCCGATGCAACAATATTAGGGATTGATGAACATACCGTTTGCATCCTTGATTTTGCAGTTCAAACAGCTGCAATTGATGGCCTGGGCCGGGTAACTGTCAGGCGGGGTAGCGCTGAGTACTGCTTCTCTAAAGGCGAATTGATACCATTTAAGCTGCTCAAAGGCGACTTTGTATCATCTGGGCAAGATGAAATCACAGCGAGGACAAAAAGCACGGACGGCTGTAGGCCTTTTACGGGGGTAACGGAAAAAACACAACCTGATCCGGCTTTTTGGCAGAAAATGCATGCTATCGAAGATACTTTTCAGAACGCGCTTAAAGAGCAGAATGTAATGGTTATGGTTACACAAATTTTGGAAGCCGATCGGTTCCTGTGGCAGGCGCAGCTTGACCTTGAAAACCCGGAATTTATCTCTCAGGGCAGGGAGATCTTTCGGGAGATGATTGTCCTTACGGGAACAGCAATTACGGAGCTAGCTAACTTTGTCCCTGATCAGCTTAAAAGAGTAGTAGCAGCGTTAGTCGTATTTAGGGAAGAATACCGGGATGCAAAAAGATGGGAAGAGGCCGACCGAATCCGCGATATCCTGCATCATTCCGGAATTGTCCTTGAAGATACGGAAACAGGGCCGCGGTGGACCATCTAATGTTACAGACTAGTTGTCCCCATTCAGCCCCAGTTCTTAAATAATAAACCTCAAAACAGGAGTTATCGTTAATGGAGATAAGGGAATCCAAAGAGCAGGATCTAATCGGTTTGCTGGCAGTGGAAGAGGAAGCTTTTGGTGAAACCGAAGGGCCGGTTATCGTGAAGCTGGTTAAGGATTTATTAATGGATCCGACTGCGCAGCCCTTGCTCTCGTTGATCGCCTTGCATCACCAGGAAATCGTGGGCCATATTCTGTTTACCAAAGCTAAAGTTAAAGGTTTTGTAGAAGTCGAATCAGCCATCCTGGCTCCCTTAGCTGTCAAACCGGGGTTTCAAAAGCAGGGAATTGGCGGCGGCTTGATCACTAAAGGGTTAAAACTCTTGGCTGATGCCAAAGTGAAGCTGGTCTTTGTGCTTGGTCATCCGGAATACTATCCCCGTTTCGGTTTTAAACCGGCCGGCCGGCAGGGTTTAGAAGCACCATATCCAATTCACGCTGCTGTGGAAGAAGCATGGATGGTCTTGGAATTAAGCCCCGGCTCTATAGGAACAGTCAAGGGCAAGGTAAAATGCGCCGAAGCCTTAGACCACCCTGAGCACTGGGCAGAATAATTTAACCAGTTGAGCTGAAAGCTCTGAATGAATGATTAGAATAACGTTGTTGTATTGACCCAAAAGCAGATTGCAATTACAGTGGATAAAATTTAGAATGATTATTAAAATAGCTTGCTACTATTGTCGCTGCAATAATTCTATGCCTAGATTTACGCCTTATCAGTATTGATTTTTGTCTGAACCGCAGTTTTTTGCAAAAGTGACTAAGTTGTTCAAGGGAGCTTGGTTTAATGAAAAATAATAACAACTCAACAAAACTTTCCGTAGATCTAAACTCAGAAAAAAGTGTTTTTGATATTGATGAACATTACAGAGATCTGGTCGATAAGGCAAAAGATTTAATTCAGTGTGTTGATAGCAACGGCAGGTTTGTGTTTGTAAACCAGGGCTGGTTATCTGTCTTGAAATATAGTTCTGTAGAAATTGAAAAGCTGACACTGTGGGATGTTATTCACCCTGATTCAATGGAGCACTGTATGGAAGCCTTTAAAAAGGTAGTTTCCGGAGCGGCATTTGAAGGAGTGGATGCAGTCTTTGTTGCAAAAGATGGTACAGCAATTATGGTGGAAGGCAATATCAATGTAAAATTTGACAAAGACGGACAGTTTGAACATACCCGGGGGATATTCCGCGATGTTACCGATCGCAAAATAGCAGAGCAGGCCTTGATGGAGAGAGAAGAGAAATACCATGGTTTTTATTCCCTAATTAGATTAATGAGTGATACCATGCCGGACATGCTGTGGGCGAAGGATTTGGAACGCAGATATATATTTGCCAATGAGGCTATTTGCCGGAACCTCCTCAATGCAAAAGATACAGAAGAACCGCTGGGAAAAACTGATCTATTTTTTGCCAAACGTGAACGTGAAACTCATCCGGATAATCCTGACTGGCATACCTTCGGGGAGTTGTGTATGGATTCGGATTCCATAACTTTACAGGAAATGCGGCCGATGCAATTTGATGAATATGGTAATGTTAAAGGCCGGTTTCTCTTCCTTGACGTTCGTAAAGCGCCTCTGTTTGACGGCAATGGAGAGCTTATCGGTGTGGTTGGTTCGGCCAGGGATATCACTGATAGTAAAAGGGTCGAAGAAGAACTTCTAAACAGAGAGCGTCTTCAGCAGCTATTAATGGGTATGGCTACTGAACTGATAAATATCAAGCTTGATGCAGTAGACGCTGCTTTAGATAAAATGCTTGAAGAAATCGGTATTTTTAGTGAGCTCGATCGCGTCTATATATTTATTAATGACTATGAACATGCTATCACAATCAATACTCATGAGTGGTGTGCTCAGGAGATCTCTCCCCAGATTAACAATTTGAAGGCTGTAGCTCTGGATCAACTGAGTGATTTATTGGAGCCCCATCAAAGAGGCGAAATCTTTATGGTGCATTCCGTCGCCGATCTGCCTGAAGATAATAGTATCAGAAAGATCATCGAGCCCCAGGGGATTAAGTCACTGCTATTAATTCCTTTAATGCAGGGTTCTAAGAATATTGGTTTTGTTGGTTTTGATGCTGTTAAGGAAGTAAAAGAATTTACGGAGACAGAAATTGCGCTGTTAAGGGTTTTTGCAGAGTTGATTGCCAATATCGAAGAGCGCCGGAAAACCAATGAGTCGCTGCAATTCCAATTGCAATACGAAAAGATGGTTTCTGATATCTCTTCATATTTCATCAGCTTGCCGACCGGCTCCTTAGATGATGGAATTAACAGGGCAATCGAATCAACAGGAAAGCTCTTTAATGCAGATCGCAGTTATGTGCTTTTATATAATGACGATAAGACTCACTTTACCGTAACCCACGAATGTTGTGCCAGGGGGATTGAGCCGCAGAAACAAAGAAACCAAAATTTTCCTGTGACAAAGGTCCCCTGGTGGACCGATAGAATCTTCAACAGTCGCTATGTTTATATTGAAAATGTAGATAATCTGCCTGAAGAAGCAGCTATCGATCAGGCTGATTTTCAAATTGAGGGGATTAAGTCACTTCTAGCTATACCCCTAAGGGATCATGGTGCCATTATTGGAGCCTTTGGCTACGAAACTGTTACCAGGACAGGAGATTTGGCAGAGGATCATATCTACCTGTTAAACGTTGTGGCAGAAATAATTGCCAATGCCATAAGCAGAAATAGGACTGAAGAGAAGATTGCCTACATGAGCTTTCATGATCAGCTGACCGGCCTCTATAACAGGTATTACCTGGAAGAAGAGTTTCTCAGATATGGCAAAGGCAGGCAAACGCCGGTCAGTGTTATTATGGCTGATGTTAACGGCCTGAAACTGGTAAATGACACTTATGGGCATGTCGTTGGTGATGAAATGCTAAAAAAAGCTGCTGACATAATGAAAAAATCTTGCCGTGAAGAAGATATAATAGCCCGGTTTGGCGGGGATGAATTTATTATTCTTCTACCCGGAACAGCTGAGCGGGAGGCTCAGGAAATCAGCAGAAGAATAGATCAGGCTTACCGGGAAGAATATGTGGAAGAAGTACCGATTACCATGTCATTTGGCGTGGCTGTTAAAAGCCAAAGCGATCAAAAAATGAAAGATGTCTTAAAAGAAGCGGAAGATAAGATGTACCAAAGTAAGCTCACCGAAAGCAGAAGCGGTAAGAGCGCTGTTTTATCGGCCCTGCTTAAAACTCTGGCCGAAAAAAGTTACGAAACTGAAATCCACACAAGAAACATGCAGGAAATTGCTTTAAAAATAGGGCATCGGGTTGGTTTGCCGGATTCTGAGCTCAACCGGCTTAATCTCTTAATAACCCTGCATGATATCGGCAAAATAAATATTCCGGAAGAACTGTTAACCAAGAAGGATGCTCTATCGGATGATGAATGGAACATAATGAAAAAACATGCCGAAACCGGCTTCCGCATTGCGAGGGCTACCGAAGAATTTGCTCATGTTGCCGAAGGCATCTTATCGCATCATGAGAAATGGGATGGAACCGGCTATCCCCAGGGTCTTAAGGGTAAAGAAATACCTTTACTGGCCAGAATTACGGCACTAGCTGATGCTTTTGAGGTGATGAGTAACGGTCGTCCCTACAAAAAAGCAATGCAACCAGATGCGATTATCGCCGAGTTTAAAAGGTGTGCCGGTTCGCATTTTGATCCGGAACTGGTAGCGCATTTTCTAACCGTTTATCAAACTTAGGAGAGATTGCTTGCTGCCTTTAAGATTCACTTTTATATTTCTGCCTGAACCCCTGGTAGAAGGCAGAACTGATAATGCTTTTAAATTATGATGGTTTACCTGTTAGGAGGATAATGATGAATGATCCGCTAAAGATCCTTTATGCCCACCGCTCAGTAAGGACATTCACTGATAAGGCAGTAGAGCCGGAAAAAGTGGAAGCGATTATCGAAGCGGCCCAGTGGGCTGCAACTTCAAGTCATTTTCAGGCCTATACCATTATCCGGGTAGATGATCCCGCAAAACGTGAAAAATTTGCTGTTTTAGCCGGAGGGCAGAGCTGGATCGAAAAATGCCCCTTATTCTTAATATTTTGTGCGGATCTGCAGCGCAGTAAAAAATACTGGGAAGAGCTTGATGTGGAAATTTTAGGAAATATGGAGATGCTGATTATGGCCACGGTTGATGTAACCCTGGCCGCTCAAAAAGCTATGATTGCCGCTCAATTCCTGGGCCTGGGCGGGGTTTTTATCGGCGGTATTCGCAATGACTTGGACCAGGCAAGCGCTCTTTTAAAACTGCCTGAGCTGGTCTTCCCACTATTCGGGATGTGCCTCGGTTATCCGGCTGAAGATAATCCGCAAAAGCCACGCCTTCCCAAGGACGTTATTTTCAAGCGCGAGCTTTACCACGAGGATGGGGATCAAGAGCTAATTGAAGAGTACGAAGAGCTGATGCGAAATTACTACAGGGATCGTTCCGGCGGGATCGATGAAGTTTCCTGGAGCGAAAGATCTGCCGCTTACATGATGGCTAAACCGCGTCCGGATGTGGGGCCTCACTTGCGGGGAAAAGGGTTTGCCCAGAGGTAAAGAGAATAGGAGCATTACAGCGTTTGCCTTGTTACAAATCGCTCCAATGAGAACCGATTTGCCAAGCTGAAAGGAGCAGTCAATGGGAAAAACAATTGCCGAAAAAATCCTCTCCAATAAAAGTAATCAGGACGCAAATGCGGGAGATATTGTTATTGCCAATCTTGACTTTGTGATGGGACAGGATGGAACCTCACCGTTGGCAATCAGGGTTTTTAAAGAAATGAAGGCTAAGCGGGTTTTTGACCCGAACCGGGTGGCAATGGTTATAGATCACAGCGCCCCCAGCCCGGTTGAAGGAGTATCTGCCCTCCACAAACAGATGCGGGAGTTTGCCCAGGAGCAAAAGATTCACTTCTACGATATTGGTGATGGAGTTTGTCACCAGCTGCTTCCTGAACAGGGTCATGTCCTGCCGGGTCAGTTGGTGATTGGGGCTGATTCGCACACTTGCACCTACGGGGCGATAAATGTTTTTTCAACTGGTGTCGGCTCCACCGATTTGGCGGCAGGTATGATTTCCGGTAAACTATGGTTCAAAGTGCCGGAAACCATCAAGGTGGTTTTAAACGGAAAGCTGGCAGCCGGAGTCTACTCCAAAGACCTGATCATTTTTCTTGCCGGGCAATTAACGGCTGATGGCGCCACCTATATGGCCCTCGAATTCTCTGGTGAAGTGATCGATGAACTTTCGGTGGAGGCCAGATTTACAATCAGCAATATGGCAGTGGAGTTAGGCGCAAAATGCGGATTGATGGCAGCAGATCAAAAAACAGAAA
>CAZVLE010000133.1:0-6557 GCA_964627855.1 uncultured Syntrophomonadaceae bacterium | reverse complement strand
AGCCAGGCGCAGTTACTGCAATCACTGGCGGCTGGAATACTTAGGGGGGGAAAATGATGTTGAGCTGATCTACGGCGATGTAACCGACCAGCCTTCTTTAATAGCGGCCCTGCAAAAATCTAAACCCGATGAAGCTTATAACCTGGCGGCCCAGAGCTTTGTAGCTACATCGTGGGAGCAGCCGGTTTTAACTTCTAAAGTGACCGCTTTGGGGGTGCTGAATATGCTTGAGGCGCTACGCATGACCAATTCGGGTACCCGCTTTTACCAGGCTTCGACCAGTGAGATGTTTGGTTTGATCAAAGAAGAGGTACAGTGTGAAAACACACCTTTCCACCCGCGCAGCCCCTATGGTGTTTCCAAACTTTTTGGGCACTGGATTTCAGTGAACTACCGGGAAAGTTTCGGCATGTATACCTGCAACGGAATTTTATTTAACCATGAGTCGCCGTTAAGGGGTATTGAATTTGTAACCCGCAAAGTGACTGACGGGGTAGCAAGAATTAAACTTGGGAAGCAGAATGAGCTGCGTTTAGGTTATATTGATGCCAAGCGAGACTGGGGCTACGCCGGTGACTATGTTGAAGCTATGTGGCTGATGCTGCAGCAGGATGTGCCTGATGATTTTGTGATAGCCACTGGACGTACTACTGCAGTAAAAGATATGTGTAAAATTGCTTTTGAGTATGTTGGTTTGAATTATGAAGATTATGTTGTAATAGACCCTAAGTTTTACCGCCCGGCAGAGGTTGATATTTTGATTGGCAACCCAACCAAAGCGAGGGAAAAACTGAAGTGGAGTGCGAAAACCACTTTAGAAGAGCTAATTATGATGATGGTTGAAGCTGATCTGGAAAGGGTTGCAAATGAAAAAAAGAAGTGAGTGTGATCTAAATGCGTGTTCTGATTACCGGGGCCGAAGGCTTTGTCGGCAGCCACCTGATCAAGATATTACTTGATAAGGGCCATTAAATATTTACAGGAGTACACAAAAGTACAAGCAAAGTTACAGGTGTGGAAAATGTAACCTGTGATATTTTAGATCGGAAACGGCTGCAGGTGGTTATGCAGGATATTCAACCTGAAGGGATTTTTCATTTGGCGGCCCAGAGCAAGGTAAAGGCAGCCTGGGAGGACCCTGCGGAGACGGTAATGATCAACACTGTGGGGAACATTAACCTGGTGCGGGCTGCTACAATGGTGTTGCCGGAAGTAAAGGTATTAACGATCGGCTCCAGCGAAGAGTACGGGCTGGCGGCAAAGCAGGGAGAAGCGTTAAAAGAAGATGCTTTCTGCCTGCCGCAAAACCCCTATTCAAGCAGTAAGTTAGCCATGGGCCAGATCGTTTTGCAGTTGGCGCGCAGGGATAGCCTGAATGTGATTCATGTGCGCCCTTTTAACCATTTTGAGCCGGGACAGCAAAATGGCTATGTGATGAGTGATTTTACTTCCCAGGTGGCGAGGATCGAAAAAGGGTTGATTGAACCGGTGATCAGGGTTGGTGATTTGAGCACAAAACGTGATTTTACCGCCGTTGGTGATGTGGTCAGGGCGTACGCTATGCTTTTGGAAGGCAACTCTGACAGTGGAGTTTATAACATTTGCTCCGGAATCCCACGGGAGATAAGGTCTATTTTAGATTTTATGATAAGCAAGGCTAAAGTAGAGGTGCAGGTGGAGGTTGATGCGGAGCGTTTCAGACCTTCAGAAGTGCCAGTATTTATAGGATCAGCTGATAAAATTATGAACATAACCGGATGGCAACCCGAGATAAATTTTGAAGAAGCAATTATTGAGACTATGGACTGGTGGCGGGAACAGGTTTAGAATCAACCCATTAAATGAGTAAGGACAGGAGCCTTAAACGCCTGTCCTTACTGTGCTTTGTTCCCTGGTGAGCCATCCAGGATTCGAACCTGGGACACCCTGATTAAAAGTCAGGTGCTCTACCAACTGAGCTAATGGCCCATAATGGTGGAGAGGACTGGATTTGAACCAGTGAAGGCGATGCCAGCAGATTTACAGTCTGCCCCCTTTGGCCAACTTGGGTACCTCTCCACAGCTTGCTATGGAGCCGACGGTGGGACTCGAACCCGCAACCTGCTGATTACAAATCAGCTGCTCTTCCGTTGAGCTACGTCGGCCGAACAATCATTTCCTCTGAAGCATTATTTAGTATAGCTTATTTTATCTTAAAGGTCAACAGAACCCGGGCAGGATTTTTTCCCTGATCCAGAGAAGTTTTAGTCTTAAAAGAATAAACAGTGCAGCTGTTATATAATTGAGACAGGGGAGCTAATAAATGGCAAAACGTAAAGTAGCGGTGATTGGTGGAACAGGATTGTATAAACTGGATTTTTTGGAAAATGAAGCCGAAATAGTTGTCGAAACTAAGTATGGTTCACTAACGCTAACTGAAGGAGAATATAAGGGAAATAGAGTTTATTTTATGACCCGCCATGGGGGCGGTCATACTGTTCCGCCACACCTGGTTAACTATAAGGCGAATATTGCCGCCCTGAAGAAGTTAGCTGTTGATGCGATAATATCTACAGCAGCTGTAGGCACTATAAGGGAAGAGATGCCGCCCGGCAGTAGAATTGTTATCGATCAATTTATCGATTTTACCAAGCACCGTTCGCCAACCTTTTATGAGGGTGATGAGGGCTTTGTTGTTCATACCGATTTTTCAGAGCCATATTGTCCTGAAATAAGGGCATCACTTTTGCAGGCGGGTGCTTTGCTTGGCCTGGACTTGGTAGATGGAGGATGTTATGTTTGCTGTGAGGGCCCCCGCTTTGAGACTCCGGCTGAAATAAAAATGATCAAACTATGGGGTGGTGACCTTGTCGGTATGACCAACTACCCAGAGGTTGTTTTGGCCCGTGAAGCAGGACTGTGTTATGCCACATTAGCCCTGCCAACTAACTTTGCCGCAGGTATATCACCGGTGCCCCTTACCCATGAAGAAGTTTTGGAAGAAATGGAAAAAGGCTATGTTTACCTCAATAAACTGCTCGCCCTTACGATAGAATCGCTGAAAGACGAACACTCATGTAATTGTGTTAAGGCCGGTAAATATTATCCAAAGGAGTAACTGAAATCATGCGGGATGAAAGCAAAATTTGCACTATGTACTGGGAAAATAACTGCCTCTTCCTGTTGGACCAGCGGCTTTTACCCCACAAAGCAGAATACAGGTCCTGTTCATCATACCGGGAGGTTATAAGTGCCATTAAGAACATGACCGTGCGGGGAGCCCCGGCTATCGGCATTAGTGCTGCCTACGGTCTGGCTATTGCAGCTAGAGAAGCTCATGAACGGGGATTTGATTCGCAGGAAACAAATATTTTCTTAAAGCAGGCTGCTTCAGAAATCGCCGCGGCCAGGCCGACTGCTGTTAATCTTATCTGGGCACTTAACCGTCTGAAAAGCTGGCTTGCTGATAACAGAGCTGCCTCCAGGCTGGAAATATTCAAAGGCCTTGAGAGCGAGGCTCTGACAATACACAGGGAAGATCTGGAGAATAACCGCTCTATCGGTAGTTATGGGGCCGAACTGGTAGCTCAAAAAGCCTCTATATTAACTCATTGTAACGCTGGTGCGCTTGCCACCGGTGGTTACGGAACAGCGCTCGGGGTTATCAGGGCCGCTAACGAGCAAGGAAAAGCAATCCATGTATATGTTGATGAAACAAGACCTCTCTTGCAGGGAGCGCGAATTACCGCCTATGAGCTTTATCATGAGGGTATTGACGCAACTCTCGTTACCGATAACTGTGCCGGTCACTTAATGGCTCTTGGAAAAATTGATCTGGTCGTTGTAGGTGCCGATCGCATTGCAGCGAATGGCGATACTGCCAATAAAATCGGCACGTATAGCCTGGCAGTTCTTGCCGCTTATCACGAAATTCCTTTTTATGTTGCTGCGCCTCTTTCGACCATTGATCCGGCTATTGAAAATGGAACAGACATTGTCATAGAAGAACGTGATGGTAGTGAAGTTATCATGATTAATAGCAATCTTATTGCTCCTGATGGGATCAATGCCTTTAACCCGGCCTTTGATGTCACCCCTGCAAAACTGATAACCGCAATAATCACGGAAAAGGGAGTTATCAAAAGGCCTGATCGGAAAAAAATTAGTGATCTTTTTAACCAGTAGGGAGGTTTTACAGTGACTACCATCTTGCTTAAAGGGGCAATTGTGATACCGGTTGCCGACGATTTGCCTGATTCTTTCTCCGGTGATATTCTAATTCAAGGTGACCGTATTATTGACATTTCCGTACACCCGCAACAAATTAATGAGCAGAGAGCAGGGCGGGTAATTAAGGCGAATAATCTTCTGGTGCTACCTGGCCTGATCAATGCCCATGGTCATGCCGCCATGACACTATTCCGCAGCTATGCTGATGATTTGCCACTGAAACAATGGCTTGAGGAAGAAATCTGGCCGGTTGAAGAACACTTAACTGCCGATGATGTTTACTGGGGAACCATGCTGGCCCTGACCGAAATGATCCGGGGTGGAACAACGACCTTTACAGATATGTATTTTTTCATGGACAGCGTTGCTGAAGCGGCGGCAGAAAGCGGTATCAGGGCTGTTCTTTCAAGGGGAATGATTGGTCTTTCAGATGGGGCGGATACGGCTTTGCAGGAAAGCGAAGTCTTTATTAAAAACTGGCATGGTGCAGCGGAAGGTAGAATCAGTGTATTGTTAGGACCCCATGCTCCCTATACCTGCCCACCAACATTCCTGAAGCAGGTGGCCGATTTAGCGACCAGGACGGGAAGGCCCCTGCAGATCCATTTATCTGAAACAAAGGGCGAAGTAGAAGAGTCAGTCAGGGAACATGGGCTAACACCGCCAAAACTACTCTACAATATCGGTTTCTTTGATCTTCCGGTCCTGGCGGCACACTGCGTTCATGTCAGTGATGAAGACATTGAACTGCTGGCAGAGAAAAAGGTAACAGTTGCCCATAACCCCGGCAGCAACCTCAAACTGGGAAGCGGGATTGCGCCACTGGCAAAAATGATCGCCAGTGGCATTAGGGTTGGTATCGGAACAGACGGTGCTTCAAGCAATAATAATCTTGATATGATTGAGGAAATGCGCCTGGCATCTTTGCTCGCCAAGGGTATAGCCATGGATCCGACTCTGGTCAATGCCGCTCAGACAATACGCCTTGCTACCTCAACGGGAGCAAAAGCACTTTTCCTGGAAAATACAGGAAGCATAAAAGTAGGATATAAGGCAGATCTGATCGGCCTTCGCTATGACAGGGCCCACCTGACACCAATGCATGATCCACTGGCCCAGACTGTCTATGCAGCTTCGGCTGCCGATGTCGACATGGTTATGGTCGACGGTAAAGTGCTCCTGGAAAGAGGCGAGCTAAAAACTCTTGACGAGGAGAAAATCAGATTTGAAGCTTCTCGCTGTGCTGAAAGACTTGTTCAGGCCAAGAAAGAAAAAGAAGGAGATAAGTAGATAACTGTGCATATATTAATAACCAATGATGACGGCATTCATGCTGACGGTTTGCAGTACCTCTGTCAAGCTCTTTTTGAGCACCAGGACAGTTATAATATTTCCGTTGTTGCCCCTGATCGGGAAAGAAGCGCCATGGGTCATGCCATAACCATGCACAGACCACTGAGGGTTGAAGAGATAACTTTTTTCCATAACCAGGAATTAAAAGGCTGGTCTGTGAATGGCACGCCTTCCGATTCGGTCAAATTGGCTGTTGAAGCCATTTTAGACCATAAACCGGACCTGGTTGTTTCGGGCATAAACAGGGGCAGCAATTTAGGTACTGATGTTCTCTATTCAGGTACCGTTTCTGCCGCCCTGGAAGGTCTGATCATGGGTATACCTTCCATTGCAGTGTCCCTGACCGGAAAATATGGCAGTGAAAGCTTTAAATATGCCGCTAACTTTATCTGCCGCTTGATTGAAACCCTGGGGGAAAATAGTTTTTCTGCTTCGACGCTTATCAACATCAATGTACCCGCAGAGGTAGAGAAGATCAAAGGGGCAAAGGTAACAACTCTTGGCAAAAGGCGTTACCGGAATACATTTGATAAAAGGATCGATCCCAGGGGGATGACCTATTACTGGTTGGCCGGTGAACTGGTAGAAGATGATCCTGAGCATTCCGACAGCGATACGATGGCTGTGCGTGAAGGTTTTATTTCAATCACACCGCTGCATTTTGAGCTTACCGACAGGGAAACGATGCCATATTTACAAGGTCTAGTTGATAAGTTAAACCTATAAGATTGTCAGGTAATACTAACTAAAAACCGTGTCCCTGGTCATGACGAGGAGATATTTATAATGTCACTGCTGGAATCAATCGGTGTAAACTGTTACAGGGTTAAGCAGCAGGGTAAAATGAAAGCAGATGTCCTGGTTTATCTCAACAATGAATTGTACCAATCTTTCATGGAAGACCAGTCTCTGCAACAGTTGATGGACGCGGCTTCCCTGCCGGGAGTAATCAGCCCTGTTGTCGGAATGCCGGATATCCATTCCGGCTTTGGTTT
>CAZVLE010000132.1:0-8068 GCA_964627855.1 uncultured Syntrophomonadaceae bacterium | reverse complement strand
TGGTTCTCATGCACAATTTTTGATAATATAAAAGGCATGAACAAAGGCAAACTTTATAATTGGAACAAGGGTCTCTGGCTTCTGATGCAGTCGCTGTTGTTGCCTATGTCAGCGATCTATCTCGCTCGCGAATCTTTGTTTTCTTTTCCCAATGATTTGCTAAAATTGCTTTTTGCCCTGGCCGGATCTTTACTTCTGATCCTCTGGCTAATAGCCCAGGCCTTGCTGGTTATGCACCACTTCCCACTCAGGCTTGCCCCGGCACTGCGCCTGACCGCTGGATACCTATTTTCATTTCTGTTAATCTGGGCCATAGAGGGCACCGCTCTGTTTGCTGCCTACGTTGCCTTTTATACTACTTTACTGGCCATGACTGCCTGTGGTGCCGGCCTGTTTTTTCAAGCGTTCAGGATTAGTAAGCTCCCAGTAAAACAGCTACTTAAAGCTCTTCCGGTTTTTGTAGTTATCCTAATAGTGACTGCATGGTTCTTTATGCCTCTGTTACATGGCATGGATAACCTGCTTTCCACTAGCAGCCTGACCACCTTTATTGTCCTTGGCATCAATACTTTAGCTACAACCCGGGCTCTGTGGGGCAAAACGATCTTTTCTGCTGCAACCAACAATCTTGAAGATCAATATACTTTAGAATGGGAACGCTGGGCAGGCCCCACAATCATCACCCTAATTCTCTCAGCTACAGCCGCTCTGATTATATTCAGCATCTTAACGGCTGGGTGATAATACAACAAGGGTGACATACATCAGTTCACTATTAACTAAAAGCGCATGGAATAGTAAGCCCAATAAATTTCTTAACGAGGGGAGAGTTTTCAGCCATGGAAGACTTGATTGGTCTGAAGACGTTTGTCATAATGGAGCAGAATCATATTACGCTATTAGAGGTTTTCGCGGCTTGCTAAGGGTTCAGTTCAGTATTAAAACATAGAAAGCCAGTGAGCCAGGACAAGGAGAAACATCCCCTTGTCCTGGCTCCTAGTTTACATTCCGTCACGCAGGGCTATTTTCTCTAAAATTTCCTGGTACTTTTCCCTGGTAATCGGGTAGTACGACAGAACTATAATTCCTGCTATGAAAAACAGAACCGGTATGGGGCCGCAAAGAAGCCTGATACCAAGCAGTGCCTGCTCTGTTTGGGCGACATCGGGTATGTAGCCAAATGCGCTTAAGGTCCAGCCACTCAACGCTATGGCAAAAGCCTGCCCAATTTTACTGGTCAGGGTCCAGAGACCGTAAAATACACCTTCTCGTCTCACCCCATTTTCAGCATAATCATACTCAACCACATCGGGAATGATTGAATAGGGCATTACATACTGGGTAGCAAAACCAATTCCGGCAATGGCCATGATAATGTACGAAGTTTCGACCGGGATTCTGTGTCCGACGAAAAAGAGCATAGTAATAGCAAGGGCCACGATAGCCATGCCGATATTATAACTCATTTTTTTGCCGATGCTTTTGGAAACCACTGTCCAGACCGGGATGAAAAGCATCGATGTCAGCAGCAGGGCAACCAGGGCCAGCTGAAAGCCGGACTCAGTGCCGTAGAGGTATACATAATAATAGAGAAGGGCGCCCTGGATAATGGTGATTCCGGTGATGTGCATCGTCCAGGGGATCAGGCAGGTAAGGAAGGTTTTCATACCCAGAACCTGGGCGTAAGATTTGAAAATATTGATCTGGGGCGGAGCATCGCCATGAACAGGTTCGCGGACAGAAAATACAGTGATCAAGGCAGTTACCATCATTACGGCACCCATTACGGTTCCGGTCAGGGTCCAACCAGCCTCCAAAGTAGCAGCCATCCCGACTATGGGCAAAACCAGCCCGGCTCCAAGCAGGGTGCCAACTACAGCGCTGCTCATACGGTAGGCATTAAGTACCGTCCGTTCATTATAGTCTGTAGTCATTTCGGGGGTTAAAGCCCCATAAGGAATATTCACCAGCGTGTATGCGCTGCAGAGCAGACAGTACATAACAGCAGCCCAGACAAATAGCTGACTCTGGGTCTCAAAACCGGGAGCAGTAAACATCAGGATCATGGTAATAAAAAGCAGGAAAGAACCGACAAACATATAGGGGCGGCGCCTGCCCCAGCGGGTCCTGGTCCGATCAGAGATGTAACCAACAGTCGGATCTGTAACAGCATCCCATATTTTCCCGATCATCAGGGCGGTACCGGCCAGTCCGGCAGCAAGGCCAACCACGTCGGTCATAAAAAATAGTAAGTAAAAGCCCATCATGGTAAAAAATAAATTGCCGCCAAGATCACAAATTCCAAAGCCCAGTTTGGTTCCGAAAGATAATTTACCGCTGTATAGCTTAACCATTTCAGCTTGCTTCTGCAAAAAATACACCTGCTTTCTATAGTATATTTAGCTGATAACCAGGATATTATCTAATGCTACATTAATCGTCCTATGCTTGAGCTGCTGCCTTTCTTTTTAACACATTTCGTGCCGCTTTGCAGATATCCTCTGCCGTCAGCCCGAATTTTTCCATTAGAAAAGCCTGTTCACCCACCTCGCCGAAATGGTCTTTTACGCCCACTCTTTCCATCGGAACTGGCAGGTTTTCAACCAGAACTTCAGCTACAGCCGAACCGAGACCGTTAATAATATTATGGTTCTCGACGGTGACGATGGATCCTGTTTTTTGAGCGCTATCTATAATAATATCTCTGTCGATGGGCTTAATGGTGAACATATCGATAACCCTGACCTTAATGCCATCATCTTCAAGGGCCGACGCCGCTTTAATTGCTTCGTAAACCATGATACCGCAGGCGATTATGGTTAAGTCGGACCCATCTTTTAAGATTACACCCTTCCCCACAGTAAAGCGGGAACTTTGATCATAGATTTTGATAACGTTTCTGCGGCATGAACGCATATAGAAATTACCATAGGTGTGAGCCATTTGCGGAACCATCTGCCTGATTACCGTTGTGTCAGCTGGTTCTATAATCGTCATTTGTGGTATATTGCGCATTACACCCATATCTTCGAAAGGCATATGGGTGCCGCCATTCATCGCCGCGGTAACTCCGGCATCGCCGCCGATAATCTTCACATTGGCATCCGCATAGGCGCAGGAGAGAAATACCTGGTCATAGGCTCTTCTAGTGGCAAAAGTTCCAAAAGCATGAAAAAAGGGAACCCAGCCCGTTACAGAAAGACCTGCTGAAACCCCTACGGCGTTTGCCTCCATAATCCCGCAGTTTATTGACCTGTGAGGAAACTTACGGGCAAAGGGAACAGTTCCCATGGAGTACATTACATCGGCGTCGATACATAATATCCTGGAATCTTCTTCAGCTGCAGCAATTAAGGCTTCGCAGTAAGCGTCTCTCATGGCCACTGTTTCGGTGCAATGTTCGGCTGCCAGCTTGATCATGTTCTATCTCCCTTCTGCCCACTCACGAGTGGAGAACCTTCAGCCAGCCGCCTGTCAATTTCGCAGCAGGCTTCCTGGGCCATTGCTTCATCAATGACCATATAGTGGTTAAAATCTGCCTCTTCGGCAAAACAGCAGCCGATACCCTTGAAAGTTTCTAAAATAATTGCTGTAGGTTTACCTGTAGTTTTCCAGGCGTCGATAATTGCGCCATGGATTTCTTCAACATCATAACCCCTCACTTTCAGGCAATGAAAACCAAAGGCCTCAAATTTCGCTTTCAGGTCAAAGGGTTTGCAAATATCTTCAAGCCTGCCATCAAGCTGTTTTTGATTATTATCCACAAAGACAACAAGATTATCGAGCCCCCGGTGGGCGGCAAACTGAACCCCTTCCCACACCTGGCCCTCCTGAAGTTCGCCGTCTCCGAGAATAACGTAGGTGTAGTTGTCTATTTTTTTTAGCCTGTTCCCCAAGGCAATACCGATTGCTGTTGAGATACCCTGTCCCAGAGAGCCGGTGCTCATGTCAACCCCCTTTGTCTTTAAGCGGTCGCAGTGGCTGGGCAGGTTGGTGCCAGGCCTGTTTAAAGTCTTTAGATCAGCTAAGGGGAAATATCCGGTCAGGGCGAGAGCAGCGTAAAGAGATGCACCGCAGTGACCTTTGGATAGAACAAGCATATCCCTTTCTTCCCACTGCGGGTTCTGCGGATCAATACGCATTACCCCGCCATACAAAACCGCCAGAACATCAGCAATAGACATTGAACCGCCGATATGACCAAAACCGATCGAAGCCATAGCCTGAATGGTCTCTTTTCGGATGTCGGCGGCAAGTTTTCTGATCAAGTTGTAATCTATCCTTTTTTTAACTCTGTTGGCATGCTCCGGGTTCACAAATAATCACCTCTTAAAACTATTTAGCTTGCTACAAAAATCCCATCTCATGAATATTGCTTTAAAATATGATCTCTTAAAGCCCCGTTTTTTGAATGAGCTTGCACGGCAGCAATAAATTGCCTTGCTGAAAAAACAGTTTTTACAATCGTTTCATCGAGTAAAGCTAAACTATCTTCAATCTTCAGATGGCTTGCGGCAGAAATTTGTTTCAGCTTGTTCCGGCTTTCCTTTTGGCTTTCTTTCCGGTGCTCCGGGTAGCCTGCGCCCATTTCACCAGTGAAGAGTTTTTCAAATAAATACTTTAGGTTAATATCTCCCGCCCAGCCATAGCCCTTGTTTAGAGGTAGAGAAATGCAGTTACCACCATTAATCTGTGAAAACAGCCAGGCGTCAAGAGGATCACTTAACAACCCGCAAAACACTCCTGGATACTGCATCACCGAGTTGAGAAAGCCCTGGCCTGTGCCACAACCGCCGACCACCAGATCCACAGCATCAAGATTAAGAAGCAACGCAGAGATTAAACCGGTGTGGATGTAGGTAAGTTCCGGCTGCTCATCGGGGCTTTGCATCCCTGCATTGATCACTTCGCAGCCAAAACCCTCAAGCGCTTTTAAGATATCTGCATTTTTATTGGCTGCACTCACTTCATTAACAACTGCAACACGCATTTATTTAAACCACCTTTCTTATTCAGCATGTGGCAGGGTCAGCTGAACTGTTTTTTGACTTGCAGCTGAATCCCTTACCGCCAGGGCAAACTCTAAAACCTCCAGTCCCCGTTCCGGGGAAAGGGCTGCCTGCTCTTTCTTCTCCAGCGATTCAATAAAATCCCTGGTTGCCAGGACAAAACTGTTGGCCCACTCTACAGGTAAATCTTCATAAGCAGTGGTTACCCCGTCTTTATAAAGTTCAAGGGGAGGCCGGTTCTGAATGCGCCCCGTACTGCCGTTAATAAAGATAATGCCCTCTGTTCCTGTAACCTCGATCCTGTTTTCATCAGGGTAGTGGGATGTTTCGATCTTTAACCCGGGGGATAAAACCATATCCATTGTGCCGTAAGCCGGCAGACCACGGTACTTCCACATTACTGTCGATAGGGAATTAATCATAATGCCAGAGCCGGGAGTCAGTTCAAGAGCTTCCATCCAGGCAGAAACCTTATCGATGCCGCCCACCAGGTTAACCGCCACAGAGTAGAGATGATAGCCATGGTCAAACATAATCAGGCAGCCTCCGCAGGTTTCCGGATTAAGTCGCCACTGCCACGATTCCATGGGCACATCCCAGGCGCCCCGTCCCGAACCGCTGCGCAGGCGGATGCTTACCATTCTTGGCTCTCCAATCGCCCCTGAGTCAATTAACTCTTTCGCTTTCCTGTAGGCCGGAAGGTAAACAAAATTCTCAAATATCCTAAAGTTAACACCCGCTTCACGAGAGGCATCAACCATCTTTTGGCCTTCATCGATAGTCATTGCCATCGGTTTCTGCAACGAAATATGTTTCCCGGCTTGCGCTGCTTTAACAGTCATTTCGCAATGGAATTGATGCGGTGTAAGTATCTCCACGGCATCGATACTGTCATCGGCAAGCAGTTCTTCGTAGCTGCCATAGACCTTTTCCACACCCCAGGCGGCGGCTTTCTCTTTAGCCTTCTCTACGTTGATATCAAAGAGGCCGACAACTTCAGCTTTTTTATAGTTTTCATAGCCCAGAATGTGTAAATCAGATATACGTCCGCAACCAGCAAAAGCAATCTTATACATTTTTTTCACCCCGCTTTTCACTTTTTACGTAGCCTAAACTCAATGATATATCTGAAGCTGCCGCCATCAGTGTTTCGGCAAGAGCCTCTATTCCCGTCTCTTCGATTCTTGAGACGGTGCCTGATACTCCGATTGTGGCGACAACTTTCCCTGAATAATCAAAGATTGGGGCGGCAATACACTTAATGCCCGGTTCGTATTCTTCGTTATCCATTGCGTAACCCCGCCGGCGGCTTAAGGCCAGCTCTGCCAACAGTTCCGGAAACCCGGTAATGGTTTTATCGGTATAAGGTTTCAGGAAATTGTCGTCAGGGGAACTTTGCAGAATTTTTTTCAGGTAAGATTCCTCAAGATGTGCTGCAAGAGCTTTTCCCGTTGCTGAGCAATGAACCGGGGCTGTGCTGCCTATCCCGGCATTTACCTTAATCATGCCTCTGCCCTCCACACCATCCACATAGACCACCTGCTCACCAGATAATATTGCCAGGTGAGAAGAGAATCCCGTATCCAGGCTAACTTTATCCAGATGCGGACGGGCACTAAAACGAATCTCCATACCCTCAAGAATAAGATGTGACAGCCGCGGTATTTTCATAGTGGGATGATACCTGCCATCGGCATCTCTTAATAGATAACCGGCTGCAGTCATGGTGTTAAGGATCCTCAAAGCAGTGCTTCTGTCCGCGCCAAGCAAGACCGCCAGCTCACTTTGTTTCAGCCCTTCTTTCTTCAGGCAAACGGCCTCAAGAGCTTTTAGCCCCTTAAGCAGCGTTTTAGAGCTACCTGGAGAGATCTTCTTCGGTTCGGGCTTGCTCATAGTTTGACCTTCTTTCTTCAAGATAAAGCGGCACAGGAACATCCCACCAACCTGTTGCATTGCCGCCGGACCAGGGATACTCCCTGTTGACCTCCACTTCAAGAAGAGAGGGCCCTTCTTCAGCGATCATTTTACTTACCGCCGGTCCAACCTCCCCCGGCTGAGAGACTTTCCGGGCATTTACGCCGAACGAACGGGCAAGAGCAACAAAATCAGGGGCTTCCGGCTTACCTTTAAGACCGTTAAACTCCACGGCGTAACTTCGCTCTTCACCGTAAACGTCTTTCTGCAGATCCCTGATCGATAAGAAACCCTGGTTATTGAGAACCACAATTTTAACGTCAATACCATATTGAACGGCAACCGCCAACTCCTGAACGGTCATCAGAAAATCGGCATCACCGACAATCGGCATTACTTGCCGTCCGGGAAAAGCCAGTTTGACACCAAGGGCAGCAGGCAGCGAAAAGCCCATGGTTGAAAAACCGCCGGTTGTAACCAGGGTTCCCGGCACGTAGAATGGAAACTCTTGCAAGACCTGTGCCTGGCTGTGGCCCGAAGATGTAACCACAAAAGCATCAGCAGGAAGAGCGCTGCGAATCTCGGCCAGCGCTCGCGAGACGGTTACTGGCGAGAAATGCTCGGACCGGAAACTTTGCAATGATGCCAGCCACTGTTCTCTTTTTTCACTAATCTCTTTTGTATACGGTTTATCCAGATAATTTTCCGGGGCGGCACCCAACTCATCAACCAACCCCTGAAGTACTGCCCGGGCCTCGCCGACTATGCCAATTTCCACATCGTAGTTTTTACCAATCTCCGCTGCATCAATATCGGCGTGAATCAGCTTGGTGCGGGGAATATCGAAACTGACCCCCTGGCGGTAAGACGAAGTGGTCTCGTCGGCAAAGCGACAGCCGACAGCCAGCAGAACATCGGCGCTGCGGGCAAGCTCATTACCACAAACAGTACCCTTCGAACCGGCATGCCAGCCATAAAGTGGATGGTTTTCCGGGAAACAGCTTTTGCCAGCCATGGTGGTTATAACGGCTGCACCCAGCCTCTCGGCGAGCTGCACCAGCTCTTTATAAGCTCTTGAGCGCAATACTCCACCACCGGCCAATATTACGGGGCGCCGGGCGCTGTTGAGCAGCGCAGCTGCACGG
>CAZVLE010000131.1:0-14211 GCA_964627855.1 uncultured Syntrophomonadaceae bacterium | reverse complement strand
TTCCTGTTCGGCCTGAGAGGGTAGAGACAAAATAAAAAGTTCGCCATCTAAACGGCGAACCAGGTAAAGGCCGGATAATTCTTCATCGGGAGCAGCCTTCTCAGCTTCGAGAAAGCGCAGGTTACCTTCAAATTCAACTGCATCGGCGCTTTCCCAGTCCAGAACCCGGCCTTCTTCATTTAGGGCCCTGTAAAGAACCAGGTCGCTGTCTCGAGAGGCACGGGAAAGCTCACGATAAAGGTCCTCGCCGGCATAAGCAGGACTGGCTGCTAAGAGCAGCACTGCCAGGCAAAATAATATTAATCCGCCTCTGTAAACTGACCGCATAACAGGCTTTTTTATTTTCATGATCACCCTCCTTTTTTTGTGGCCTGTTTTAGTGTATAATTGGTTATACCAAATTATATAACTGGTATAACCAGCTGTCAAGGTCAAGTGTTTGCAAAGATTAAAACAGCTGGGTTAGGTTTTTCGCCCGTGAAATTAATTTGAACTGAAGAGGAAGAGGGCTGAGGTATGAGCACAGGACTTCCGGCAATTATTTTTGAAAAAATTAGAAATGACATTATAAACGGGGTTTATCCCATTGGCACCAAACTGCCGCCGGAACGAGAGATGGCCCAGAAATACGGGGCAAGCCGTTTTGCCGTGCGTGAAGCTATTGCTATGCTTGCCCAGAATTGTTTTGTCGGCACCGTGCCCCAGAGCGGCACCTATGTGAGGGATTTTTACCGTGATGGTTCCCTCGAGACCCTGGTTCAGACCCTGCACGTTCGACGTGCCATCGACAGGCAAACACTCGATTCTCTCCTGAAATTCAGGTATACCACCGAAACCATTGCTGCCGCCGAAGCGGCAGAAGTTATTACTACTAAAGATCTGGCCTACCTGGAAGAAAAACTGAAAACAAAAAGCAAGAGTACCGGTCATGTTTCATTGCTCGCAGAATGTGACTATGATGTGCACTTTAAAATCGTTACAGTATCAGGCAATGTGATCAGCCGCCTGATCTTCCAGTCCTTTAAGCCGATCTATGCTTTTTTTACAGAATTCTTTTACTCCCTGCCAGGTGCTGCTGAACGATCTCTGCTTTTGAACCGCCACCTCTTCGAAGCGCTGAAAAAAAGAGACAGTAAAGTGGCTTTTAATGCCATGTCTGATATCCTCAAGTATGGTGAAGAAAAAGTCTACGAAGCGATCGATGATGATGAAGAGCTGATTATTATCAGGCAGAGTTACCCAGGGGATTAAGAGGGTGAAAGAGGAAGGAAAGGTAGTGACAAAGGAGTGGATTTCCCCCGGATGAATAGGCGCTACAGGTGTCGTTAGTTTAAGTTTATTGCTAATCGAAGAACGTTTTAAAGAGTTCCCATATTTCGGGTTTTTCAAGGCCTCGCCGCCAGGCGGCTACTCCGGCCAGGTTATATTTGGCCATCAACTCAAGTCGTTTATGCATCGATTGACTGTCTTCCAGCCACATCCGGTAGGTTAGACCATCTTTTGTATACTCTGCCACATTTTGTCCACTATCCTGATCATAATAAATATTGGCCTGATTATCTGCGATAATTTCTTCCGCCCTGGTCATCGAATAGGACCAGGAGTTTAAAACTAACGGAGGTTCGCTTTCTTCATCAATTTCCCAGAGTCGGGTATAAAAAGGCACGCCCAGGATCAGCTTATCGGCCGGTACATACTCTAAAGTCAACTTTATCCCTTGCTCAACCCATGGCAGTGAAGCTACCGACCCGGCGCGAGGTGACGTCTCCCAGTGTTCATCATAAGCCATAAGCATCAGGTAGTCTGCTGCTTCGGCCAGCGCCTTCCTGTCATAACCCAGGCTCCAGTATTCGTCATTTGAAATCATCGATACATCTACAGATAGGACCATGTCATGTTCCCGGGTGAGTATCGCCAGTTCCTGAACAAAGTCTGTAAACTGGTTTTTATAGTCGCTGTGAAAATTTTCAAAATCAATATTAAGCCCATCCAGTTCATATTTAGCGGCCAGATCAACCAGCTCTCTGGCAACCTGCCTGCGCAGTTCTTCATTAGCAAGAACAGCAGCGGTTAAGTCGGGATCGAAAGAGTTGGTAACCAGAACCCAGACCTGATAATCTCTATCCCTGGCCCAGTCCAGGTAAGCGGGGTCTAATTCATTACGGATATTACCTTCACTACTGTCTAGATGAAACCAGGTTGGGGATACAACATTAACTGCATCCAAAGGACCACTTGAAGTGTAATCAGGTTCAATGCCTGCCAATTCCCAGACCAGTACAATCGGATGTGAGCTTAAGTCATCCTGCCGGTCCTCTTCAGAAAGGCCAAAAAAGTTCAATCTGACTGATAAGAATACGCTGCTGACAAGCAGAATAACAATTAATGTTAGGACTAGGCGCTTAGTTATTTTCATGATTGATTGTCCTTCTAATGAGACAGGGAATCCATCCCTTTGTCTCACGTCTCCTTGTCTCACATACCTGAGTATTTAATTTTATCTTATCATAAAGAACCTGCAACCATATGATATAATTTATACGATTAAGTAAATGAAATATATTTCATAATAAGTAAAGAAGAGGTCTTTAGTGACGATCAGGCAGCGTTACAAAAATAACATCTTTACCTTAACTTTGCTGCTCGTGCTCATCTTGGCCGGTTGTACAGAACTGCCCGACCAGCCGCAGCCCAGCTGTGCTGAAATTGCAGGTGACTGTATTTTTGCCCGCACAGGAGAAAGCCATTTTGAGATATACCTTGATGACACATGGCAGGAGATTACTGTGAAAGGGGTTAATATTGGCACTTCTCTGCCAGGGCGCTGGTATACTGAGTTTCCTGCCGATCGTGATCTCTATCAGCAGTGGCTGAAAGAGATCACGGCGATGAATGCCAACACGATTAGAATTTACACCCTGCTTGACCCTGCTTTTTATGCAGTTTTGGCAGAACATAACGCTGATCCGGAGAATGAAACCCTCTGGCTTTTCCAGGAAATATGGCCTCACGATGATGTGCCCGCTTTAAACCTACATGACCCGGCTTACCGCAACGCCTATCAGACTGAAATTGAACTGACCATTGATGCCCTGCACGGTAATGCCGACATCCCGGCGCGATCCTACCGTGCTTATGGTAAATACTCCACCGATGTATCTCCCTACTTGCTCGGCTTGATGATCGGGCGCGAACTTGAGCCCGATGAAGTTAGAGCAACCGATGAACTTAATGCCGGCCCACCCTCCTTTCAGGGCCAATTTGTCACAAGCAGTGCAGGAGCAACACCTACCGAGAGCTGGCTTACAGAGATGTGTGACTATGCTCTTGCTTACAGCAGTGGAACATATAACCTTCAATATCCGGTTGGCTTTGTTAGCTGGCCCACCCTTGATCCACTTACCCATCGCACCGAATGGGGCCCTGATGGAACTCCCGGCTATAACGATCGTGAAACTGTTGATCCAAACGTGTTTACGGCCGGCCCGCAAAACAACGCCGGTTTTTTTGGTGCTTACCATATCTACCCCAACTATCCCGATTTCATGAACAATGAAGCCGCATTTGCTGAATACAGCGATGAAGAGGGCGTTTTTCGTTATCTTGGTTATTTAAACCACTTCATGGCCATTCACCCGCCCTATCCGGCCCTGGTGGCTGAATTCGGTATTTCTACTTCACTGAACACAGCTCACATCAACCCCGAAGGGTTAAATCATGGCGGCCTGAGCGAAAAAGACCAGGGTGAGATGATTGTGCGCATGATGCGTGCAATCATTGCTGAAAGCTATGCTGGCGGGCTGATTTTTGAATGGAGCGATGAGTGGGCGAAGAAAACCTGGAATACAGAGCCCTTTATGGTTTCCTGGGAGCGCCAGGTCTTGTGGCAGAATGCCATGTGCCCCGAGCAAAACTATGGTTTGCTTGCCGTGGAACCTCAGCGAAGATCCTTAGGCTTAATGCTGGAAAACTGGCATGTTTCAACTGATCCTGCTTCTTTTAACCCTCCCGAAGATGAAGCGCCGTCATTCGGGCAAATTGAGCTGATTGAAACCGCTGCCGATGAAGCGTTTTTTTATCTTGCCCTGACCCTCTCGGTTCCTTCTTTAATTTCTGCATCTGAACTCTACTGGGATAAATTAGGCCTGGCTGTAGGGATTGATGTTGGTCTGCCGGAATCAGGTGAACTGGTCTTACCTTTTGACGGTCTTCCGGAATTGCCCGGAAGGGCACAGTTTCTGCTTGACCTGCGCTCTCCCGAAGATGCACTCCTCCTGGCCGTGCCTTCGTATAACCGTGGCCTGCTGACCTTTAACCCCGGCCAAACAAGCGGCGGCTCCTTTGAGACTATAGAAACCCTGGTTAACCGTGAAAAACTAACTGTTGACGGTCTCTTTTTTCCGTCCCTCTATGCCAATGAAAGCCTGCTTAACTACGGCTCTTTTCACCCAGAAGAAGAGGCCTATAACTCTCTGGCTCACTGGTATATTGAGCCCGGAGGCAGAATTGTTGTGCGCCTGCCCTGGATGTTGCTTAATGTCTCCGATCCCTCCTCGGGCCTGATCATTAGGGACAGTAGAGACTTTGAAAGTTTACCGACCAGGGACGAGCTTGCTACGATAAAAAGCGAAGGTTTCAAATTCTATGCCGTGACTTATCAAAAAGGTAATTTGTCTACAATTGATTTCTTTCCGCGGCTGGGTGATAAATTTAATAATGAATTGGAAGCGTGGCAGTGGGAGGGCTGGGAAGAACCGCAGTACCAATTTAGATTGAAGAAAAGCTATCAGGTGATTGCCAGCTATTTTGAAACAATCAGGTAGGGTAAAGTGAAAGGAGTTGCCGGATGAAACGCAGGCACGTGCTGCTGATACTTATCCTCCTAATCGGGGGATGGCTGCTGATCTGGCCGCTGAGCCCAAAGCATGCTATAAAAATGCTCGTTGTAGATAAAACAGTTCCGGAACCGGATTTTCGTGAACACCGGGCGATCTTCTGGATTGCCGAACATAGAAGGTTTGCCCGGCCCGACGGCACATTTTATCGCACCGATCAAGACTATTTGGGTTTTCATCCACTGGAAAATCGCAAAGAAGAATTAAGCATGGCTGACCTTAATGATGTCACCCTGCTCTACCTGGCTGACAGCTATGGGATTTACGACTATGAGGAAGGTTTGGCTCTTTATGAAGAGCTGTTGCCCCACCTTCACCAGGATATCGAACTGCTATACGGCGGTTTTTCTCCCGCCGAAGTGGGAGCTGTTGAAGCTTTTGCCTTAAAAGAAGGAGCAAGCCTTGTTGGGGAGCATAATATTTTTGGTTACCCTACTTACCTAAACCCTGATGCATCCGAACGATTGCAGGCTCTGTTTGCACTCAATTATACGGGCTGGCTGGCCCGCTATTACAGCGACTTGGATGAAGCGGCTTTTTGGTTGAAGGAACTTTACAGCCAAATTTATGGGCTTCAGTGGGATTTAAGCGGGCCTGGCCTTGTATTTGTCCGGGAAGAAGTGCCTGCCTTTGAATGGCGCACAGATTTAGTGGTAATAACGGGAGATAACTTTAACGGGCCCTGGCCTGTTCTGAGAAATTTTGACCACTCTTTGACAGCTGGAGCTCTGAATAATGTACCTTACCTTTACTGGGTAGAAGTGCTTGAAGTTTTACCGGAAGCAGAAATTCTAGCCTACTATGAACTGCCCCTCGGTGAAGAAGCCCGGCAGACCCTGCGGGCCAGGGGCTTACCCGATCAGCTTCCTGCCCTTGTTTATCATAGCCCTCCGGGAGAGGCTTTAAGAATTTATTTCGCCGGTGATTTTGCCGATCAGCTGCCCGCCTTGCTTCCGCCCAGCCTGACCGGCAGCGCAGCGAAACAGCGTTTCTTCTCTTATTTGCCCGGTTTGCCGGTTGAGTATCGTTTTTATTTTAAATGGTATGAACCGGTTCTGGCAAATATTTTGAGGGAATCTGTAAAGGAGTAGTTTTGCCGTGGTCGATCAAAAAACCATCCTGCTTGCCGAAGATCAGGCTAATATTAACCGGCTGGTCGCCGCCAAATTAAGCAAAGAGGGCTTCCGGGTAATCCAGGCTTATGACGGCGAGGAAGCCCTAAGGTTACTTTTTGTCCAGGATGTTGACCTGGCCGTGCTGAACTTGATGATGCCCCAACTTGATGGTGGACAGGTGTTGAGGCAGGTTCGCTCTGCTGGAAAAACTTTTCCGGTTATAATATTTTCTGTAAAGAGCAGAGAAAGTGATTTGCAGTACTGCCTCCAGCTCGGTGCCAATGACTACCTGGTCAAGCCCTTTGAACTGGATGACTTGGCCAGGCGGGTTAAAAAACTGATTGGGGAGAGCTAGCCAGTGGATCCCTATTTGCTTGTTCTCATATATATGATTTTCACTCTTACTGCATTGGTCGTTGCCATGCTGGTGATCATCGCCATAATTCGCCTGAAAGCATTGCATGGTGAAAGAAAATATGGGTATCTGGCTAAAGGATGGGAAGCATTTTACCTGGACTTCCTTTTGGGAGATTCCGGCTTAGAGGATATTCCCGCTCAGTTAAAAAAAGAAAAGTATGTTAAATGGTACAGGCGCTTTTTCACTCCCTATTTAGAGACGCTTGATGGTGCAGATTTTGAGGCAACTAAAGCTCTCTGTCGCGAAATTGGCCTGATTGCTTACTATCAAGATCTATTGGTAATAGGTAGTCTGCCGGATAGGGCAGTGGCCGCTAAATTCCTTGGTTTATTGCGTTGCCGGCTATCTGTCTCAGATCGACTTGAAATGCTTGAAAACGATAACGAGTTATTGGTTCTTGCTGCCGCCCAGGGCCTTACAGTATCGGATAGACCCGATACTTTCGAAGTAGTTTTAGAAGCTTTACTCTACAACACCTATTATACTTACGAAGGAGCAACCGAAATTTTAACGCGTTACGGTCGGGAGATCTGTAAGCCGATTACCTTAGTCCTTGATCAATATAGCAGAGAACCTAAAGAGGCTCAGTCATCTGATAGCAGGCGTCGTGTAAAGAGGGTTACAACCGCCTCGGGTGTGGACCAAACTGTTTTAATAATAATCATGATCGATCTGCTTGGTCACTATCGCTATCACGAAGCACTAACCCTCTTAAAGCAGTTACTGAAAGAGGCCGATGCTGAAACTATTATTCACATCTTCAAGGCTTTTTTGCGCATCGGAGCTGCTCCTGATTACTTAGACCTCAAACCATACCTGATTCATGACACTTGGGTTGTGCGCAGTTTTGCCGCCCAGGTTGCAGTCCTGGTTCAGGATTACACGATTCTGCCGCTGCTTGATCAGCTTCTAACTGACAGCCAGTGGTGGGTCCGGTACCACGCCGCTCTGGCCCTGAAAAGCTTTGGTGAAGAAGGTTATGCCCTTTTAAGGGAGCGGGCGGGTGGTTTCAATACTGCTGCAGCTGCTGTCAGCAGCTATATTTTAGACCGGGAAGAGGTGGGCTGATGAGCAGCGGAGCAATTGCCCTAATCTTTTACAGTATCTTCATCTTATTCTATTTTGCCGCAATCAATATCAGCTACCTCTGCCTTGTGATCATTGCATTCTTCGAACTTCGCCAGGTGGCAATAAGAGAAAAAATTGTCGATCGGGACAGATCATTCCGGTCCGGGTTTTTTAAGCCAATCTCAATTATTATCCCGGCTTTCAATGAAGAGGCAACCATAGTTGAAACAGTCCGTTCAACGCTGGCTTTACGCTATCCAGACTTTGAAGTGATAGTGGTTAACGATGGCTCCACAGACAGCACCTTTGCAATGCTGGCCGGCGCTTTTACTTTGCAGGAGAGCGTACGTGATTTCCGTGCTGATTTGCCGACTGCAAGAATCCGTAAAATTTACACCTCTGCCTACTACCCGAACCTGGTGATAGTCGACAAAGAAAATGGTGGCAAATCCGATGCCTTAAATGCCGGTATTAACCTGGCCCAGTTCCCCCTATTCTGCAACATCGATTCAGACACAATCATTGATGTCGAGGCCCTGCTTAAGGTTACCGACATCTTTGTTAAAGATTGGCGTGTAGTTGCCGCTGGTGGCACAATCAGGGCTGCCAATGGGATGCGAATCGAAGGTGGCATGGTGAAAGAAATCAGGCTTGCTGAATCTTTTTGGGTTCGTTTCCAGATCGTCGAATACTTACGCGCCTTTCTATTCGGACGTGCCGGCTGGTCATCGATTGGTGGCTTGCTTATACTTTCCGGGGCTTTCAGCGTTTTCAGAAGAAATGCAGTGGTACAGGCCGGTGGCTATCTTACCGATACCATTGGCGAAGATATGGAACTTGTCCTGCGCCTGCAGCGAACAATGAAAAGCGCAAAGCGCCCTTACCGGGTTGTATTTCTACCTGACCCGGTCTGCTGGACCCAGGTACCCGAAGATTACCGTGGTCTGAAAACGCAGCGGCGTCGCTGGCAGCGTGGACTTTGTGAAAGCCTGATCCTAAATTTCAGTATTTTTCTAAATCCGCAATACGGCACAGTGGGCATGATTAGTTTTCCCTTTTTCCTCTTTTTTGAGTTTCTCGGACCCATAATTGAGCTGAGCGGGTATCTGGTTTTAATATTTGTCCTTGCCACCGGATTGCTCAACCCGTCTTTTGCCCTGATTTTCTTAGCGGTTGCTGTTGTTCTGGGTATATTACTTTCAACAGCCAGCTTGCTGATGGAGGAAATCTTCTATCGAAGTTACAAAAACCTGCGAGAAGTACTGATCCTTTTTCTTTTTGCGGTGATGGAAAACTTTTTCTATCGCCAAATTCACTCCTGGTGGCGTTTCTTGGGATTTATAGATTTCATCTTTAAGCGCGGTGGCTGGGGAGTCCAGACCAGAAAGAGTTTTAACCAGGGAAATGAATAAAGACGGGGTGACTGACCCATTTTCACTTTAAACTTTTCAGCTTCCTTATGCTTGAGCACCTGAGATTATTGTTTTCAGGCCAGTTATAAACCTGTCAAGATGGATCTTTGTTAAGAGGAGACTGCTTTTGACTGAGAACGGTGTGAAGGAGATAGTCACATTCTATTTTTCCGGCACGGGAAACACCTGGTGGGTTTCCCAGGAGTTGGTGCGTCAGTTTGAAAAGCTGGGACGCCAGGCCCGAGCCTACTCGATCGAAACTTTAACGGTAGAGGAAGCAGCCCGCTTGATTAAAGGGGCATCAATAGCAGGTTTCGGCTATCCTGTTCACGGTTCCGACCTGCCCCTGCCGATGAAAGATTTTATCACAGGCCTGCCGCCCTCGCCAGGTAAGAAGGCTTTTGTTTTTTGTACTCAGTGGCTCTGGTCGGGGGATGGGGCTGCAGTTGGCGGTATTATGCTGCACGACAAAGGTTTTAACGTGCAGTGGGGTGAGCATTTCCTGATGCCAAATAATGTCGCGATCAGTATTATCTCCCTACCCTACAGCAATGACCACGACCGCCTCAGCGGTGTGCTCGACAGGGCAAAAAAAAGAGCTGCCCTTTTCACCGGTTCAATAAATGCCGGCAGAGCATCTTTGCGTGGTTTCAACCAGCTGTCATTTTACCTTGGCTGTATGCAGCGTCTTCCCTTTCGCAAATATTATCATAACCTGCAAAACGATATTGGTATTGACCGCGATAATTGCATCGATTGCGGAGAGTGCGTTCGTCTCTGTCCGGTGGGAAACCTTTACTATGCTGATCAAAAAATTGAAACAAAGGGCAACTGTGTTTTATGTCTGCGCTGTTATAATTTCTGTCCGGTGGCAGCTATTACCCACATGGGTCGTCCTCACCTGCATAACCGTGGCGAGCCATACCGCGGTCCGGTCAAAGACTTCGATCCCGGCGTACTGATAAAAGCAGGAAGATAGAAAAGCTGCTGAGACAGCACCGCCCCTATAACTACAATCATAGCTATCCTCAGGGACGGCTATTTAGTTTTCCTGAATCTGTCAATAATTTGCACTACTCTGACCAGTTCTTGCAAGAATTATTTACATGCACTGACACTCAAGAAAGGGCCTGCTCAAGGTCGTCGATCAGGTCCTGTGTATTTTCCAGGCCGGCGCTGATCCGGACAATTCCTTCACCCATCCACTGGTCACGTATCCTTTGCTTCTGCTCTGCAGAGAAGTAGGTGGTCTGATCGAGGTAAAGGTCTGTGGGGTAATAAAAAAGCAGGCTGTGAGGGTGCCCCAGGGAAGTGGCGTAAGTAAAGATCTTAATTCTTTCGGCCAGGCGAATCGCACCACTCAGACCTTCCCGGGGTATGAAGGTTAACATGCCGCCGAAACTATTCATTTGCTCAGCGGCCAGATGGTGCTGGGGATGGCTGGAAAGGCCGGGGTAAAAAACTCTTTCAACTGCCGGGTGTTGCTCCAGGTAAGAAGCCAGGGCTGCTGCGTTGGCGCAGTGCTTTTCCATGCGCAGGGGCAGGGTAAGCAGGCCGCGTGCAATCATCCAGGCGTTGAAGGGACTGGCTACAGCGCCGAGGTGCACCAGCATACTTTTCCGCAAATTTTTGATCAGCTCAGCCGGGCCAAGCACCGCCCCGCCCAGGGCATCGCCGTGGCCGTTGATAAATTTAGTCAGGCTATGAATGACCAGGTCGGCTCCAAGTTCCAGCGGGAGCTGCAAGACCGGGGTGGCATAAGTGGAATCGACGACCAGCAAAGCACCTGTCTGTGCGGCGATGGCCGCCAGAGCTTTGATATCGGCAATACGCAAAATCGGGTTGGCCGGTGTTTCTGTATAAATCATCCGCGTATTCTTTCGCAAGGCGGCTTCCACGGCTTTGAGGTCACTGGTGTCAACCAGGCTAACTTCAATTCCGTAACGAGCCAGTTGTTCTGCAAAAAGTTCCTGTGAACCGATATAACAAATTTCCTGGGCTATGAGGTGATCCCCCTTCCGGAGCAGGCCGAGAACAACCGCTGAAACGGCGGCCATACCGCTTGCTGTAACCATAGCTGCATCAGACCCTTCGAGGGCGGAAAGTTTTTCTTCCAGCGAACGCACCCCGGGGTTGCTCCAGCGGGAGTAGGCATGTGGGGGTTGATCTGATTCAAGTAAGAGGGCATCGAATAGCTCTGGCCCGAATTCGGGCAGTTTGAATGAAGCACTCATTTCTATGGGTCTGACCAGCGAAGACCGGCCTGTTTCCGGGCCTGACCCGGCATGAACAGCCATTGTTTCCAATTGAAGTGGTTTATCTTTCATTTTAACCTTCCTTCCGAGAGGAATCCTTTATTCGACTTCCTTTTTAGCTGCCAGATCGGCTGAGATCTGGTCGCAAATGGTCTTATGTTTTTCACGGGTTAAGGGGTAACGCCAGGCAAAGATAACAGCTACTACAAGCAAGACAGCCGGGATTGGGCCCATAAAGAGGCGAATAACCTGGACAGCTTCGGCAGGCTGGAAGGGCAGTGGATCGGCCGGGGTTGGGTTGATGTAATTAGCCAGGGCTAAAGCCTGCCCCATGGCCCAGATCGCCAGTCCCGCAGCCAGCTTTTGGAAAAATGATGCAAAGGCATAATACGAGCCTTCTCGACGTTCACCGGTTTGCAGTTGATCAAATTCGACTACATCGGGAATCATCGACCAGGGCAGTACATATGAACAGGCAATGCCGGCTCCGGCCAGGGCAGCCAGCAGGTAAGCCAGTGAAACCTGATCCGGGCCTAGACCTGAAATGGCCAATAAAACTACCAGCCAGCTGAGCGAGCCGATAATAAAGGCTCTGCTTTTATCAAGCTTTCTGGCCGCCCAGACCCAAACCGGCACAAAGAGCAGAGCCGATCCCTGGGCTACGAGGACAAAATAGCTGGCCTGGTCAGGCACCCTCAGGTAATAATTGGCGAAATAAACCAGGGTGGCAGCTACTACACTGGTGGTAGTCCAGCTCATGGTATAGAGGCCAATTAACCGCCAGAAGGGTTTATTGGCAAGGGTTGAGCGGATTGAATCTTTGAAAGAAAGGCTTGAGGCAACCGCCTCGAGCAACATGCCCCTGGTCAGGCGAAAAACCAGCAGCGGCGGCAGTATTACCAGTAGTCCCAGGGCAATACCGATGACTCTAAAGAGGGCAACCGGTTCAGCGAAATAGCCGCCGAGTAGGGTAATTAGAATAATTGCTCCCAGCGATCCGCTGATTGAATAGGCCATCAGATAACCGTTAATGGAAATGCGCTCATCGTAATCGCTGGTCAGTTCCGGCACCATGGCATAATAACCGATCCGGACAAAAGTAAAGGCGCTGTTGAAAAGTATAAAGGTCAGGGTATAGTAAACAGTCATACCGAGAGGGGTGAAGGGGGGCACCTGCCACATCAGGGCAAAGCCTAGTCCCAGGGGCAGGGCACCGAATATCAACACGGTGCGGCGGCGTCCCCAGCGGGTTTTAATGCGATCAGACATTATGCCGAACCAGGGGTCGTTAACGGCATCCCAGAAACGTCCGATGATCACCGCCCAGGCGGCATAATCGGGCCGCAGCCCGGCTACATCGGTCATAAAGTAAAGCTGAAAGAACATCAAAATGGCCAGCGGAACACTGATTGAGATATCCCCGGCGCTGAAAATCAGCTTCCACCAGGCCGGAAAGCGGCCATCGACGGCTATCTTGCGTGCTGCTTTCATTTGTTCAACCACCTTCACCAGATTATTGGTAGTATTATCTTGCTGCGCTTCGCATCTAAAGGCTAAAGATTATCAAAATCCTGGTTTTCTTCCTGCTCACCCTTATAGAAATCTTCAAGGTCCCTCGCTGCCACCTCGTCGCAGTAGCGATCGATCTCACCAGCCAGGCCGGGATCGACAGAGCGTGGTTTGTGAGCGGCCAGTAGTTCGTCAACCTTCTGCCTGGCCCGGTCAAGGGCGGTTTTCGAACCTTCTTTTTCCCAGGTTGAGTACGGTTCACGCACGAGCAGTTCGGGTATGTAGTGCTCCTGGCGAAAATGTGTTACCGTGTGTTCCTCGGCGAGGTAATGCCCGCCAAAACCGACCTGCTTAATGATATCGAGGGCCAGTGTAGCGGGATTTACCTCGATGCCGGCGGCCATTCTTTGCACTGCTCCGCACCATTCATCGTCGAGCAATAGCTGGGCCTCACTTTCCAGCATGGTGCTGTCGAGGGTGCCGCCACAGGTAATATAATTGACCCCGGCCAGGGCGGCCTGAATCAGGGTGGCCGAGCGCTCCATACCTGCCTGCACATCTTCTCGTTTGGCTTCTGTTGTCGCCCCTACGCTGCGAATGGGTAACCCGTAATAACGGGCCAGCTGGGCTGAGGCGGCGCTGATCAGGCCCGTTTCCACTGCTCCCAGGGCAACTGTTCCGATGCGCATGTTGGCAATAGTAGAAACGGTGCCGTAAAGAACCGGGGTTCCAGGCCTGAAAATCTGGGCCAGGGTGATGTGGGCGAGAATGGCGGCATTTTCCTGGACCAGCAACCCGGCAAGGGTAGCAGGAGCGGTGGCTCCTGCGATTGCTTCAGGAGACATCGCCACAGGTTGCCCATAATCGGCACAAATGAGCATTCCTTCAAGCTGTTCCTTGTTCATTTGCAGGGGGCTCACTACCGAGCAAATGGTGAAGAAGCGCGGCCTGCTCCGCAACTCTTCCTTGCCGCCCACCGCAATGGCCATTAAACGCATCATGTCGTGGGTGGGAATGTACCCGTAACAACCCATGCCGAAGGGTTTATGGCTGTGGTGAGCCCAGGCCCTGATTGCCTCGGTATGAATGGTTGTCATCGGAATATCGTTTGGCCAAACATCCATCTGGGTGCTGTGGATATACTTGCAGGCATTGATTAGCTTGATATGCCTGAGCAGATCTTCAAAGGTAGTCTGGCGGTACTGACCTGTACTATTATCGAGAATGGATGTTGGGGTGCCCAAACCGGCAAAGACAAGATTACCTTTGCCAATCTGAAGCTGGAATGCGGGATCATTGCCGTAGAGTGTAAAAGTATCCGGAGCCTGGTTGACAGCCCACTTGACCAATTTTTCCGGTATGCGCACCGACTTTTCTTCGTCCGTAACCAGGCAGCCGGCTTCGCGGAAGAGATTGCGGGCCAGGTTGTATTCAACTTTTACCCCGGTTTCAGCCAAAACATTCATCGATGCTGCGTGCAGCTGTTCAATCTCAACGTCTGACAATACCTCGAGCCTGCTTTTCATAGTCTGCCTCCAG
>CAZVLE010000130.1:0-4257 GCA_964627855.1 uncultured Syntrophomonadaceae bacterium | reverse complement strand
AGAGTCGGTTGATAACGGCAGGAACGCTCTCTCTGAAAATGAAATGTCATAATTAAAAGGCAGGGTTGATATGCAAAAGGAGATAACCTGTGGTTCTGATTTGTTTGATGAGAATGGTAACTTGACGCAAACAGGATGGGCGCGCCAACTTGTTATGAATTATAACCGAGAAAAGATGCGGGCAAGCATGCTCAGGCTTAAAGAATGGGATTGCTACTGTATTTTGAACCCCGAATTCCAGTTAAACTTGATTGTCGCTGATGTGGGCTACTTCGGAATGGGTCATGTTAACTGGTTGGACTATAAAAGAGGTAAAGACAAAAGCAATATGGCAGTAAAGCTCTTCACCAGGGGCAATTTGCATTTACCTCCATCAGCGGATAAAGGTGACGTAGAATTTTCTCAGGGCGGTAGCTGGATCAATTTTAAACATATCCCCGGTGAAATGTCCCAAAGAGAACTTGCTTTTGATTTTCCAGGATACGTTTTTGAGGGGCGCAAAGGGATATCTGGTCATATATCCCTTACCCGGAACCCGAAAGACGATACCATGGTAAATGTGATTCCCTTTGAAAATCCAAAACACTTTGTTTATGTCCAGAAGATTGTATGCATGCCTGCTGTAGGGACAGTTGATCTGGGCGGAAAACGCTATGAATTCAGGGGCGAGGAAAACAACAGCTTTGCCGCATTGGATTGGAGCCGCGGTGTATTTCCTTACTATACTCAGTGGTGGTGGTCTTATGCTTCGGGAATTGTTGACGGGAAGTGCTTTGGTTTCAATATAGACTACGGTTTCGGTACCGAATCCAGTAAAAGCATGCTCTTTTACGACGGAAAGGGTCATCACTTAGATGAGGTCACCTGCACCTTTGAAACAGGCGATCTTATGAAGCCCTGGTGCTTCAACAGTAACGACGGCAGGGTCGCCCTGCAGCTCGAGCCAGTTTACAGCAACATAGAGGATCTGAATATCTTTTTATTGAGAACGCAGGGGCTCCATGCATATGGGTTCATCACCGGAGAAGTTGTGCCCGATGATGGAACGAAGCTTTTTATTGAACGCTCCCACCGGGTCTTCGGATCTGCGGAATATTGCAAGCAACGTTGGTAGGATAACCCTTTAAGGGTAGGGTATTTGCCAATCAAGGATTATCAATAACTACAGGGGGGATACCATGGCTAAAGTTGTAGAACGTGACAAAATAAGTGCTTCTACCAAGGTTTTTTATATGTTCGGTGATATTGGCATCTCGCTTTGCCTGAGCACAGTTGCTTTCTTTATTCTTTTCTTTTATGCCGATGTGGCCCGGATTGACCCGGCCCTTGTTGGAACAGTATTACTGCTGGGTAAAATCTGGGATGCCGTCAATGATCCCCTTTTCGGGTGGTTGTCTGATAGGACAAAATCACGATTCGGGCGCAGGAAGTTCTACCTTTACTTTCTTACCATCCCTTTCGGCCTCTCTTTTGCCCTGCTCTGGATGATTCCGGCAAATCTTTCCGGCCCGGCATTGACCGGTTGGATAGCCTTTACCTTTTTGTTCTACTTTACATTTGTAACGGTTGTATCAGTTTCCTACTATTCGATGACACCTGAATTGACCCGGGATTACGATGAACGCACCAGCCTGACCACGGTGCGTATGATCGGGGGTACCATTGGCTACATGGGCGGTGCAGCGCTACCTCCCCTTATTGCCGGTTTATTCATCACCGAGCAGATTGGTTGGCAGATGACAGGGCTTATGTTCGCTGCTTTCGCTGTGCTCTGTCTTTACATCACCAGTTTTGGCGTAAAACAACGCAAAGAGTTGGAAGGTGCCCCGTCAAAGTTACCCGCGATAAGGTCAGTAATGGCCTGTTTTAAAAACAAGCCCTTCGTTTTTCTCTTGATCCAGGGAGGCATTACCGGGATGAGTTTCATGCTGGTAATGTCTTACATGCCCTTTATGTTAACTTACCAGTTGGACATGAAAGATCAGATCCCCCTGGTAATGGCCCTGCTCCTGGTTACCATCGGGGCTTTCCTTTATTTCTGGAAGTGGCTTACAGACAGGTGGGCTAAGGGCCCCACCTATGCTCTGGGCTTGTTCATTGCCTTCGGAGCCACCGCTTCAACCTTTTTTCTGCCCCTGGGAGGCAGCAGCCTGATATATTTAATAATTTTTATTGCCGGTTTTGGGTTCTCGGCTCAATGGGTTTTACCCTGGTCGATCCTGCCGGATGTGATTGAATACGATGAACTTCTTACGAAGGAACGGCGGGAGGGCATGTACTATGGGGTCAGGGGTTTTATCGGTAAATTATCTGATGCACTGGGCTTGTTTGTCGCCGGCTGGGTCTTGAACCTGTTCGGCTATGTGCCCGACGTGGCTCAGTCTGCGCAGGCGCTTCTGGGCCTTCGTCTTTTCTTTGGGCCAGTCCCTTCTTTGCTGGTTTTTTTAAGTCTGCCCCTGTTGATTTGGTTCCCAATAACCCGCAAAACTCACCTGGAGGCAATAAACAGGTTAAAGCAGCTGCACTAACCGGTGCATCCGGGGGTGTTGGTTACAGCTTTAACGTTTTACCGTATCTGCCATGGTTCCAACTGAGGCCCATAGTTGGTCTGCTTTTTTCTGCCATACCCCATATTCACCCATATCTGCAGGGAATTTTTCGTAGTGTTCCTGAAGCTTGCCTGCAAACTTGACGGAGCGCAGCAATGATCTAACCGTGGCAGTGGAGATGTTTTTTGTTAAAACCCCACCGACTATTTTTGAGACAAGGGATATGGTGTCGCTGAGCCCGAGGGTCACACCGAAGTCCCGGTTCATGGATGTCATATCTTTTTCGCTGAACACAATATCTTTTTTAAACTGATAGTCATTTTCTTCAGGGGTGCTGTTTACCGCGCCGATGAGAGTTGCCATCAGGTAGGCAAACTTGGCGCCCTGTCCGCGTTGATAGCGGTAATTGGTATTCCATACACTATTAGCTGCGGGGTAATTGCCTTCTCTCATTGCTGCGGCAAATTCTTCGGCCGCAATGGCACAGAGTTCCCATGCGGCGGTGATGCCCTCACCACTAAACGGTTTGGTGAGGCAGGCCGAATCGCCAAGGGCAACAAAGCCATCGGCAACAAAAGAATAGGGAGGGCGGCGGTAGGGAGTAGTGCCCTTTTCAATGTATTGCAGTTCATGGGGCGGCAGCTTGATCTGGGCTGTGAACTTTTGATAAATCTCTTCCGCAAAGTCAAAGGAGAAATTTGCGCCTACTCCGATAATTGCCCCATCCGGATCGTGTTGTGGGGCAATCCAGGTTTTGAAGTAGGGCCAGCCGGTGCTGTACGACAGGCGGTCTTGATCGGGGTTTTTCAGTTTCACATAACGGAGGATTACATAAAACCTTTCATCGGAGCCGATCTCAAAAGTCTCGACACCGTAATCAGCTTTAAGCTTGCGGCGTGCTGCGGAAACAATACCCGATGCGTCCGCGACCAGTCTTGCCGCTAGATCAATAATTTTTTCACCCTGTTTCAGCCGGGCGCCCTGAATGCTATTTTCAGAATAAATGAAGTCTACAAACTCAGTATTGTAAGCATACTCAACTCCGAAGCTTTCAGCCCATCCGGCCAACCTGCTCAAAAACAAGGGCAAGTGCATTACTACAAAAGGGTAGTAGACACGCTTAGGATAACGGTCAAAGGCTGACTTGCTAACGGCGAATTCAAATTCGGAGACATATTCTTCATCATTGGTGGATGGGTCCGGTATGCCGAACTTCTTAAATAGCTCCTTGTCAATGTGAAAAATATCCAGGCGGCTGCCAATTTTTTCTTTGGAGTCCTTTTCCGCCACTAAAACCTTGTAACCCTGTTCGGCCAGTAATTTGGCAAAATAAGTACCGGCTGTGCCGGCACCGACTACAATAACATCGTACTGATTGTCCATCTTCTAGCCCCCTGGTGCAGTTATTACCATGCGGACTAACTTTTATTTTATTGGGCCCTGCGCTGTAGTTTCTCTTTGTACATCAGACCGTCAGCTTCTCTGAGGGTCTCCTCCAGCGATTGGTCAGGGTTTTCACTGACCGCTAAACCCATAGAAATACTAAGCGGCAAAGCTGTGTGCTTCTGGTTGTACTTTTCTACATTACTTCTAATTCTCTCCATTATGCTTTCACCGGTTTTTCTATCTGTTCGGTTTAATACCAGGGCAAATTCATCACCGCCAATCCTGGCCAGCAGGTCATAACCACGAAGTGTTTCTTTAAAAA
>CAZVLE010000129.1:0-7580 GCA_964627855.1 uncultured Syntrophomonadaceae bacterium | reverse complement strand
CCCTTTATATCTGTCTTACTGTAGCCAAGGCCTTCCAGTATTTCTGTCGTGTGTTGGCCAAGAGTCGGCGGCGGCGCCGTAACCTCTCCGGGTGTCAGTGATAGCTTGGTCGGAACACCAATCAGCTTAATTTTGCCCGCAGTAGGATGCTCTTTTTCAACTACCATTTCCCGCACATCCACGTGTGGATCAGTAAGAACCTGGTCAATGGTTCGAATACGACCGCAGGGAACCCCGGCCTCTTCCATCACAGTTACCCATTCTTCGGTTGTTTTCTTCCTGGTGATCTCTTCAAGAATCTCCTTTAATGCTTCAGGATGCTGGTTGCGACCCTTCATTTCGGCAAAACGGGGATCATCATTCAAATCTTCCCTACCCAGAACCTTTATAAAGTTTTCCCATAACCTCTGATTGCCAACGGCAAAAATTACATAGCCGTCAGCCGTTTCAAAGCTTTCATAGGGAGTGATCATCGGATGGCGATTGCCGACCCGCTGCGGAACTTCACCGGTGGCAAGGAAATTTCCGGCCTGGTAAGTCAGAATAGCAATGATAGAATCCATCAGCGATACATCGACAAACTGACCCTGTCCCGTTTTCTGACGAACCAGCAGGGCCAGGAGGATCCCTTCCACGGCATGAAAGCCCCCAAGGACATCGGCTATGGCTACCCCGAGGCGCTGCGGAGGCCCATCGGGAAATCCTGTAATGCTCATCAAACCCGCCTCACCCTGGATCATAACATCAAAGCTCGGCTTTTCCCGGTAAGGGCTGTTGTGCCCGTAGCCGGTTATTGAGCAATAAATGATATCTTCCTTTATTTTTTTGACTTCTTCATAGGTCAGGCCCATTTTCTCGGTAACCCCGATGCGAAAGTTCTCTACGAATACATCGGCCTCGCTGATCAGCTGCCGGAGAATTGTCTTCGCTTTCTCTTCCCGCAGGTTGAGAGCAATGCTTTTTTTGCTGCGGTTAAAAGAAAGGTAGTAGGCTGACTCACCGGCCAAAAAAGGCGGGCCAAGTGCCCTTGAATCATCTCCCTTGCCCGGAGTTTCCACCTTGATTACCTCGGCTCCCATATCGCCGAGCTTCATGGTACAGTAAGGACCGGCAATAAAGCGGCTTAAATCGACTACTTTTATCCCAGCCAGCGGCTTTTGCATAAACTTTTCAACCTCCTTATTTCTGACCGGTAAATATTCTCCAGAAACAGCCTTAAATCCTGCCCCCTTTAAATAGGCGCCGGTGAATTAATTTTTTGTCCTTTACTTTTTACGGCAGAGTGATATAATGAGCTTTGCAAACATAAGTTCGCATAAGGAGTGTTCCGCGCGATGGGTAAAAGAACCATCTTTCTGGTCGATATGGAATCCTTTTACGCCAGCGTCGAAAAAGCCGAAAATCCCTCCCTGCATGGTCGCCCGGTAGCAGTGTGCGGCGATCCGGCCCTGCGACATGGCATTATCCTTGCTGCCAGTCCTGAAGCCAAGGCCCACGGTGTAAAAACCGGGCAACCGGCCTGGGAAGCGCGGCGCATGTGTCCCTGGATCGTTTTTGTGCATCCCCGGATGCAAAAATATATTGACTATTCCCTGCGAATAACCGCTATCTTCGAACGCTTCAGCGACCGTGTGCTGCCTTATTCAATTGATGAACAGTTTCTTGATCTGACCGGATCTGCGCACCTCTTTGGCAGTCCCCGTGAAGCAGCAGAAACGATGCGCGAAACAGTTCTGCTTGAAACGGGCATACGCTGCCGCATCGGCATGGGAGAAAATATGCTCCAGGCTAAAATGGCCTGTGACTGCTTTGCCAAAAAAAACCCTTTCGCCTTTTTCGCTCTTGACGATGAAAACTATCCCGCCTATACCTGGCCCCTGCCAATTGGTTCTCTCTTTGGCGTTGGTCATCGCATGGAGCGCAATTTTAGGCGAATCGGGATCCGGACAATTGGACATCTGGCCGGTCTGCCCCGGGAAACACTGCGCAGGCGCTGGGGCATAAACGGCGAGCTGCTCTGGCTCAATGCCCGGGGCATCGATTATTCTTCGCTTGAATCAAACCTGGTGCCGGAGCAAAAAGGTGTCGGCCATACTGCAACACTGCCCCGGGATTATCGTCGGCAGGAAGAAATAGAGCTGGTCCTGCTTGAGATGACAGAAGAAGTCTGTTTCAGAACCCGCCGGCAGAGAAAAATCGCTTCTACCGTTCACCTATACTGCAAAGGATCCGACTTTGCTTACCCGACCGGTTTCTCACGCCAGAAAAAACTGCCTTTTCATACGGCCACAGCACTCGAGGTTTACCCCACCGTACTGCAGCTATTCCGGACACACTGGGACAGGAAGCCCCTGCGTGCCGTAGGCATAAGCCTGACCGGCCTTACTGCTTATCGCCAGCTCCAGCTTTGTCGAACCGAACGCTGCGACCAGCAGGAACGCCTGACCCGCACGGCTGACCTGCTCCGTGAACGTTTCGGCAAAACCAGCATCTTCCGTGCCTCTTCACTGGCGCCGGGTGCACAGTTTTTACAGCGCGCCGGCAAAATTGGGGGCCATGATGCATGATTAATAAAAAAGCCGGCCGGCAATTTGCCTGCAGCAAAATGATGCTACCGGAACACTGTGAAAACCTGCAAAAACACCATGCCAGGATCGAATGGGAAGAGGCCCATCGCCGCAATTTCCTCGATGAACAGGAACAGTGGCAGATGCAGTGCATGCTCGAAGAAGCCGTCGCGCGGGGGCTGGCTTTAAATATAACGATTTTAGATAGCAACGGGTACCAGCATTTCAGGGGGGTGCCGCTACGCTTCGACCCGACCAGCGGGGAAATAACCCTCGACAGAGGAACAATGCGTCCCTGTGCCATTAAAGCCGTTACGGTTGTCCGTCTGGAACTATGAGCAAGATGTATTTTCTTTTTTTAACCTCTGACGGGCCTGGAAAACCAGCCCCTCAACCATTTCATTACGGTTTGCGCTTTCCCTGCCATCATAATAAACGGAAATAATCGGTATATTAAGTTCATCCTGCAGGCTGCCCTGGAGCGCTTCAACAACTGAACCGGGCATGCAGGTAAAGGGAGCAACAAATATAGCGCCTGAAACACGCTTTCTCCCTGCAAAGGCGGCAACGCGCCCGATAGTCATCGGCGGTTCGCCACCGTAATGAGATGAAACATATTTACCGGCTCTCTTCATGATTTCTTCCGGGGCAGGTTCGTACAGATCTTCAAGAAAACTGCCGGCAGCCTTTTGCAGGGCCACTTCGTCGCGGTGAGCGATTTTAAGCATCAGGCTATAAGCAAGTTGTTTAAAAATATCGGCAGGCCTGCGGTTGACCTTAAAAGCCTGCCTGGCCTCAAAACAATCAATGTAAAGAGTATAGGTGAAGACTTCGGTCATCGGAGCAATACATACCTCTCCCCCGGCTTTTTCAATCAGTTCAATAACCGACTGGTTACAACGATCATCAAGACGAACATAGAACTCACCACCCAGCAGGATACGCGGCTTATTTATCTTTGCAAGGGGTAACCGAGAGAAATCTTCTGCTGCTTCTGCAATTAACTTTTCCATGGCCTTCCTGTATCTGCCCCAGGCAATATGAAACAGTCCGCTATAATTCTGGCTTTCCAGCAAAGCAGACAACTTTTTTACAAACTTTTCAAAGAGGCGTTCGGCGCTACCCGCTTTTAATTCATAAGGCCTGGTTTTGTGAAGCATTTTATATAACAAATCGATTGCAAACAGTCCGTTGAAAAGAACAAGCACGAACCCGATGCCAAAACGAGTGAGAATATCACTAAACCTGATGGCGCAAACTTTGCGCGAACCACAGCCGGCCCTGTTGATGATCAGAGACTGCGTAGGGGCGTAAAGGCCATAACGGCATGGGCCACAGGCCCAGCCCTGAAAGAAGACCAGACCATCGCTTTCTCCACAATTTGAGTTGAGGTAGGAAAGATAATCTTGCACATTTTGCATGAAGGGTAAACATTCTTCACCGTTAATGTAACGCTGGGCCAGTGAAAGGTCGCCTCTAATACCCCGGGGCAGGAGCGCTGCCTCAATCCCGGCGCGTTTAAACATGGAGACAAAGATATCCGCATGCCTTGTCGGCTCGGGAACAAGGATTTTGCGCCATTCTTTGTCTGCAAACGAAGTGGTAGCGGTAGATATTACTTTTATTTCACTTTTGCTGTTATTCGAAAGACAGGTATTCCGAAAGGCTTCCAACCTGGTAATCATACCCGCCGCTGCCGTATGCTCATCTAAAGTCAGGCGCAGATAACTGGTCATACCATTTAAATAATGTCGTAGCATTGCATTGGGGCCGCACTTAAATGGATCCAGGAAGATAATATTCAAGCGTGGCAACCCGGTTTCTGCTCTTTTTCCATTTAAAAAATTGACCAGCATAACAACCGACAATATCCGTTGCAGTTGAGCCGGATAAATATTTTCCAGGCTGCTGACCTGTTCATTAAGGTAAGCGATAAATTCAGCACGAAATGGATCGAGGAAAGAGGACGATAAATCTCCATCAAACCAATATTGCAGATAGAGAAAAAGGTATTCCTGGGGAACTGGCGTGATGTCGCAAATACTGGCGTAATGCATCACTCTCTTTGAGATAAATTCGTCGTATAAAGTGTAACTACGGCTTAAAATGACTGCTGTTACACGGGTGGGATCTTGCTTCAATTCTCTGAAAATCTCTTCACTGACCCTGACCATGTTTTCTTTGTAGCGTTCCAGGGCTTTGTATGCTTGCTTAAGGGCTTTTTCAAAGCGCTTTTCATTAAACTTCCGGCCGAGTATTTTCAAGGCAAGGGGTCGCATTTGATCCCTGATACCACTGTAGCCGGCCCGGTAATTAAGTTGGGCATAAAGTAGTTGATCATCATCGATAGCAAGAGAATTCTGCACCGTTCCTCGCAGGGTTTGCAGCAGAGGGCAGACAAAAGAACGCGGCCACTGATCCGCCCAGGGTAATGCCTCTGTATTTACCACTTCGGGAACAAAGATATAGTCGGGATTCATGTTTTTCAGTTCACTGTAATGCCCGATGATAACTTTCATCGGATAACACATTTCCGAGTCAAGGGCCACTTTGCCTTTCTGCAAAGTTTCCGGCGAAGTATCAGCAGTGACAGTAAGGCTGCAACCCAGGTCACTGAAAAAAGTCGACCAGAAGGGATAATACTCGAAGTAAAGGCCGGCTCTAGCTATTCCGACAGTGGGACTGCCGCCCTCGCCTTTTCCTGCAGCTTTTGCAAATAAATGAGCTCTTCTAAGAGCATAATCGACGCCATCTTCATCTGCTTTCTGCCTGTCAAGGCCGGAGTATCGACCACAACGATCACCATAAATGAATTTTTTTCCGTCGGCGAATTTAATGATATTGAGGACACAACTGTGTTCATGTTTACATTCGGCACGGCAGGGTTTTTTCGAACTGGAAAAATCACTGATATTGTCCAGGCTGCTAAAAGAGTTCTTACTTTTCTGTCCCTGTCTGTAAAACTGTCTTGCCATCAGGGCACTGCCCAGGGCCCCGGTCAATTCTGGCTTATCCGGAACATAAACTATTTTTTCACAAATTGCAGCCAGGGCTGCCGCCAGGGCATGGTTTTTTGCTGTAGCGCCGGCAAATACGATCAACCCTTCTAATGGTCGCTTATCAACTGTCTTGCTTAAATAGTTTTGCGCTGAAGAATAGGCCAGGCTGGCAAGTTGTTCATTGAGAGGCAATCCCCTGGCTGAAGCAGAATTGAGAATTGATTGTGATATAAGCGTACATATGTCACCGAGGTCGACAGCATAATCTGCAGAAAAGGCTTGATCGGAAAACTCGTCTTTAATGCTTACCCCGAGCAATTCTGCCAGGTTTTCTAAAAAAGTCCCGGTACCGGCAGCACAGACCGGATTCATATTGTAGTCGAAAAGGGTGCCTTCCCGCAACTGGATAAATTTAGAATCCTCGCCGCCAATCTCGATTATGGAAAGAATCTTTTGATCGGGAAAGAGATGCTTAATTCCTGCAGCCTGGCAGGTAATTTCATCGACTGCATATTCTGCATTGAGAATCTTCTGGGATAAAAAGCGGCCCGAACCTGTTGTGCAGGCTGTAATCGGAACCCCACTAAGCATTGACCCATAGCGTTTTTCAACTTCCCTGATCAGTTGAAGAACCTGAAGAGCAGGCCGTCCGGTGGTGGGAAGATACACGCCACCGATCTGCCGGCCGGCCTGGTCAAGAAGGACACATTTAGTAGAAACGGAGCCACAGTCCACTCCAAGAAAAACTCTGTTCAGATCGTAACAACCAGGATCCTGATCTGATTGCCGACTGTTTAAATAACAAACCCGGCCAGGCTCAAGCGGGGGCAGGGGCTTTTCCGTTCTGTAGGCCGGGGTAGTCAATTGCTGAACGGTAATTGCCGTTAAATTGATTTTCGTTCCATGAACTGCTGCTCCGGCAGCACCGAGGTATTGGTGGTTAACGGGAATATTAATTTCAATTCCCATCTTTTCAGCATATTCGGTAAGATGCTTTAATACTGCCTTGTTATTTGCCACTCCACCGATTACAGTTAATAATCCTGGGCCCTGTATTCTGTTCAAAGCTACACTGCTAAGAATGTTTTCCACCAGGGCTTTAGCCATACCAGCCGATACTGCGTTTTGCGTCGCGCCCTCATTGATGGCATGAGTCATATCCGATTTAGCAAAAACGGCGCAGCGTCCGGAAATGGGCACGGTTGTTTCTGATTCAGCCGCTATCCTGGCCAGTTCTTGATCATTATAACCCATCCTGGTCGCCTGTTGATACCAGAATGAGCCGCTTCCCGCTGCACATTGGCCGTTACGACTAAAATAATTAATATCTCCATTATTACCCAGCTCCAGGTAATAAATATTCTCATGCCCGAGTGAAAGAAGATAATCGGTTTTGATATTCTGCTGCATAAGGCCGGCTTGTAATGATTCAATCTCCAGCAGTGGTTCAATACCGAGACATTCTCCAACCAGGCGGGCGTTTTGACCCATTATGCCAATCTTGACCGGGTTTGCAGATTTACCATCTAAAAGCCTGGTAATACATTTCCGGGCAGCCTCAACAGGTTTCCCCACTGTAGGAAAGCTAACCCTGGCAATGTGATTATGATCAATCAGAACCCCTTTGGCTGAGAAAACACCCATATCTAGCCCAAGGCGTATAGGTGAAAATGGTTCAGGCTCCTTTTCGTTCATCTTCAACACCCTTTAAAAACTGGCAATAGCAATCGCATCCTTAAACACAACATAACTGCTCAGCCTGGAATATGACAATAATGATTTCCTGTTCCAAGGTATCCGCGCTGCCTATAAATTCGTAGGAGCAGCTTTAGTGGTCGGTGAAGCCGGGCAGTTTCGCCGGCCGTGATGCTGGATGGATCACGCCGAAAGCTAGTCAGGATGACGATTGTTGAGGGAAGGCGGCGAAAAGCTCCGGCTGAACTGTTTCCACTTAATGCGACTTAAGTTTATGGGCAGCCCGGACACCTTGGAACAGCCGTACACTTAAACTAGA
>CAZVLE010000128.1:0-5904 GCA_964627855.1 uncultured Syntrophomonadaceae bacterium | reverse complement strand
CATATGATAAGCCCACTCCAGCCACTGCATGGCGATTTCAAGATCTTTTGTTTCTACTGTTGCCCCGCACCAGAAACGCAACCCTCCCGGAGCGTCGCGGTATGAAGCTATATCATAAGCGGCCTCTTCGTCATCCAGTAACTTAACCAGTTTTTTTAGCTTGTCGGCTGCCAGATCGAGATTCAGGCAGACACTGGTGTTGGAGCGAATAGCCGGACCTGCGGCGAGAAAGTCAATCCAGTCATGGTTGGCAACAAAGCAATTAATTACCTGCAGGTTTTTCTCACTGCGTTCTATCAGGGCCGGTAGGCCGCCTATTTTTTCCGCCCAGCTAAGGGCGTCAAGGTAGTCTTCAACACAAAGCAGTGAAGGTGTGTTAATTGTTGAGCCGTCAAAAATATCCGCCATCAGTTTGTCGCCTTTTTTGAGGCGAAATATTTTCGGCATCGGCCATGGTGGCGTATAGTTTTCGATCCTTTCCACTGCTCGTGGAGCCAGTATGAGCATGCCGTGAGCAGCTTCGCCACCGAGGACTTTCTGCCAGGAAAAGGTGGCGGCATCTATTTTCGACCAGGGGATCTCCATGGCGAAAACTGCCGAGGTGGCATCACATAAAGTCAGGCCGGAGCGGTCGTCAGGAATAAATTTGCCGTCTGGTATTTTAACCCCGCTGGTTGTTCCGTTCCAGGTGAAGATGAGATCATGGCCAAAATTGATCTCTGTCAGTTCTGGCAAGTGGCCATATTCAGCACTAAAATAACGGGCATTTTTTAGTTTGAGCTGATTTTTAACATTGTCAGCCCACGTTTTGCCAAATGATTCGAAGTAGATTATATCTACAGGGCGCTCACCCAGGAGATTCCACATGGCCATTTCAAATGCTCCGGTGTCTGACGCCGGCACGATACCGACCAGGTAATCCGGCGGCAATTCCAGCAGTATTTTTGTTCTTTCAATAGCCTCATTTAGCTTTTCCTTGCCTGCCTTGCTGCGATGCGAACGGCCCAGTAAGGCACCACGCAAATTATCTAAATGGTAGCCCGGGCGCTTGGCACAGGGTCCGGAAGAGAAACAGGGATTTTCGGGTTTAAGTTCAGGTTTAAGGGCCATAGATTATTTCCTCCTCTACTGTTGTAAGTGGGCTAGTGCCCGGTCAATTATTGCTATCCCGTTTTTTTACCTGTAAGTAATAGGTTTTTCCTGAGGGGCGGGCCCCGGCTTAAGTTCTTGCTCAGGTTGCTATTTTTAGTGGCTCGCTTTGTGTTCGCTTGCAGCTTGTGAAAGCTCTTGCAGGCAAATAGTCATTGCAATAATTGCCATTTCGTATTCCATAAATGTTGTCAAGGCACTGTGTAAAAAAGGGTGAAACATCAGCTTTATTCCAGGGAAATAATGTAATAATATATTGGCTGGCCGCCATACTGCAGTTCTACTTCAAGGGCGGGATATTTTTTTTCGAGAGCTTTGGCCAGGGCAAATGCTTCGTTCTGGTTTACGCTTTTTCCATAAAAAATTGTTAATACTTCCTCGTTTTCCGGGTTCATTTTATAAATCAGATCGAGACTTACCTGATCTATTTCTTGGCCGGCAGTAATTACCTCATCACCAGACAGACCTAACAATTCACCCTGCCTGACAACCTCACCTTTAATTGTTGTATCCCTGGTTGCATAGGTGATCAAGCCTGTCTTGATTCTTTTCATGCTCATAAGCATATTCGTAACATTTTCCTCAAGAGAATTGGCCGGGTTATAGGTCAGCAGGGCTGCCAGCCCTTCCGGCAAATATTTTGTTTCCAGGACAGCAATATTTTTTTTGCTAAGAGCTTTGACCTGTTCAGCTACCATAATAATATTCTTATTGTTTGGTAGAATGATAACGTCTTCTTGAGGCAGGTTGTTCACGGCTGCCAACAATTCTTCAACATTAGGGTTCATTGTCTGGCCGCCAAAAATTATTTCATCGGCGCCAAGGCTTAGAAAGATTTCCCGGAAGCCTTCGCCAAATGATACGGTTATAATTCCAACCGTACCCTTTTCATGGGGAATGATCCCCGGAAGAATGATGGAATGATCGACTTTGTTTTCCATGGCAAGAGTCTGCTTGTGCTGGTCAAGCATGTTGTCTATCTTGATATCATGAATAGTACCGTAAGCAAGAGCAGTTTTTAAAACCAGATCCGGTTTGTCGGTATGTAGGTGTACTTTAGCTATTTTATTATCTGCAGCCATGATCAGCGAATCACCATGAGCCTCGAGTTTTTCTTCCAGGCCGGCAAAGTTTCCTGACGAAGACTTGATGATCAGCTCAGTACAGTATGGAAAATCGAGATTAAGCGGTTCAGTGTCATTATAGCCGGCAACTGCTCTGTTCGCAGAATGTTCTATGTTAACCTTACTGTCTTTTCTATGGTTCAGCATATCATTTAATGATTGTTTCATGGCATAAAGGCAGCCTTCAAAAAAGACCAGCAGGCCCAAACCGCCGGCATCAACTACCCCCGCTTCTTTCAGGGCTGGAAGCATATCGGTGGTTTTTGCCAGGGCTGCTTTACCCCTCGTTAAAGCTTCTTCAATTGAATTATAGAGGTTTTCACCTTTGCGCGAGGCTGCCCTGATGCCGCGGGCCATTTCTCTGGCAACCGTGAGGATAGTGCCCTCCACAGGCTTCGAAACTGCCCTGTAAGCATAAACAACTCCATATTGAAAAGCCTTGCTTAATTCGCCGGGAGTAATCTGATCCTTGCTGCGTAACCCGCGAGCCAGTCCACGCAGGATTTGAGAAAGGATGACTCCTGAATTGCCCCTGGCTCCCATGAGAGCTCGTGATGCTACAATTTCAGATAACTCACCGATTGACTGGCCGTCATAGGCCAGCGAACCCTCAACTGCTGCTTTGAGAGTCAGGCTCATATTGGTTCCGGTATCACCATCGGGGACCGGAAATACATTGAGGGCATTAATGGTTTCTTTTTCCCGGTCGAAAAAAAAATTGGCTCCGAGGATCATTTTTTTAAAATCATGCGCCCGCAGGCAGTAACCATCACTTGCTTCGGTTGCAGTTTTCAATTTCTTTTCTCCTGGATCGAGACTCCCTTATTAATAATATAAAGAATAATAACATATTAATGGCAATTTTACCATGTGAACACAGATCAGACGTGGTTTCTCAGCATTAGTTCTGCCGGATGGGGTTCAAGATAGGTTTGGTTTTGCAGGTAAGAAATTTCGTACTTACGCACATAGTGGTTGATCAGGGTCAGTGGAACTACCAGGGGGACCATTGAGCGGCTATAATTATCTATCAAGCCGAGCAACTCGACCTTATCATCTCCGGTGATCTGTTTTTTGAAATAACCCATGATATGCTGAAGAACGTTAACATTTTTCTTGACTGTGGCTTTCAATTGTAATGCTTCAACAAGGTTCTGTTGATAATCATTGAGAAGCTCCTGGCTGTCTACATTTTTACCCGTCGCTACTAATTTACCCATCTTAGTCAAGTGTTTTTGGCTGTGAGCCATCAGCTGCAATTTGTGATGGGTATGGAAATCGATCAGGCCTTTGTAATCAGCGTTGCTTGCCAGGAAATCTTTCCAGCGATGGTAACAGAAAATTCTTTCCAAGAAGTTTTCCCGCAGCCTGGCATCATGGAGCCTGCCTTCTTCTTCAACGGGAACCAGGGGAAAATGCTTGACGAAGGCAGATGCAAAAAGGCCTCGGCCCAGTTTTTGTGCCTGACCGGAAGTTCCATAGACCTTAACTCTGTGTAACCCGGAACTGGGAGAGTCTTTTTTAAAGATAAACCCGCACAGATCATCGGCTTCTAGTTCTTTCACTCTTTTATTGCAGAAAAGATGCATTCGATTAGTATGGTCAATACCGGTTTTGGTTGTAACCAGTCGCGGATTGTCAATATCTCCTATCAGACGCATCGTTTCCCTGGGGATGGGTAGCCCACACTCAACTTCCGGGCAGACTGGAACAAAGTTAAAGTAAGTAGCCAGTATGTCAGTGATATAGTGGTCATGCTTATGCCCGCCATCATAGCGCACTGTATTGCCCAGCAGGCAGGAACTGACGCCCACGTTGATCCTATCCTGCATCAATCATCACTCCCTTAAAAATAATTCGCCCTTTGAGAGAGGTAACCCTTTAAATATCAGAATCAATTTTAATTTGCTAGTAACAGCTCAGTCTGGAATATGACAATAATGATTGCCCCTTTCAGGGTATCCGCGCTGCCCATAAATTTGTAGGAGCAGCTGCTAAACAAAAACAGTTCATAGTGATTATCCGGTGGTAGTAGCAAAAAATTCGCAAAAAAGTTTTTCCAGAGGAAGGAATATGATCAACTATGCCGAATAAAACTTTTTGTAGCATGGTAGGACGGCAGGGTAAGTAATTAATCAATACCGGCCGCAGGGTCGGTTTTTATTTTGCTTATCAATTCTCCTCACCGGGAACATTTTATTACCCTGACGCAACTTAACCGCCTGAACGAAGGAAGGAATTGCTTTTTCTTCATTAGGGTTGCATTAATGGGGTGTAAAGTGGCCTCTGCCAGGCTGACAATCCAAAGGAGGATAAGTCATGAAAAGAAAAAGAGTTTTTCTATTGCTCCTGTTCATTGCCTTTTTTATAACCCCTGTCATTAGCGGTTGCCAACCGGGGGCCACACCGGCAGTTGAACCGGACAGAGACAACGGCGAAGAAGTTGAAGTAGTAAGTGAAGAGGAAGGTCAGCATTTTACCCTGCAATTTGCCACTTTTTGGCCGGCAGGCGATTTCCAGGTGGCTGAAGGACATCACGCCTGGGCTGAAGAAATTTCCGAGCGAGTCAGCACGGAAACTCCACACAGCATAGAGTTTGAGTGGCATTACGCCGGGGCCCTCTTGTCCATGCCAGAACTTTATGAAGGCACAGCCCAGGGAGTGACAGATATCGCCACTACCTGCCCTTCATATACGCCGGGCCTGTTTCCGATTACAGACGCCTTTGAACAGCCTGGCTTCCTGAACGACAACGCCCTGGTTTCCTCACTGACAATCCATGAAGCCTGGAAACAGTCTGAACTGCTTCAGGAAGAATATGCCAATGTGAAGGTAATGCATTTCTGGGCAACCGGCCCGGGAGACTTTATGACCAATACCCCGATCAGATCAATGGAAGATCTGCAGGGACTTGATATCAGGGCAGTAGGGGGAACCATGTCCTGGGTAGAGGCCCTGGGGGCAAACCCGGTTTCTTTCGGGATGGGCGCTTCTTATGAGAACATTGAAACAGGCGTTGTCGATGGCCTTCTCGCTCCGACAGACACCTTGAAAGGTTTCAGACTGGCAGAAGTAACAGAATATATTACCAAGTGCCCCGGCGCCTATAATATCGTATTCATGAAAATTATGAACTGGGATACCTGGAACTCACTTCCTCCCTCGATGCAGGAAATCTTCAACGAGGTTAATGAAAAATATGTCATGGAGTATGGTCGTCTGAGAACCGACCACACCGTTCTTGGCCAGGAATTCGGGGTAACAGAACATGGCATGGAGGTAATCGAACTTGACCCGGATGAATACCAACGCTGGGTTGATCTGATCGATCCAATCATGGATGCCTGGGTCGAAAAAGCTAATGCTGCCGGATTGCCGGGTCAGGAAATCATGGACATGGCACGAGAGCTTGATGCCCTTTCTTCTTCTGAATTCGGCAATTACGGGAATTGATAGTTTGAAAAGCCAGTACCCTGAAACTTTTTATTGCTGTGAAGCAGTAATTATTGCAACACCTATTCCAGGTAAGCGATCTGAGAACAGCGGCCTGCAATAACTGCAAGAAAAAAACAGAATAAGAGTAATTGAAAGGGCATCAGCTCTACCTTAGAAGGATAAACCGGGAGAGCGG
>CAZVLE010000127.1:0-8502 GCA_964627855.1 uncultured Syntrophomonadaceae bacterium | reverse complement strand
ATCAGGGAAATCGCCCGCGAGTTTGCCGATCCGGCTAATCAACCCGCTCATGCACCCCATCACAAGCGTGACGGCGCCGGTCCAAATTACGTGAATAGCACCAGATTGGCTCAGGCCCAGATAACCCTGGATGCCCTGGTAGGAACTGTTGACCGGCCCGGTGGAATGACTTTACCGCGAAATCCACGCATGCCCAGTTTCGATGACCTCTTCCCGATTCCTGAAGAACTAAAGGAGAAAATGCCTGAGATCAGGCGGGAGAGGATTGACAACTGGGAGGAGCGGGGGCCCTTTATGAGTTTCCCACACGGCAACTTTGCCACTCTCCCTTACGGTATGCTTAACGATAAACCCTATCCGGTTAAGACGGCCCTGATCAGGGGTTATAACCCGCTATCTTTCCCCGATCACCTGACCATGGTAGAAGCTTTAAAAAAACTTGATTTTATCGTCACCTGCGAAATTTATCCATCCGAGATGGCCTGGCTCTCAGATATTGTTTTGCCCGAACCTATCTGGCTGGAAAGCTCAGGAATGGGACCACGCGATTACCACAGCCTCTACCCGCAGATTGCTGTTCGTAACCCGGTTGTGCAACAGTTGCATGAAGAGGCCAGGGGTTTTGGGGGCATCTGTATAAACCTGGCTCAAGCGATGGGTTACGGCGAGTATTTCGAAGACACTTCTGAAGGCGGGTCCGATAATATTTCCGGTGGCAAGCTCAACAACTTGCGTTTAAAGGCGCTCGGATCCAGCTGGGAAGAGTTGATTAACAGTCCCACCGGTCTCTGGGAGCCGAAAAATCCGGCAGACCGTGAATTTGTTCCCCGTGAGGAGTTTGGCACCCCCAGCGGCAAGATTGAGTTTTACTCAACCCTCTTTGAAGAAAATGGCTTCGATCCCCTGCCGACCTGGGCACCACGCCGCGATGAACCTGATGACGATTACCCCTTCTACATGGTGATCAGCCGGGCCCCGATGCATAAAATGACCCAGACTCAGAATAACGTATTGGCCCTGGCCGGTTACCCGGAAAATTCTGCCGTTATGAATAAGGCCAAAGCGGCGGAGATGGGTATAAAAGATGGCGATGATGTCTATGTGGAATCTCGCAGCCAGGGTTGGATGGATCGCGAAAGGAAAATCAAGCTCAAGGCCAAACTGATCGAGGGTGTTCGTCCCGATACGGTGATGATTTTCCACGGCTTCGGTCGTTACAGTTCTTACCTGACCCAGGCTTTTGGTCGTGGTGCTAATGAGGGCGATCTGATTCCGACAATGAGTTTTGATGAAATGAAAAAGATAAATGATCCCGGTATGGGTGCTGCAATGCAGGACTATGCGGTGAAAATATCCAAGGCTTAAGTTTGTAGTGAGCTGTTTTAAGGCCTAGCTAAAAGGAGGAACGAACAAGATGGCAACAACTGATCATACCATGCTGGTAGACCAGTCGCTGTGTATTAATTGTGATGCCTGCACCCTGGTTTGCAAGCAGATTTACAGCTTAACCCAGGATATATATAGAACCGAGATAGATTCTCACGAACATGGTCAATATCCTGATGCAATCGAAGTGTTCAACAAGAGAGCGTGCATGCACTGTACGGAGGCGCTTTGTGTCATTTCCTGCCCTACCGGTGCCATGCATAAAAATGAATTAGGGTTGACTGTTTTTGATGAGCGCACCTGTATTAAATGTAACTGGTGCGCTGCAAACTGCCCTTACGGGGTCATCACCTTTGATCGCTCCAAACAAATCATGGAGAAATGCAGCTTTTGCGACAGGCGAGTGGAAAATGGCCTGGAACCTTTCTGTTATACCGTTTGCTCTCCCCAGGCTATAAAATACGGCAGCAGACAGGAAATGATAGATCAAGGTAGTGAGCGGGTGCAGCTTCTGAAAGAACAGGGTTTTGCCGAAGCTAACCTCTATGGTGTAGATCAATTCGGGGGGCTAAAAGTCCTCCTGGTGCTGCAGCATGAACCGGCTAAATATCATTTACCGGCCTTGTCTGAGGTGCCGATCGGTAAAAGGGTCCTTCAATACCTGCTTAGACCGCTTGGAGGAGTGGCTGCTCTTGCTGTCATTGTCGGTTTGCTTTATAACTTTGGCAGTAATAAAAAACGCGGAGTAAACTCAAAAACCTAAAGGTATATAATACAGGAAGTTCAGGGAAAAAAGGGATCTCATCTTTGAGATCCCTTAATTTTTTAATAAAGTGACCAATTTGATCGCTGCTAGCTATGAACAAATAGCAGTTGTGATAAAAAGGTTGAAGCATTTTTCTCAGGGAAGGGTTTAGATTGAGGGGGTAGGGTATGGTATGATAAGAGCAAAAGACAAGAAGGGAGATCTGCCATGTCTTTTAACTTGCATAACCGTCATGTTTTAAGTCTGATGAATCACAGCGCCCGGGAATTGCATTACCTGCTTGATCTGTCACGCGATCTGAAAAGGGCCAAGTATGCCGGTACAGAGCAGCAGCGTTTGAAGGGAAAGAATATTGCTCTTATTTTTGAAAAAACTTCCACCCGCACCCGTTGCGCCTTCGAAGTTGCCGCCTACGACCAGGGAGCTCACGTAACTTATATTGACCCCGGTTCCTCGCAGATCGGCCATAAAGAAACTATGAAGGATACGGCCCGCGTGTTGGGGCGCATGTATGATGCTATTGAGTATCGCGGCTCAAGCCAAAAGATTGTTGAGGAATTGGCCCTCTATGCGGGTGTGCCTGTTTTCAATGGTCTTACAGATGAGTACCACCCCACCCAGATGCTGGCCGACGTTATGACCATGCGCGAGTATGGTGATAAACCTTTGCACGAAATAAGTTACGCCTACCTGGGCGATGCCCGCAACAACATGGGGCATTCGCTGCTGCTGGTTGGAACCAAACTGGGCATGGACGTGCGCATCGCTGCCCCGCAGGCTCTGTGGCCCAGGGAGGAACATGTTGCTGCCTGCCGTGAGTTTGCCGCTGACAGCGGGGCACGCATTACTCTTACTGAGGATCCTAAAGAAGCCGTCAGGGGAGTTGATTTCATCCATACCGATGTCTGGGTGTCGATGGGTGAGCCTGTCGAAGCCTGGGCTGAGCGGATTAAGATGTTGTTACCTTACCAGGTCAATAGTGCCATGATGGAGGCTGCGGGAAACCCGCGTGTGAAATTTATGCACTGCCTGCCGGCCTTTCATAACAGCGATACAAAGGTTGGTCAGGAGGTTGCCAAAAAACATCCAGAGTTGGCCAATGGTATCGAGGTAACCGAAGATGTTTTTGAATCGCCCTACAATATTGCTTTTGAGCAGGCTGAAAATCGCATGCATACCATTAAGGCGGCACTGGTCTCGAGCCTGGCCGGGGTTTAACGCTCCAGTACTTATGATTGACGGGGGGCGGGATCATTAGGTCCCGCCCTTTTTACTTACCCGGTTGCTTTCGCTGGTAAATCAGTAGAGGGAACCGGGCTGTATTGTCTTGTTTTGATTCTGCTTCTTATCATGCCATGGCAGCAAAAAAGTAGTATAATGTTCTTTAGGTTTGAAGAAATTTAATTAATCTCGGGAAATAGTTCTTAGATTAGGGAGTTGAAATCGTTGCAGTTAGTTGAAGGAGAAAAAGAGCAGATCCTTGCCAGTGTGAAAGAGGTTTTGGAAAAGAATGATAAAAACCGCGAAGACTTAATCCCCATCTTACAACAGGTTCAAGCAAAAGTAGGTTACCTGCCTCTTCTTGCCATGGAGAAGATCGCCGAGAAACTGGCTATGCCGGCAGTCGATATTTACGGCCTGGCTACTTTTTATAATCAATTCCGCCTCAACCCGCCCGGCAAACACCAGGTAAAAGTTTGCATGGGCACGGCCTGTTATATGGTTGGCGGCGATATTACCCTTGAATCATTTGAAAGGCGTATGGAAATCAAGGAAGGCGAAACTACTGCCGATCGTCTTTACAGCCTGGAAAGAGTGGCCTGCGTGGGCTGCTGTACCATGGCTCCCGTTGTTGTTGTCGATGACGAAGTTGAAGGAAAGGTTACTCCCACCAGGGTAGATGGGATCATGCTTTCCCTGCAGGATAAGAATAAGCAGGAGCAACAAGATCCAGAGGCTGACAAGGGGGATGGTGAGCAGTAATGGCAGAAGCAAGCTCGTTAGAACTATACCAGAAATTATATGATCAGGCCGAAGAGCGCTATAGGGCGGCAGAGCAAAAAACACAGGTGATGGTCGGAACGGCCACCTGTGGCATAGCCGCCGGATCGCTGAAGATTAGAGATGAATTTAAGCGGCTGATTGAAGAGAAAGGCCTTAAGGCAGAAGTGATCGAGGTTGGCTGCATGGGGCATTGCTATGCCGAACCAATGGCGGTTATTGCCCAGCCCGGTTTCCCTCCCATCTGTTACGGGCATCTTGATGAGGGACTGGTTAACCGCCTGGTTGAAGATTTTTTGGACGGAGATGATCCTTCCTACGAGTATGCCCTTGCAGCTCTTGAACGCAACGATGTCTTTCCGACTTTTGAAGATTTTCCCCGCGGCGTATACGAAGAAAAGTTGATTCTTGAGCAGTGCGGCTTCATCGATGCCCGTGATATTGATAACTATATAGCCCGTGAAGGTTACAGCGCCCTGGCTAAAGCCCTTACGGCGGAACCATCATCGGTTCTGGAAGAGGTTAAACAGGCGAATTTGCGCGGCCGTGGTGGAGCCGGGTTTCCGGCGGGACTAAAGTGGGAAGCCTGCCTGAAAACAGGGGGCGACGAAATCTATGTTGTCTGCAACGCTGATGAGGGAGATCCGGGCGCTTTCATGGATCGCAGTATTCTCGAATCCGATCCGCATCTGGTCATTGAAGGGATGATTCTTTGTGCCTATGCCGTAGGTGCGAGACAGGGTTATCTTTATATCAGGGCTGAATATCCCCGTGCAGTTACTCATGTGAGGGAAGCGATTGAGCAAGCCCGTGATAAGGGGCTCTTGGGAAATGCGATTCTGGGCACTGATTTTCAGTTTGATCTGGAAATATTCCAGGGCTCCGGCGCTTTTGTTTGCGGCGAAGCTACCGCCCTGATTAACTCCATGGAGGGTAAGCTGGGCATGCCGGAGAGCAGACCGCCCCGCCTTGCCCAGCAAGGTTTTCGCGGCAAGCCCACGGTCTTGAATAATGTTAAAACCTTTGCCTATGTTCCCCTGATTGTTCGCCGGGGAGCAGAGTGGTTTAAGAGTATCGGAACCCCTGACAGTCCCGGGACGGCTGTTTTCTCCCTGGTCGGGAAAGTTGTCAATACCGGCCTGGTTGAGGTGCCCATGGGCACAACCCTGCGCCAACTGATTTTTGAAGTAGGTGACGGGCTGCCTAACGACAGGGAGTTCAAGGCAGTGCAGATTGGTGGCCCCTCAGGGGGCTGCCTGCCCGAATCGGCGCTCGATATTCCGATTGATTTTGATTCGTTGCACGATGCCGGGGCCATCATGGGCTCGGGTGGCCTGGTGGTGCTGGATCAGGATGACTGTATGGTAGCCGTTGCCCGCTACTTTCTGGAGTTTACTCAGCATGAATCATGCGGCAAGTGCACTTTCTGCCGTATCGGCACCAGGCACATGCTTGATATTCTCACCGCGATAACCGAGGGAAAAGGTGACACTGATACCCTGCAGCTTCTCGAAGATCTGGCCGAGGATGTTCGCGATGGTTCGTTATGCAATCTCGGGCGCACTGCGCCGAATCCGGTTTTGACAACCCTGCAATATTTTCGTGACGAATACCGGGCTCACATCGAAGAGGGGCGCTGCCCTGCTTTGGTCTGCCGTGATTTGATTCTCTATTATATAGAGCCGCCTAAGTGCAGTAAGCTATGCAATGTCTGTGTCGGCAGCTGCCCCACGGAAGCGATCTTTACCCGGGAAGACGGTTTGAAGGAGATTGACCAGGAGAAATGCGTCAAGTGTGATAACTGCCTGAAGGCCTGTCCTCCTGAATATAGCGCTGTGGTCAAGCTTTCTCCCCCCATCTTGCCGCCGCAAAAGGAGAGGAAAGCAACATGAGTGAATATGTTAACATCACTATAGACGGTAAACCCTTGAAGGTGCGGAGCGATGAAAAGGTGCTCTGGGCAGCGTTGGATAATGATATTTTTATCCCTCACCTTTGTGGCATCAGGGAAGAAGGCCGGCCCAATGCTTCATGTCGGCTTTGCTTTGTCGAAATTGAAGGCGCCGGACGCCCGGTGACTTCCTGCACGAGAACGGTTGAAGAGGGCATGGTCGTTAATACGAGGAGTGAAAGAGTTGATCGCCTTGTTAAAACCGCCTTCGAGCTGATTCTTTCTGACCACAATCTGCAGTGCCGGGCCTGTCCGGCTAACCGCAACTGCATCTTGCAGACCATAGCGAAGGAACGTAAAATTAAGCTGAAGCACGATCGTTTCAAGTCCATCGTCAGGCAGTTTGAGATCGATGTAAGCCCCGCCGAGTTTTCTTTCGATCGCAGCCGCTGCGTGCTCTGTGGCCAGTGTATCTGGGCTGACCGTGAAGAGGCCCGGGTTGGCGCCATAGGCTTTGCCAATCGAGGGATAGAGCGGATGGTGACCACCATTGGGGATATTCCCCTGGCCGAGTCGATCTGTACCCAGTGCACTCTCTGTGTCGATGCCTGCCCTGTCGGGGCATTGTACTACAAGGAATAGCAAACAGGGCCAGGTCATAAAATCCAAGATTATCTAAGCACGTAGCCTGTTCTCATAGCCGGATCAGCAGACATGGAATGCCCTGAAGAGGAGGGGGGAAAGATATCCCCCCTCCTCTTAATCCATAAGTAAATATTTCAACCCAGCAGTAAGGTTAGACCGTTTCAGTTGTAGCCTCCTGCTGGTTGATCTTTTTTTTCCTCATGATCAGGAAATAGGTGAAGGCTCCTGCCAACAGGAGCAGGATAATTGCCAGCAGGGGCCGGTAAAAGATCCAGGCAACTGCTATCACAATAAAAGTAAGAATTATGGAGATCAGCCCTGCGACCAGCCCCAGTCCTGACGAGAGCAGCCGGCCAAGAAATGGCAGAACCACCCCGGCTGTGGCAAGAGGTTTAAATATTGTATTCAGACCGACGAAAAAGAGCAAAAACCCGAGCGCTCTGAACAACCAGGTGCGGAAGACATTTGACGCCCTGGCCGCTTCAATCATATCCTCGGCTGTGTGCATCCCCGGTCTTAAGATCTCGATTGTCGTATTCTGTTTTGTCCTGTAAGGTCCTATCTGCCCGCTAAATACTCTGCCCAGGACAGATACCTGGCCTGGCAATGCAGCCCTGTGCGAGATCTTCAGATCGCCAATTTGCGGGTTGCCGGAAGTGCCAACATAGATCTGATTTTTGGAAATCTCGGCTTTTTCTTTAATTGATTCGGGAATATCAGCTATTTCAGGGTTTGTGTAATCAATGGCCTGATTTGCCGATATCTGCCTGATCAGGCCAGGTGATAATGCATATGCTCCAACCATAACTTGTTGCGCTGTCCAGGTCTGCCCCTGGAAGGGCATTTGGGCCGGATTGGCATGCTTGGTTCTGGCATCGGGATCTTTAAAGGAAGACGATTGGATTAGTGATGATGACCAGACCGGTTCATAAGTATAGGTAGTAATGGTTTCCTTGGTTCCGCCCACCTTTTCTACTGTTTCGCTGGTCGCGTTTTCTCTCCATTGATACATCTCTACCAGGCGCACTAGGTGGATTGCATTGAGGTTAATTCCAAAGTCGCTGTCAACCATGACCTCAGGGGTCATCGTAGTACCGATGCCATGGATAAGCTGGCCTTCCATTTCCGGCGTGAGGGTGGTCAGATCTGCCTGCACAACAGAACCCGCCCCCTCCTCGAGTCCTTTGTAAACCCTTACTGCATAACCTTCGTTAAGCCATAATACAGGAAAGGCCGCTAGAAAGAGGACCAGTCCTATGATGACACCCTTGATTGAGCCCATCATCCGGTTGCCATAGTTTTGTTTTGTAACCACTGTATAAGGTTTATCAGCCATTCAAAAGCCTCCTAGAATAAATTGAAATGGTAGAAGGGTCCGGCAATGCTTTGTCGGCTCATTGGTCAACTTACTTACTGTGTTAATGATGGAGAAATAATAACATGGCCATTCCCTGTAAGGCAAGCATATTTAGTGCAACGTGAGCCATGTTAAATTTGGTTATGGAGAGCAGTTGTCAAGGAACAGGGTTTTTCAAGGGAAGCCTTAACAATTTTAAAATTAGAATGGTAATAATGCGAGTTACGCTGGTCAGACTACTATTTGCCAGAGCAATAATTTAATATTTTCTCTTGACATATTTTCGTTACCACCCCGGTCTTCCCCGTCACTCAAACTGTGTTTTAATTCAGAGTGAGAAAATCGTGACAGCGTTGTTTTTTACAAATAACTCCAAATGTGCTATAATAAACGCAGGTCTTCTACATCGGTAGAAGACTAATAATTTACAGGAGTTGACAATAATGTCCGGTTTGA
>CAZVLE010000126.1:0-11306 GCA_964627855.1 uncultured Syntrophomonadaceae bacterium | reverse complement strand
TGAACAGGCTGAACCGCAGGAAGAAGCAGTGGCAGAAGACCCTGCCATCATTGCCGCCCTCGATACCGTCTACGCCATCGACTACGAAAACGGCACCATCCCCATAGCTGACCTGCCCATCGGGGCCCGGGTGGTTGACCCCTCCTGGGAGTGGGAGTTTCGGATAGGTAATAACTACACGGAAAACGGTGAGGTTAAGGCCGTTAAGTGGATAGTGATGGCGAAGAACCATTACGATGGCTTGCAGCCGCATGTCACTCTTCTCTCTGAAGAGCTGATCGGTCTTTTAAATTTCGGTAACAGTAGCAGTTGGGGTGATAATGACTCGACCATCGCCACCCTCGGCCTGCGCCCATGGCTTAATTCAAACGGCATCCATGCAGACGAGGGCTTCTACCACGCTTTTTCTGAGAGTTTCAGGGGTGCCATAATAACAACCACATTACCGAACCGGGATTGGAAAAACGGCAGTTCTTACAGTACCAGCGATATGGTTTTTATCCCCTCCTCCACGGAACTGGGCGATAGCGAGCATAACAATACATACCGGGTTGGCGAGGTCTTTTCATACTTTTCCAGGGCGGATAATGCAGACAGGATAGCAAAGATAGGTGGGGAAACCTTTTGGTATTGGACACGATCTGCCGCCTCGGACTATGGCCATCATAATACGCGCGGCGTCCGCAAAGACGGTGGTTTCATTCATACCAGAATCAGCACCATAGGTGGCATCCGCCCCGTTTTGAATCTGAAATCTGACATTAAGGTATCTGTAATCAGGAAGTAAAGTTTTCATATAAGCAAACAAGCCATTGAAACCATAAACCGCCTACCCTGCCGATGTTTAATAATCTAAGATAGATGTTTATAGTTATAAAGCTGCCAAGCCTGACTACCAGCTGATATGGAAGTGCGTGTCAATCTCCGCTGATTTGCATCCTTGGTTTTACGCTGCTCCAAGTTTGTTCTTTTGATTATGTTGATAAATAGTTGAGAATGACATGCTATGATTAATCGTAGATAAATCATAGCAGTTATGAAGGAGCGGGTTGAATGGCCGAAAACAGAGCCATGGTGGCACCAATAGCCGTCAAAGGGCCAGAAAATGAAGATATTGAGAAGCTAGAAGAAAGGCTGAAAGAGCTAAACTGCCTCTATACGCTTACAGACCTGATTTACAACCCCGGCCTGAGCCTCGAAGAAATTCTTGAAGAAACAGCAAAGCTTATACCCGCGGCTTTCCAGGATCCTGGCAGTACCGGTGTCCGCATTTCTATCAATGAGCGGCATTTTCAAACAGCAGACTTTTTCCCGGACCCGGCCAACATAATCGTGCCTATTGAAATAGTGGATGAGAACAACGGGCAGCTGGAAATATGCTGCCTCAGGGAAGGAACAGCGAAGGGCAGTCTTTTTTTAGACGAAGAAAAAAGGTTTATCAATAGCGTTTCTGTACAGATCAGCAAGCTCATTGAACTTAAAAATACCGAAGCCAGTCTAAAAAACAGCTTAACCCAGATAACCTCTTTTTTCGAGCAGATTAATATCGCTATAAATATTCTGGACAAAGATATGCGCTATCTTGAAGTGAACCAGCTGGCTGCCCGCGGCATCGGTCTTCCGGTTGCGAAAATAAAGGGTAAAACAATCTATGAAGTTGTTCCTGAATTTGTCGCTATGATCGAACCATCTTTTAAGAGGGTAATCAAGAGTGGGGTGGCTGAATTAAACTTAGAAGTAAGTGGGACACTGCCCGGCAGTGAAGAGGAAAGGCACTGGCTTTCAAACCTCTTTCCCCTGACCCTTCCCAACGGCAAAAGGGGTATCGGCGTGGCCGCAATAGATATTACCGACCGCAGGCAAAATGAGGAAAAACTGCGTCAGAATGAAGCATCGCTGCGTCTCCTGACTGAAAACATGCTTGACCTGGTCAATCAGATCGATCCTGACGGTAATTTAATTTATGCCAGCCCCTCTCACAGAGTTATCCTCGGTTACGATCCTGAAGAGCTGCAGGGCAAGTCATTTTTTGATATTATTCACCCCGCTGATTTAAATGAGGTGCTGCTGAAAGGTTCCGAATTAAGCTTAAGCCGGGCTAAAACAAGGGCAGATTGCCGTTTCAGGCACAGAGACGGCCATTATGTGTGGATGGAACTCTATGTCAGTGCGATTGCCGATCCAGAAGGGCGTGTCGAAAGCATCATTGTATGCAGCAGGGAAATCAGTGAACGTAAAGAGGCCGAGCAGAAGCAGGCAGAAACCCTGCAGATGTATCGCAAGGCAATGGAAGGCATAATCTGTTCGATGGGTATAGCGATCGAAAAAAGAGATCCCTATACATCCGGGCACCAGCAGCGGGTGGCCGGGCTTGCCGTTGCCATAGCTAAGGAGTATGGCCTTCAGCAGGAGCAAACCGACGGACTGAGGCTGGCTGCTGAAATACACGATATTGGTAAGATTGCCATTCCAGCTGAAATTCTCAATAAACCGGGCGAGCTGAGCGCTCTTGAATTCGGCATCATCAAGGAACATCCTGCTACCGGTTATGAGATCCTCGAGGGAATTGAGTTTCCCTGGCCGATCGCCACTATAGTCAGGCAGCACCATGAGAAACTTGACGGCAGCGGCTATCCCGCTGGTCTTAAAGGGGGAGAGATTCTGATTGAGGCTAAAATTCTCTGCGTTGCCGATGTGGTTGAGGCCATGGCTTCGCATCGCCCCTACCGGCCGGCCCTGGGAGTTGAAGAAGCCCTGGGCGAGATATTAAAACAGAGAGGCACCCTCTTTGATGAAGAGGTGGTCGATGCCTGCATCAGGCTGTTCAATGAAGAAAAGTTCAATCTTGAGTAACCCGCTTAAAATGAATGGTTTAAGAAGAGAAGGGCTGTTTTCCTGCTTAAAGGATGGAAGAGGCCTTTACTTGTTGAAAGTTTATGTTTAAATTGACAATTGCCCGGCACTCAGCCCAGCTGAATCTGGTTAGCGGGTGGCGAGTAGCCTAAACTTTGAGTGGTGGTGAGAGGGCTATGGCTTATAACATCTTGATGGTTGACGATGAACCCCTGGTATTAGCCGGTTACCGCAGGGTCCTCAGTAGTTACTTCAACGTCCATACTGCAGCATCGCCCGAAGACGGGTTGCGCCTGCTGAATAATAACGACACCTATGCAGCTGTCGTGGTTGATTATGTTATGCCGGAAACTGATGGTATTGAATTTTTGAGTCGGGCTCGTCAGTCGGTACCGGCCACGGTGAGGATTATGCTGACCGGCAAGGGTGATCTACAGGTGGCGGCTGATGCGGTCAACAGGGGCAACGTCTATTTTTACCTGACCAAACCCTGCCCCGGGGAAAAACTTCTGGAAGCGGTTATTACCGCTGTGGAAGTTTTTCGCTGCGCAGACAGAGATTTAATTATTTCCGAACTGGAACCGGAGCGCCTGGAGGGCTTGAAAGACCTTTACAGCGGTATTGTTGCTCTCGAAGATGGTCAGTTTGAGGAGGCCGTTATTTCATTCGTCCGGGCTCGTTCAATTTTTCAGCAAAAAGCTTTTACCGCCGACCTGGCCAGGATAGATCTTTTCCTGGCCGGCGCGCTATTAAGGACCGACATTGAAAAAACTGCGCCAGACCAGAGCTTTGAACCGGCAGAGCTGATTAATGAAGCTTTCACCATTATTGAAGAGAGCGTTATTTTCCCCTTCAGCAGGCCGGATGGCGATTACCTCGGGCCGTCCTTCGATTGGGTGCTTGAAAACGGCATAAAACCGCCTGCAGTGGTTAATGAATTGCTTGATCGCCTCGACCGGAGGGTCGGCGTCAAGCCGGTTTTGCAGATATCAGCTCTCGGCCCGCTGCAAATCAGGGCCGACAATAAGGTCATCGAGGAAAGCGACTGGAGAAATCCCAAGGCCAAGCTGGTTTTCCTCTACCTTTTAACCAATCGTCGCAAGAAAAATGAGATCGATGTAATGGTTGAGCATTTCTGGCCCGGGATGGCCTCTGATAAAGCGATCAATAATTTCAGTTCATGCCTCTATACGATTCGCCAGGTGGTAGGGACGGAACCTGTTTCCTACCGGAGTGGGCACTGCTGGCTGACCGAAGGCTGTTACAGCTGCGATGCCGATGACTTTGCATTTGCTGTCAACAAAGGCCGCAGCAATTACCTGGATAACAGGGATAGTGAAGCTGCCTATGCTTTTGAAAATGCCCTCGCACTCTACCGGGGCAAGTATCTCGAAGAATACTCCTACCATGACTGGATCAGCACAGAGCGGGAACGCCTGGCGACGCTGCTGGTGGCAATGCTCATTGAACTGGCCGAAATCTATGCCTGCCGGGAACAATATGGCCTGGCTGCCGAGACACTCGAAAAAGTGCCTCTGCTCGAAGTGTATGAAGACCGGCTTCTGTATAGCTTGATTAGTTATTATCTGCAGGCCGGCAAAAAAGGCCTTGCTTTCCGCCGCTACAATCATCACCGTAGCCGTTTGAGCGACGAACTGGGCCTAGAACCCGATCCTCAGATTGGCAAACTCTTTCAGTAAAACCGGCACTCAACCGCCGCCGGGGAGAGGAAGCAGGTACCATGACCGGAAAAGGGCCGGACAACCTCAATAAAGTGCTCGAGAACCTGCCCGATGCCTTCGCCTACCATCGGGCATTGTACGATCAAACGGGCCGCCCCATTGACTACCTCTTCCTGGAGGTAAACCCTGCATTCGAAAATATGACCGGTCTGCAAAAAAATGATCTTATCGGCAGAAAGGTCAGCGAGATTCTACCCGTCCTGAAAGAGGCCGACTTTGACTGGATTGGCACTTATGGCCGCCTGGCCAGCGAAGGGGGGTCCATCCGTTTCGAGAGCTATTCAGAACCCCTGGAGCGCTGGTATGAAGTGACAGCCTTCAGCTATGAACCGGAGTATTTTGCCACCATATTCCGCGACGTGACGGTTTCCAGGAGAAAAGAAGAATCCTTCCTCTTTAAAGAAAAACGTTTCTCCAGGGCCCAGCTTTTTGCCGGTATGGGTACCTGGGAATATCACCTGGCAGACTGTAGTCTCAACTGGTCCCCTGAATGCGCGAGGTTATTCGGGATTGAGCCCGCGGAATTTGGCGGTACTTTCGAAGATTTTTTAGCCTACATCCACCCCGCTGACAGGGAGTATGTGCTTCAAATAAATCAACCGGCTGTCCAGGGCAAAGAAGGGCTAGAACTCCGTTATGAACACAGGATCATCAGAAAAGACGGCACGGTGCGTTGGGTTCGCGAAGAAGCGGGGCCGGTTATGGATGAAGAGGGTAAGATTATTACCATCATCGGGATGGTTAGTGATATAACCGAGAGAAAAGAAGTGGAAGATAAAGTCAGACAGCTTGTAGAAGAGCAGCTCTTATTGCTCGATAATATTGAAAGTCAGCTCTGGTATTTAAAAGATGTTCAGACTTACGGAGTGGTAAACCAGGCCCATGCTGATTTTTTTAACCTAAAAAAAGAAGACCTCAGCAATAAAACCCTCCGGGAAATCATGCAATCAGAAGAGGAGGTCCTCGTCTGTGTAGAAGGAAATAAAAGTGTTTTTGAGGAGAAAAGGCCGATAAAAACAGAAGAGTGGGTTAAAAATGGCCGGGGTGAATTGCGTCTGCTCAGCATCACAAAAAACCCCAAACTGGACGAAGAGGGCAAAGCTCTCTATGTAGTTTGTTCAGCGCTTGACATAACAGAACAGCGAGAGGCGGAAAGGGAGCTCTGGGCCAAGAATGAACAGCTGCGCGGCATCCTCGAATCGCAGCAGGACTTAATTGTCAGGGTCGATTTAGAGGGACATTTTCTCTATGTAAACGATGCTTATTGTAAAAAATTTGGTCGCACCTGTGAGCAGCTTATCGGCAGTTCCTTCAGCCCCCTGGTTCACCCCGATGACCTGCAGACGACCCGTGAGGCCATGGAAGGGCTTTACCTGCCGCCTTACCGAGCTTATATGGAGCAAAGAGCAATGACCGTCGACGGCTGGCGCTGGATTGCCTGGGAAGACTCCGCGATTATGGACAAAAGCGGCAATGTGATCGAAATCCAGGGGGTCGGCCGCGATATCACTGCGAAGAGAGAAGCGGAGGAAGGGCTGAAAAAAATCCAGGCTGACCTGGAAAACAAGGTCAGGGAACGCACCGGCGATCTGGAAAAGATCAATCTAGAACTGCAGCGGGAAATTAATGAACGGCGAAGGATCGAAATAGCTTTGCAGCAAAAGCTCGGGATAGAGAAGGTTATTGCCGATATCTCTGCCCTATTTATTAATATTTCACCGAAAAATCTCGATGAGGCTGTTAACTACCTTTTAAAACGGACCGGGGAATACCTTGCAGTTGAACGCAGTTATATTTTTCTGCTCTCCGAAGATCAAACCCACCTGGTCAATAGTCATGAATGGTGTGCCCCCGGAATTGAAGCTTACCGCGAACAGTTGCAGCACGTCAGCGTTGAAATCCTGCCCTGGTGGATGGAAAAGTTGTCCCGCCTCGAGTATATCAATATCAGTACTCTCGCTGATTTGCCACCCCAGGCAGCCATGGAAAAAAGCCTTCTCGAATTCCAGAACGTTTCCGCAGTGTTGGTAGTGCCCCTGATTTACAGCAATAAGCTGATCGGTTATGTCGGCTTTAACACTGTCGCCAAACCTCTAAAATGGTCTGAAGAGCAAATAGAAATGCTCAAAGTTATTGCAGGCATATTTGGAAACGTTCTGGTAAGAATCCGCTACGAGCAATCACTTGCTGCGGAAAAAGAGCTGTTAAAAACCACCATGCGCAGTATCAATGAGGGTTTAATCGTCATCGATCCAGACCGGCGGATATTGCTGATTAACGACAGGGCCCTGGAATTAACCGGCTGGAGTGGGGTGGCCGCGCAAGGTGAATATTTTTACCGTGCTTTTAATATTTTAGAACCGGAAAGCGCGGAAGTGGCAGACAATCCCCTTGCGGTTATCAAGAAAAGAATGCTCAGCTATGGCTATACTGCTCCGTTAACCCTTGTCAGCCGGAAGGGAGAAAAATTTAGCATATCGGCCAGCGCGGTTGAAATCAGGGATGACCAGAGTGATGATATGGGTCATGTAATCGTTTTTCAGGACATAACTGAAAAGAAAAAAATCGAAGCGCAGCTTGCCCTTTCACAAAAGCTACGCTCCCTCGGCCAGATGGCAGCCGGGATAGCCCATGAAATCAATACGCCGCTCCAGTTTATCGGAGATAATCTTCACTATTTAAGGAACGCTCATAGCAACACTGAAAACTTAAAGGAGCATTTTTTTAATATTCTTGTCAGGAGTGAAAAGGAGCAGGAAACAGATCTGATTGCAGAATTCAAAGACTTTTACCGGGAGTCTAAGATAGAGAGCTACTTAAAAGAAGTGTCCGTGGCGATCAGTGAAGCTTTGGAAGGCATAGACCGGGTCAACCTCATTATTTCTGCCATGAAAGATTACTCGCACTCGACTGCAGGTGAGAAGAAACCTGCCAATCTGAACAGAACCATTTTAAACACGGTGACTCTTTCCCGCAGCGAGTGGAAAAATATTGCCCTCGTCGATCTCGAGCTTGATGAGAACCTTCCATCCGTCAACTGTGAAGTCAGTGCTCTCAGCCAGGTTTTTCTCAACATCATCATTAACGCCGTCCATGCTATCGAAGAGGCGGTGGGTCTGGGCTATTATCGCAAGGGTAAGATTGTCATTTCATCCAGTCGGCAGGGCAGGCAGGTTGTTATCACCTTTGTCAACAATGGGGTGCCCATTCCCGGTGAGCAGATTCCCCGCATTTTTGACCCCTTCTTTACAACCAAGGAAGTCGGTCAGGGCAGTGGCCAGGGCCTGGCCATCGCCTACGATATTATTACCAACCGGCATGGCGGCACGATCGAGGTTGTTTCCAGCGAAACAGCAAACACCACCTTCACCATAACGCTTCCCCTCCAACCTGAGCAGCAGAAGGCAGAATAACTTGAAAACTTGCGACACAGTGTAACAACAAACATGTTGTCTATCTTTAGTAAGCATGTTAAGATTATGATCAAAGAATACTTAAACAATTCTTTAAGGAGGACAGCCAGGTGATTATTAATTCGACCAGACTTCGTGGTGAATATAGCCGACTGGCGGAAATATGCCGCGATAGTGGCGAGCCAATCTTCATTACCCATAACGGAGAGGATGACACGGTTTTAATCAGTGCCGGTTCCTTTAAATGTTTAACCGAACGGATGAAACTGGCAGCCAGTATTCTAGAAGCAGAAAGATCAAGGCTGGCAGGCTCAAAAACATACACTCTTGATGAAATAAGCGATGAGCTGAAAAAGATAATCGATGCCGCAACCTAAGGTAGTCTGCATTTTAGCCTCAGCCAGGCAGGATCTGATTGAGATCACGAGCTACATAGCAAATGACAAGCCTGATGCTGCCAGGTTTTTTAGCGATCGACTAATTGAAGGCGTTAAAAGTCTGGTAGATTTCCCCGCCAAAGGGCCCTTGGTTTGTGACCTGACACGCCTGGTCAGGTTTGATATCCGCAAACTGATCATCAAACCTTATGTTGTGCTTTATGGGGTTGGCGAAAAAGAGATTATTGTTTATCGGGTGATCCACGAAAGAAGAGAAAAGGCCATGAACGAAGCCATCCTTGAAATCATGGCAGAATAAGCTTCATGACTGGTTGGGCCGGCAAGCAGCAGGCACCGGAGAATTACTTGAATTTTATGTTTGAAGGGACAAGAAAAGGGTTATTTAATACATAGACCCCCCTATTCTTTGCCCCATCTGCAGTTACTGTTCCAGCAGGTAACCTTTCTCCCTGAAAAGCCTCAGGCAGGCATCAACAACGTTTTCGTCGAAAAGGGTGCCCCGCTGCCGTTCAATCTCTTCCAGGGCAGCATCAATGCCGAGTGCCGGGCGGTAGGGGCGGTGCGAAGCCATTGCTTCAACTGCATCTGCTAAACAGATAATCTTTGCCTCAAGCAGGATATCATCACCGCGAAGCCCTTCCGGGTAACCGCTCCCATCAATTTTTTCGTGATGCTGGGCAACAATTTCGGCCAGGGGCCAGGGGAAGTCAATGTTTTTCAGAATGTCATAACCGCTGCTGGGGTGGGTTTGCATAATTTTATACTCCAGCTCGGAAAGCGCCCCGGGCTTGGTCAGGATTTCGGCCGGTATGCCTATTTTACCGATATCGTGAACCTCTGCAGCAAGTTTAAGCCCCTCGATCCGGACCTCTTCGAGGCTTAGTTCTTCGGCAATGGCTACGGCAAGGTGAGCGACCCTGACCTGGTGCCCGGCAGTGTAGTTATCTCTTTTACCCATCATCGTTCCCATGGAAAAAATAATTCCTTCCATACCCTTGCGATAGATTTCCAGGGAGCGGGCAAGCCCTGCTTCTGCCTGTTTGAGCTTGGTGATACCCACAGCAGAAGTAGCAAAATATTGGGGGTTGCCCTGTTCATCATTTAATGTGATGCTACTCATGAGCATAGGGAATTCAGAACCGTTTCGATCAACATGCAAGACTTCCTGTTGGTCAAATTTACCATCATTTAATTGTTTGGAGAAAAGTTGGTACACGTCTTCTAACTGTTTTTGTGTGTGGAAGATAGAGAAATGTTGCCCGATCAGTTCCTCCGGTTCGTAACCATGTATATTGGCAAAAGACTTGTTTACATAAACTAAATTACCATTAATATCGGCTATACCCTGTCCGAAAACAGCCTTATCAGAAATGGTTTTAAATCTCTGTAATTCTTTTTCAGCCTGCTCAAGGGCCCTGTTCTTTTCTTCAGTTTCGGCAATATGGTTTTGCTGGGCTTCGCTTAGCTGAGACTCTGCTAAAGCCAGCGCGGCTGTACCGGCCAATGTCTGGCTGATCGAAATCTCTTCTTCCGTAAATTCGTGCAGTGTTTCCACAGTGCCAATGATCAAAACCCCGATCGCTTGACCCTGGTTGATAAGGGGAAGATAGAGCAGCGAGCGCAGTTGACGCATATCACATACCTCTTTTTCGGCCGCAGTCAAATCTGCTGTCCGGCTGTCGGCCAGCACCACCGGTTGCCTATTGGCAATGGCTTTAATGATATGGGGGTGATTCGCCAGCGGGGCCAGGCGTAGCGGTTCTGGAAAATCCGCCGGCAGCGGCGGGGGTGTCGCTTCGAGGGTAAGCAGATCATCGTTTAAGGAGTATAAAGCCGCAGTCTTTAGCGCAGTCAGTTTTGTAACAGCATTAACAATAGTCTGGGTCAGCACTGCTATTTTTTTATGCTCTGCTATCGCTTTGCTTGTTTCAAACAGCACTTTCAGCTGGTTGTTGTTGTAGAGTAGCGTCTCCGCAATTTTTTTTCGTTCCTCTACTTCCTGCTGCAGATTCAGGTTTACCTCTTTAAGCTCACCGGTTCGCTCTTCGACCAGGTTTTCTAAATTTGCCTGGATAGTTTTCAGCTTTGTTTCCGCATCTTTTTGAGCTGTAATGTCGATAACCATGCCGACTATCTTGGTGATTTTGCCGTCTTCATCTGTAAATGGTCCAGCTTCTTCACGAACCCAGCGGACGACTCCGTCTTTTCTGACAATTCTGTGTTCGTAATGCAGGGGCATACCTTCTTTTAGCTCTACAGCAGGCTGATTGGTCTGAATGACATATTCCCTGTCTTCATGGTGAACAAAAGCCAAAAATGCCTCAAAGCTGCCTTGAAACTCGCCCGGCTTGATTCCGAAAAGTTCAGCGCATTCATCCGACCAGTAGAGTTTTCCTTCTGCCAGGTGATACTCCCAGGCTCCCATATTGGCAAAAAGCTGGGCCTGTGAAAAGCGCTTCTGGTTACTAAGCAGCTCCATTTCTCTCTGCTTATTCTCAGTTATATCCCTGAAAACAGTAACAAAATGGTCCTTTTCATCACTATAGGCGGTAACCTCGTAATAGCGCTGCAGCGGTTCTGAATAGTTTTCGAAGCGAATAGTGCCGCCCTCCAAGGCCAGACGCCCGTAGGTACCAATCCAGTCAAAGCTATCTTCCTTAAGACCCGGCACGACTTCGCTGACTTTTCTGCCGATGATATCTTTGCGTTTTAAGCCTGTCATCGCTTCGAAGGCAATGTTGGCTTTTAGGAAGAGGTAATCGTCAGGTTCACCCCTTTGATCATAAATAACCCGATGATAAGCGAAAGCGTCGGGCAGGTTTTCGATCAGCAGGCGATATTCATCAGTATTCCTGTTCACAAGTAATCATTTCCTCTCGTAACAAGTCTCCTCTACAGCA
>CAZVLE010000125.1:0-3851 GCA_964627855.1 uncultured Syntrophomonadaceae bacterium | reverse complement strand
CCGGCGGCGCGGCATCATCGGCAGCGCAACCAAAAACAGCAAAAACAAAGACAACTACCATTAGAAAAACTAACCACTTTTTCACAGTAAAACCTCCTCTTTTTCATATTAAATCCGATTTGTACATTACTTGAAGGAATACCCCTTGTCAAGCTTTAAAGAAGGTATTTCACCTCCCTTTTCAACCTGAATTTTATATTGTTATTCCTTAGATTAACTTCGCTATGCAAAATATAAATATTCGCCATTAAAGGAATAAATCCTTTAGGAATAATCGCGTCAATGTAGAAGGATTTCGCCTTTTTTTTAAGAACTAGTTTATGAAAGAAAAAGGAGGAGATCAAAAAGATGAGTACAATCAGAAACCCGGAAACCGCGCCCGAAGGACACAGGCGGATTGACTGGGTCAGCAGGCACATGCCTGTTTTAAATAAACTGATCGAGAGGTATGGCAAAGATAAGCCCTTCAAGGATATTAAAATGGCCATTTGCATTCATCTTGAGGCAAAATCAGCCTATATGGCCAAAGCCTTTCGTGAATGCGGGGCTGAAGTAGTTATTACCGGCAGTAACCCCCTCTCAACCCAGGACGCTATCGCCGCCGCCTTAGTTGAAGATGGCATCGAGGTTTTTGCCTGGCACGGAGCCACAACAGAGGAATACAACAGCCATATCCGCAGCACCGTAGACAGCGGGCCGCAGTTAATTATCGATGACGGCGGTGACCTGATCACCATGCTGCACCGTGACCGCCCCGACCTGCTGCCCCGGGTTATCGGCGGGGCCGAAGAAACAACCACCGGCCTGATTCGCCTGCGGGCCATGGCCGCAGAAGGCAAACTGGCTTTTCCGGTAATGGCCGTCAATGATGCCATGTGCAAATATCTCTTTGACAACCGCTACGGAACTGGCCAGTCAGTCTGGGATGGCATCATGCGCACCACCAACCTGCTTATCTCGGGTAAAACAGTTGTCGTTTCCGGCTTCGGCTGGTGCGGCCGCGGAGTAGCGATGCGCGCTGCCGGGCTGGGAGCCAACGTGATCATCACCGAAGTCGAACCGGTTCACGCCCTTGAAGCTGCCGTGGAAGGCTTCCGAGTCATGACTATGGAAGAAGCGGCCCCCTTAGGCGATATCTTTGTCACCACTACCGGCTGCCGCCACATTATCTCCACCGAGCATATTCCTCTCTTGAAAGAAGGGGCTATTTTAAGCAATGCCGGCCACTTCGATGTTGAGATAAACAAGCAGGCTCTTGCTGAACTGGGCGAATACCGGGGCCAGCCACGTCAGAATATCGACGAATACCAGCTTAAAAACGGTAAAAGAGTTTACCTGCTCGGCGAAGGCCGTCTGGTCAACCTGGCTGCCGGCGACGGGCACCCGGCTGAAATCATGGATCTCTCCTTTGCCCTGCAGTTTGGAGCCATGCAGTATCTGGTCCGCGAGGGTGAAGCCCTGTCGAAGGAAGTGCTTAAATTACCTGATGAGCTTGACCAGCAAACAGCAGCTCTCAAGCTTGAAGCCATGGGTATCAAGATAGATACCCTCACCTGCAGCCAGGAAGAGTATCTCAAAGCCTGGGAAATCGAATAAAAACATCAATGGCCGGAACAACTGTACCGACCCATAGAAAAGCTCAAGCAGAACGAGCAAAAGCGGTTCCGACTAACCGGGGCCGCTTACTGTGTCCGGTAAAATTGATGTAAGCATTATGTCCGAATTATAGACATTGAGCTAATACTGCAGCGCAAACTCAAGAGACTGTTCTTTGTCCAAAGGCAGCAAATCTAATCATCCAATACTAATCCGAATAACGTAATGCCGGCCATGGAGGTGTTTACTACCTGGCCACGATCTGGCCAGCGAAGCGGGAGAAGGCCGGAAAATCAGCGAAAAAGGAAAAGAAACGGGGTGCTTGCTGCAAAAGGGTTCAAAGTTATAGCAAGAACCTAATCACTTCGTTAATTAAAAATAATAGACAACTGCTTATAGGATTTTTTTCAGGATATGTTTCGCGAGGACTTCTTCAATCTCTTTATGCCTGGGTATTGGTTGTTGCTTGCCCGTTGTCGGGTTTCTATAAAGATCATGATTACTGCCGTGTCTTACAAAACGCAACCTGCCCTCTCTATCTTCTTAATTAAGTCTTTACGCTTCAAATACTTAATTCCAGTTCTTTAATACTATGCTTTGCCGGTACATCTTCCATGTTCATTAACATGTATGCATCTTTAATGTTCTCTTCAAGTTCTTCAAGGGTTTCTCCCTGGGTCATGATATCCGGATATTCGAGTAATCGGCCAACCCAATAATTATCTGCTTTCCAGTAGACCATATTCACTTTCTTTTTCATCCTATATTATCTCACTTTCATAATTCAGTTATGTCAAATAAAAAAACTTAAAAATGACGATCTAATTCTAATCCGATTATAGCTGAAAACTTGGAAAGCAGTCAATTTTCCCTGGCCAAGACCTGGAAAGAGATGGGCAAAGTATATAGGTATATGGTTAGAAGAACATTGTACTTGCAGCAAAGGGGTTGAGGATACTGTGCGCACCCCGTCCTCTTGCCCCATATATAAATACCCTGTTTCCTCCGTTTCCGACTTTCATCTAAACCAGTGGTTGATCATTTCTTGTGCCGTTCTGACGAGATATTGACAACTACCAAGCAAGAAACCCGTCCCCTTATCTCACCCTTGTCTCATTTAACGACACAGTTTACCGATAACCGCAGCAGTGGCAAAAACCAGATCTGTCGCAGCCAGGCTGACCTGAACCCCGCGGCTACCTGCGCTAATAATGATTTCTTCACACTGCAAGGCCTCCTGGTCGAGGTAATAGGGAAAGCTGCTCTTCATGCCGAGGGGCGATACCGCGCCCCTGGGGTAACCTGTAACCTGCTGTAGTTCTCTTAAAGAAAGAAGAGCCAACTTCTTGTTTCGGCTCAGCACAGCCAACGCTTTTAAGTCAAGTTCGCCATCACCAGGCACGGAAGCAACTATCACTCCGGTTTTATCACCCCGCATCACCAGGGTCTTAAAGATCTGTTCCGCGGGCACACCAAGCTGCCTGGCAGCGCCGGCAGCGCTCAAATCATCTTCATCATAATCATATTCCAACAGCCGATAACTAATCCCAAGCCGATCAAGGATACGGACGGCATTGGTCTTCTTCAAAACAAACCCACCTTTACGGGCATTGTTGCCGACTATCCTTACTGGCCGACCCTGCTCTAATATCTAAAGCACCTCGCCTCTTTTTTAGCTGCTTGCCTTTGCCGACGAAGAGGTTCCTGAGGCTGATGATGGCAAAGCTTTCTTAATTGCCACGTTTTAAATTTTTATTATGCCGAAAACAATTACCTGGTGTTAAGGATACAAAATAAGGGGAACGCTTAACCTGCCTTATATAACCGCATTAATAGCAAGAAGTATAAGACAAATTTTATGTCCCCCTTTAACCTACAGATCTTTAGTAGTTCCACAACTCTTCATGTTGTTCCAGTTCGGGAACGGGATAGTCTAAACCAAGGAGAAAAGAGATTTCACCATCGCTATTGAATATGGGAGCAAAGCCAGATTTCTGAAGGCCTTCCCCGTATTCATCCATCCAGGCATCCTGTGCAACCGTTGGCTCGCCTTTTCTGAAAGCTTCTATAGTCCACGGTTCTTTTTCGTATTCAAAACCGTAAGGATCCATGTCTTCCGGATCAAGTCCGTCAACAATAATCTGGTTATATTCTCCGCCGCCATCGATGAAGCTGTAAACATAGGTTGCCCCGGTTTCAATTCTCATGGCATAAATGATTTCCCATAGTTCCATATGTTCCGGCCCCTGGCGATT
>CAZVLE010000124.1:0-7074 GCA_964627855.1 uncultured Syntrophomonadaceae bacterium | reverse complement strand
CGCGCCGAACCGGACTTATTTGAAGCAGTCAAAGTTTCACAGCCAGGAGCAGAATATCATCGCCTGGCGAGGGCGATTGTGATTCATGGTGAAGATGAGCCGCAGCGAAGCGGGTGCGTTGCTGTAGTTTCAGCAGGTACGGCTGATCTGCCGGTTGCTGAAGAAGCAGCACTGACAGCTGAACTGATTGGCAGCAGGGTTGAACGCTTGTTCGATGTTGGTGTGGCCGGCATCCACCGCCTTTTTGATAACTGGCACATCCTTAGCAAGGCCAGGGTTATCGTGGTTGTAGCCGGAATGGAGGGCGCTCTTGCCAGCGTGGTTGGCGGTCTGGCAATCTGCCCGGTTATTGCTGTCCCAACCAGCGTCGGCTACGGGGCTCACTTTGGAGGGCTTGCGCCCCTCTTAACTATGCTAAACAGCTGTGCTTCAGGGGTGGCGGTGGTCAATATTGATAACGGCTATGGTGCCGGCTATATGGCTGCACTGATTAACCGGGTTGGAGAGGAGCCTGAAAATGAAGGAGTCAAATAATTCCCCCTTACAACGAGTCCTTTATTTTGACTGCTATAGCGGAGTCAGCGGCGATATGACCCTGGGTGCATTGCTTGACCTTGGCTTGGAGCTTGAAGAATTGCAGCAGCTATTAAGCAAACTGGAGCTTTCCGGCTACCGTCTTGAAAAAGAACAGGTCAACTATGGGGGTATAGCCGGAACCAGGGCTCTCGTTCATGTCGAAAAGGCATCTACCGAATCAAGGAATCTTAGTGATATCCTGCAGCTGCTAGAAAAAACAGATTTGCCTCTGCCAGTTTTAGAAAAGAGCAGGGCAATTTTTAAACGCCTGGCTGAAGCTGAAGCAGCCGTTCATGGGGTTTCCGTGGAAAAAGTTCATTTTCATGAAGTCGGGGCAGTTGATGCCATTGTTGATATAGTCGGCGTTGCAGCCGGCCTGCACCTCATGCAGATTGATAGAATTTACTGTTCCCCCCTGCCCGTGGGGCGTGGTGAGGTTGAAACCGCTCACGGCAGGTTACCCCTGCCTGCCCCAGCTACTGCCCGGCTTTTAGCCGATCGTAAAGTGCCCCTGAGCGGACGCAGTCTTGATTTTGAGCTGGTTACTCCTACCGGAGCAGCAATTGTAACCGCCCTTGTTCATTCTTTCGGCCCCATCCCTGATTTTGTGCTCGAAGCAGTTGGTTATGGTGCCGGGTCGATTAATCCAGGTTACCCTAACTACCTGCGTCTCCTGCTCGGCTCTAAACCTTTACTTGATACAGATACTGCTTACGAAGAGAATATTTTTGTGCTGGAGACAAATATCGACGACATGAACCCTGAGATTTATGGTTACCTGATGGAGAAACTTCTGGCGGCTGGGGCGCTTGATGTATACTTGACTCCTGTCCAGATGAAAAAAAATCGCCCGGCTGTTCAATTGACCATACTTGCTTCTCCTGAAAAAGTCGGTTCACTGCAGGAAATGGTTTTTTTTGAAACTTCAACCTTTGGTCTTCGTATTAGCCAGGCGAAAAAAATAATGCGCTTCCGAGAATTCAAGACTGTGCAAACAAAGTGGGGGCCAATCAGAATTAAGGTTGGCTTTTTTAAGGGTAGCCCTAGTATGGAGCAGTTTTCCGCTGAATATGAAGATTGCCTCAAGGTTGCCAGGATTTCAAATTTACCTCTAAAAGATGTATACAGGCTGGCCGAATATCTTTACAAGAATCAACCCAATAAAATGTGAAAGGTTTTTTTACAGCAGTGACGATCTGTCATGCTTCTAAGCAGAAGTTCGTTCGGTCCAATGTTTGAAAATTATTGACATATGCAATATTTTGTATTATAAACTGATTAAAGGAGGCCTTACTAATGAAAAACAATGGATTGCTAGGTAAAATTAAACTTTTAAATCGATCCTTCCTCAAGCCGGAAGACAAGGACTTGGCTATCAGCGAAGGGATTCGTGCTATTGCTGAAGCAACCCTCTCAGCGGTTCTAATTCTCGATCGGGAAGGTGTTGTTCTTAACAGTTTTCTTCCTGAAGATTGGACGGATCAAAAGATTGAAAAAATAATCAGTGCCGGTGCCCTGGATGAAGATTCTGCTTTACAGAGACTAATAAAAAGTAAAGAAACCTTATTTAATGAGCCGGAACCGGGTGGCAAGAGCAATTATTGTTATATTGCTGTCCCGATCTCAGGAAGGAATAAACGCTTGGCAACTCTGATCCTGGGCCGCTCAAGCGGGCCTTTTTCAGATGATGAACTTGTTTTAGCTGAAATTGGCACAGCACTGCTTTCACTGATGATGGTTCAATTGAGGGCAGAACAGGAGGAAAATAATTCTCGTAACAAAGCATTAGCAGAGGGAGCCTTCGAAAGTTTGTCCTATTCAGAGGTTGAGGCAATCAGGGAGATTTTGAAGAACATCAATAACAATGAAAGTGTTGTTGTGGCCAGCAAAATTGCCGACAACCTGGGCATAACCCGCTCTGTTATAGTTAATGCACTGCGAAAGTTTGAAAGTGCAGGTATCATTGAGTCAAGGTCGCTGGGGATGAAGGGAACATTTATCAGAGTTAAGAATTTACATGCCCTGGAAATAGTTGCTTCACGTTCAGCGAAAATGAGTCCCTACTAAAATTATCAGTCAGGTTCTTTTGTATAGCGGTAAGTAGCTCAACAACAGCGGCGGGTCTGGCTCGCCGCTGTCTCGGTTGAATCTCTAATCTATCTTATGGTTGGCGTTGCTACATCTAATTGACACTATACACTGAGGTTGTTACAATATGGTCTGGTAATCATTTATCTTGGCGCTGCAGTAGTGCCAAAGGAGGGTTTTAGTTGCCTGAAGTTGTTTTACCTCTTCTGGCCATTTTTTTTGCAAAGATTGCTCACGTCAGCCTGGGAACACTCCGGATTATTTATCTAACCCGGGGCAATAGTCTTCCCGCTGCCATAATTGGTTTTTTTGAAGTGATTATTTACCTGCTGGCCTTAAGCATGGTTCTGACCAACATAGACCAGTGGTCGAATATAATCGTCTACGGTCTGGGCTTTGCCGCCGGGAATCTTGTCGGTGGAATGATTGAGGAAAAGATTGCCGTCGGTTTTGTGCATGCGCAGATTATAACTGTTCAAAATGGTGGCAGCATGGAAGAGTATTTACGTGAACAGGGTTACGGTGTAACTTCTATGCCCTGCTATGGGAAGGAAGGGTTGCACCGCACCTTGCAGGTTTTGCTAAAAAGAAAAGAGCTTCCCGCCCTGATGAAAACGATGAATCGTTATGATCCAGAAGCTTTTATAACAGTTTTTGATACCCGCAAAATTATGGGTGGCTACTTTGCCAGAATGAAGGCGAAATAATGAAACTAGATCAGAAGGCAGAGTTGACCAATGCTTATAAAGCAATTGGTGTAATTGATTCCGGTGTCGGCGGCTTAACCGTGGTCAGGGAAATAAGTCGGTGCCTGCCCCATGAGAGTATAGTTTATTTTGGAGATACTGCTCGCATGCCATACGGGCCTCGTTCTTTTGAAGAGGTTCGCGGATTTGTCTTTGAGATGATTGACTTTCTCCAGGAACAGGAAATTAAAATACTAATAGTAGCCTGCAATTCAGCTACGGCTGCAGGTCTTTCCCATTACCAGCAGCACTGCAGGCTTCCTGTTTTAGGTGTTATCGAGCCGGGTGTAAGGGCGGCCCTTGCCGGCAGTGAAGGCGGCAGAATCGGTATCATTGGAACTATCGGGACTATTCAGAGTTCGGAGTACGTTAAAGCTTTACGCAGGCAAAATGATTCTCTGCATATTATTCCCAAAGCCTGCCCCCTCTTTGTCTTGCTGGTAGAGAATAACCTGGTTAGCACCCCGGAAGCGAAAAAAGTGGCCCATGAATATCTTGATCCCCTCGTAGAGGAAAAGATTGACTCTTTAATTCTTGGCTGTACCCACTACCCCCTGATGGCTGACTTAATCCAGGAAGTTGTTGGTCCGCAAGTTCGACTGATTAATTCTGCACAGGAAATTGCCCTTGAAACAGAGACCATCTTAAACGAGCAGGGCTTGAATAATCCCCTCAACAGTGAAACACCGCGTCACCGTTTTTTTGTCAGCGGCGAACCGGGTCCTTTCGAAGAGGTTGGAGCAAAGCTTTTAGAACGACCGATCAAAGCTTACAGGGTACACCTTTAACCTACATAGACCTGAGGCGTCTGATCCTTTCCTCGGTTGGCGGGTGGGTCGAATAAAGCACCGAAGCACGATTTATACTTTTGTCCCCGAGGGCAGGGTTGATGATATAAAGACCATCGAGAGCAGTGTTTTCCATTTTATTTTTTGGCGTTTGCATGGCCGTAATTTTCTCCAGTGCCGAAGCCAGGCCTTCGGGATATCCTGTAAAATCAGCTGCTGTAGAGTCTGCCAGGTATTCACGCTGGCGGGAGATGGCAAACTTGAGGAGTTGGGCAAATAATGGAGCCAGGATACTCAGGGCAATTAATATAATTAAGGCAATCAGTTTTGCCTGGCCGCTATCACGGCTGCTGCTTCTGCCCATCCCCCCCCAAAAAACCATGCGCCTTACGACGACGGCAATAAAGACTATTGTACCGGCCAGAACCACTGCTATTGTAGCTAAGAGAACGTCGTAATTGGCGATATGCGCCATTTCGTGGGCGATAACTCCTTCCAACTCTTGACGATTAAGCCTGTTAAGCAATCCACGGGTTACGGCTATAGCGGCGTTATCGGGGTTGCGACCGGCGGCAAAAGCATTGGGCGCCTCGTTTTCAATAATATAAACCTTGGGCATTGGTTTTCCGGCCGCTATACTTAAAGCTTCGACAGTGTTATAGAGGAAAGGTTCTTGCTGCTTGGTCACCTCACGGGCTCCGGCCATTGAGGTTACAACACCTTGGCCACTGTAAAAACTGATTAAAAATACGATCCCAAATACCAACCCGGCCAGGATTAGACCGACAAGCGGTTCGTTCATGTAGAGACCCAACACATAACCAATAACAAAGAAAAGGACAGCATAGAGCAGAAAGAAAAAAAAGGTACGCCTTTTGTTGGCGGCAATCTGACTGTATATGGGATCCATTGCTATTTTTCACCATCCTGCATATTAACTTCAGGAACTCTTCGAACAAGCTCAGACTCTGCGGCGAAGAATTCTTCTGTCTTGAATTTAAAGAGGCGGGCAAGGTAATTTGTAGGGAATTTTTCAATGACCATGTTCAAACTCATAACCGTGCGGTTATAGCGTTGCCTGGCGTAGGCAATCTTGTTTTCAATGCCGACCAGTTCTTCCTGCAGCATCATAAAATTTTGGTTCGCCTTCAGATCAGGATAATTTTCTGATACGGCAAAAAGTGACTTGATTGCCTTGGAAGCAACATCATCGGCACTGGCATTTTCCTTGATTGTAGAGGCCTTCATCCAGTCAGTTCTGGCCCTGGTAATTGCTTCGAGCAATTCCCTTTCATGCTTCATGTATGCTTTCACAGTGCTGACCAGGTTTGGCACCAGGTCAAAGCGTTTTTGAAGCAGAGTGTCAATGTTGGCGTAAGCGGTACTGGCCATGTTGCGTAAACTTACCAGTCTGTTATAGGTATAAACAATATAAGCAATTAAAAATATGAGGATTGCCGGTAGGATATAATTGCTGTCCATTATAAAAATACCTCCCTAGTTGAAACATTTAATATAATTCTTGATATCCTTTTCTTTTCCTCTAGACTTTCCTGAAAATGTGAATTTCCATTATTGCCCAGGTTATTGTGAGACCGTGCTCCCTGCATGTATAAATGCTGATTTGGGCAATTCAACAAAAAATACCACTGCCCGATTCTAACGGGGCAGGATCTGGCTTAGCCTTATGGAATAAGGAGGATAGCAGGAGCTAGTGCCATGACAATTCCAGGCGAGCGATCTGAGTGCGGCGGCTTGCAAAAACTGCAAGAAAAAAAAGGATAATAATTGACAGGGCGCTAAATTTATCAATACTTTTGATATTGTTGCAAAGGAGAAGATTATTCGATGAAACCTAGCCTTCCACTATCTAAAGGGATTGCCTATGCCATAGGCCAGTTGGGCTGGTCACTTACTCTCGGGCTGGTTGTAAACTACCTGATCTATTTTTATCTGCCCCCTGAGGAAGCGCGGTTGCCGGAACTGATTCCTTCGTTCTATCTTTTTGGTTTTATTTCAATTATCGGCCTGATAACCATGGGGGGTCGCTTTATAGATGCCATAACCGATCCCTGGATTGCCACGCTTTCCGATCGTTCCAGGGCCAGGAGGGGCCGAAGAATATCCTTTATGGCCAAGGGCGGGCTGCCAATGGTGGTACTGATGATCCTGGTTTTTACACCACCATCGAGTACACCGGGACCTCTAAACGTTATCTGGCTGGCAGTGACTCTTTTTTTATTTTATCTGTTTTATACAATTTATGTTACGCCCTATTTTGCTCTGATTGCGGAGTTGGGTCATACTCCACGGGAAAGGCTTAATCTTTCTACTTACATATCGCTTACCTTTTTCCTGGGGACTGCGCTTGCTTCCCAGGCACCAATGCTATTTCCTATCTTTGAAGGAATGGGTTTGGACCGGGTGGCCTCGATACGAATGACCTTTGCCTTACTGGGTTTCTTTTCCTTAATCTGTTTATATGTCCCCGTGGTCACTATAGATGAGAAGAAGTACAGCACCGGTGTTCCTTCAACGGTGCCCATGCTGGAATCTCTCAGGTTAACTTTTCGCAACCGCAACTTCTTGCCCTTTGCCCTATCTGACATGATCTATTTTTTGGCTTTGACCATCCTGCAAACTGCATTAATATATTATGTCACTGTTCTTTTACGCCAGCAGGAACAATTCTATTCAATGCTCTTTATCGTGATGGCCGTAGTATCTTTTGCCTGTTACCCGGCGGTTAACCTGATTGCCCGCCGGACAGGAAAAAAGAAGATGATCGTTGGCGCATTCATTATCTTTACGCTGGTTTTTGCTGCCACATCAATGTTTGGGATGCCCTGGATACCGCTCTCACTGACCACCCAGGG
>CAZVLE010000123.1:0-11285 GCA_964627855.1 uncultured Syntrophomonadaceae bacterium | reverse complement strand
AAGGCAATAATAAAACTGATCAATCCGAGGGCCAGGCTGACAATAATCAAGATGCCCTGAATTTTAAAATAGGTATTAAGGTTGGCTGCAAAGAGATTGAACTGGGTGGTATCAACAGCATCGCTCAACTCAGCAATCATTGTATCAGCATTTGCTTTGGCATTGCGCAGTTTTACTCCCAGGACAATGGCAATAACACCCGGAATTGCTCCGATGACAAAAGCAAATAGACCTGCCAGGGCAGATAATGCTCCCCCTATAATGGTCATGATCCCGACAAAACCCATCCAGGCGCTAAGTTGTTTCAGTGTTTCTCTGTCCATAATCATCTTCCTTTCTTTAATAAGTTTAATCCGATCCACAAGGCATAATAATCACATGCTTAAACATTGACGACATGATCCGCTTTATAAATTAATTTCCCAAAATGAAAGCCTAATTCCTGCCTGAGATATTATGATTATTTACCGCCTGTGACATTTCAATGCAATTGCAGGCAAAAGTAAAAAGAAATTACTTTTCGGCAACTATTTTATACCGGGGCTGGTTATTCCTCATCGGCCTAATTTTTGGACTGCTGAATCTTGTTGCCATTATAATTATTTCAATTAGACCTTCTTAATTGGAAGAGTTGAAGCTCGATATTTCTTAGATTGCAATAAAAAACCTGGCCTTCTAACTGTTATATTTTCCCTGGGGCAAAGAAAGACCTTAAGACAAGGCTCCGCCGTCCACCGGTTGATTATGTCATTGTCGTGTTTGTCATATTGAGGCAGGGAATTATTTCAACTGCGGAGAATAAAAGTAAAAACAAGTGAATAGACCAAGAGCATAGCTTTCATTGCAGGAGGAAGATAGCAAATGATCATTGAAAGGGCAGACGCTTTCTGGCGATTAACGTGGGACCTGCATGACCAAACAAAAGATATGCTCAAGATTCATTATTGGATCAGGAAACAGGTAATTATTTTCGCATCAGCTAATGACGGCAATGCCGGTTCCGATCAAGATTTGGACGGGGTAAGTCCCGATGAAATCATACCCTCTGGCAGTCCTGCCCCCGGAGAGGGTCGGAGTAAAAATAAACAGACCGGTCAAGAGTATGGCCCCCGTCAACGGATTGGCCTTTTCCTGGGGCCGCTTTTGTTTATCTTAACCCTCCTGATGCCGACACCGGAAGGCATGAGTAATGATGCCCAAAGGATCCTTGCCGGCACAATCTGGATGGCTGCCTGGTGGATTACCGAGGCCCTGCCGATTCCTGTTACATCTCTCCTGCCTATAATTCTATTTCCCATTACCGGTGCTATGAGCGTAGGCCAGGTTACTGCGCCTTATGCTAACCCTAATGTTTTCCTCTTTCTGGGCGGCTTCATGATCGCGGTATGCATGGAAAAATGGAACCTGCACCGCCGCATAGCCCTGCTAATAATTAGCCTGGTCGGCACAAGCCCGAATCGCCTCATTCTGGGTTTTATGATAGCGACCGGTTTTCTATCCATGTGGATATCGAACACGGCAACAACGATGATGATGCTGCCCATCGGGCTGGCAGTTATCCTGCAGTTTGCCACCCTGATCAAGGAACGGGAAATACAAGGAATAGATGTCCGAAAAGGACGCTTCAACTTCGGCACTTGTTTGATGCTTTGTATCGGTTATTCCGCATCAATCGGTGGAGTAGCGACTTTAATCGGCACCCCACCCAATATAATCTTTGCCGGCGCCGCCGAGGAATTATTCGGGGTTACGATTGGTTTTGCCCAGTGGATGGCCTACGGCCTGCCTATATCAATCGTCTTCATGCTAATCGCCTGGTTTTACATGACCAGGATTGCCTATCCCAGCGGAATTAATGAGATTTCCGGCAGCCGGGAAGTGATCCGGGAGCAACTGAAAAAACTCGGCCCCACATCTAAAGAGGAAAAATTAATCGCCGCCGTATTCATCTTTGTTGCCCTGGCCTGGATCAGCAGGTCTTTTGTGCTCGAGGCTATCTTCCCGCTGATCAGCGACGCCCTGATCGCCATACTTGGAGCGGTAATAACCTTCGTCATACCCGTTAACCTGGCCCGGGGTAAATTTCTTAACGACTGGGAAACAGCAATAAAAGTGCCCTGGGGAATCCTGATTCTTTTCGGCGGAGGACTTGCTATTGCTGCAGGCTTCTCCGATTCCGGACTGGCAGAATGGATAGGCCTGCAGCTTGTAGTGCTGGAAGGTTCTTCAATGTTCATAATCATGCTCGCAGTAGTAGCCATGGTAGTCTACCTGACTGAAATTACTTCAAACACGGCCACCACCTCCATGATGATGCCAATCATGGCAGCGCTTGCCGCAGCCATATCTGCCCATCCCTTCACAATGATGATTACCGCGGCAACTGCCGCCTCCTATGCTTTCATGCTGCCGGTGGCCACGCCTCCCAACGCTGTAATCTTCGGCAGCGGCTACATTACTATACCCCAGATGGCCAGAGCCGGTTTTTGGCTGAATATCTTGGCTGTACTTATAATCACCTTATTTGCCTACCTCTGGCTACCCATTGTCTTCGGATTCTAATGTGACAAGAGGATGGCAGGTTGTGTAATATATCATTAATAATTAAAAGCTAATTGGAGGTGCTGGATGAGCTTAGGATTGTTTTATCCACCAATTGCAAAGAACGAGCAAATACTGACATACGCGCCTGGAACGAATGAGAGGTCGCAGTTAAAACAAGCGCTGGAGGATGTTGCAAAAGAACAAATTGAGATACCTGTTGTTATCGCAGGGGAAAGGATTTTTACCGGAAATACCGGGGAGCTACTCGTTCCGTACGACCACTCAACAAGACTCGGGAGGTATCACAGGGCAGATCGCACCTTAGCACTCCAGGCTGCTGACGCAGCTCTCGAAGCGCGCGAGGTTTGGTCGCAAACCCCCATGGAACAACGTATGGCTATTTTCCTCAAGGCGGCTGAACTTCTGACCGGGTATCACAGAACACGTGCCAACGCGGTAACCATGTTATCCCTCGGGAAGACTGCGCTCCAATCAGAGATCGACATCGTTTGCGAACTCGCAGATTTTCTACGCTTCAACGTGGAGTTTATGCACGAGATTTACAGTATGCAACCTCAGAGCGCGCCAAACACTTGGAACCGCATGGAGTGGCGACCACTTGAAGGTTTTATATTTGCCGTGACCCCTTTTAATTTTGCATCAATTGCGGGCAACTTGCCAAGTGCACCGGCAATAATGGGAAACACAGTGGTTTGGAAACCAGCCTCGAGTGCAGTCTACCCGGCCTGGGAAATTATGAGAATTTTTGAGGAAGCGGGATTACCGAAGGGAGTCATTAATTTCGTCCCGGGATCGGGCTCAGATGTTGGCAATCCAATCCTCTCTCACCGGGAGCTTGCCGGGTTGCACTTTACCGGTTCGACCGAAACATTCAGGATGATGTGGCAGACCATCGCAAAAAATATCGAATCCACAAGTTACTGGCCGCGCATTGTCGGGGAGACAGGTGGCAAGGATTTTATTTTCGTACATGAATCCGCCGACATTGATGCCGTATCTACTGCCATAGTTCAAGGCGCCTTTGAGTACCAGGGTCAGAAGTGCTCAGCGGCTTCACGAGCCTACATTCCCGAGTCACTGTGGCAAACCCTCAAGCCGCGGCTCCTGAATGACCTCTCTCGCATCAAAGTAGGCCCTGTTACAGACTTCACCAACTTCATGACAGCAGTGATCAACAAAGGTGCATTCGAGTCAATCCGTGGTTATATTGAGGAGGCCGGTAGTGATCCATCATGCGAAATTATCTTTGGCGGCGGATGCAATTCTCGCGAAGGATGGTACATCGAGCCGACGGTAATTCTCACCAGTGATCCTACAAGCCGCACGATGGTCGAGGAGATTTTCGGTCCGGTGATAACGATTTACATTTATCCGGAAACGGCCTGGGAGGAAACACTCGACCTCTGTAATAGGACCTCTCCGTATGCTCTTACCGGTGCCATCTTCGCTCGAGATCGCAGTGCAATTGAGACTGCAAGTAAGCGCCTGCGCGACGCCGCCGGCAACTTCTACATTAACGACAAGCCGACCGGCGCTGTCGTTGGGCAGCAACCCTTTGGCGGTGGGCGGGCATCCGGTACGAATGACAAAGCTGGTAGCCTGATTAACCTCCTGAGGTGGGTTTCACCGCGCACTATCAAGGAGACATTCCTTCCAGCTACCGATTTCACTTACCCTTTTATGGCTGATTGAGATTAAAGCAGTCTATAAGTAATCATTGCATTTTTAGAGGAAACGAAGTTTTTATTAAATGATGTAATTCGGCAAAACAAACTGGACAACCCAAGTTACAGCAATTGGTTACCCCTAAAAAACTGTACAGGTTTGCCGGCAATAACTCAAAAGCAGATATCTATTGCAGTAAGACCCAAAGCCTTTTCATTATCCATGGAGGGACCTCATATGGGACATTCCCGGTTGATTCTGGCTTTAAATCTCTTATTTACTGACTCTGCCTTTCTACCCAAATGCCCCGATTTCCAATCTTCGTATAGGAGGAATTCCTAATGTGCGCTTATAACGGCAACCCGCCCAAAGATAGCAGCATTTACCTCTGCGCCCCGGTTAATGCCCTGGTGGAAGGGATATTTGAAGAGAAGGTACCTTTTAAAAAAGTAAAAGAACATGGTGACTTTGGCCTGGGAACCTTCGACCAGCTTGATGGTGAGATGGTCATGCTTGATGGCATAATCTACCAGATAGACGGGCAGGGCCGGGTAAAAGTGATTGAAGATGAAGCGGCGCTGACCCCATTTGCCTGCGTCACTTTTTTTAGGCCGCTTAGTGTTGAAACCTTAAATAGAACCATGGGTTACTCTGATTTCGAAAAGTGGCTGCAGATGCTGATGCCTTCTCCAAATATCTTTTATGCCTTCAGGATTGAAGGTCTTTTTAAAAGGGTCAGGGTCAGGTCGGTCTCCAGGCAGGAAAGCCTGCGACCGCTGGTTGATATTGCCGCTGAACAGTCTGTCTTTAATTTTGATAATGTGCAGGGCACAGTGGCCGGCTTCTACACTCCCTCATTTATGGCTTCGTTGAATGTGCCCGGCCTGCACCTGCACTACTTATCGGCTGACAGGTCCGGGGGAGGACATTTGCTGGAATGTGAACCGGAACAGGTTCAGGTGGCAATACAGTTAATCAACAGGTTCGAGATGAGCATGCCGCTAACCCTCGATTACCTTACCTGTGATTTCAACCGCGACACAAAAGAAGACCTGGATAAGGTGGAACGCTGAACTAAAGCCCTTTTTCCAATGACCAGTAATTATTAATAAGCACCGCGAATCTGCAAGATAATGAAGAAAGGGCTAATAAGTGTTCTCTTCAGTTAAGCTTGCTGCCGGGGCGGCATAGCCGCGTCGCAAAGAAAATAGCTCTCTTTCCCCTCCATGAGGGGGTAGCACAGACCTTACTTCAGACCGCGCTGCCTGAGCAAGGGCTCTATGATCGGTTCACGCCCGCGGAAGGCTGTGTACATGGCCAGAGGATCACTGGTTGCCCCTTTTTCAAGAATTTCCCGGCGAAATCTTTCCGCTGTTTCCTGGTCAAAAAGATCGCCTGTTTCTACAAAGGCTTCGAAAGCATCGGCATCAAGGACTCCCGACCAGAGGTAGCTATAGTATGCTGCTGAGTAACCCCAGTTGAAGATATGTTGAAAATGGGTGCTGCCGTGGCGGTAATAGATGCTCTCGGGCATCCCAAAACGTGTGGATACCTCTTTTTCAAACTCTTCGATTGTAAAAGGCCGGTATTCGCTCATAGTGTGGTATTCGTGGTCCAGTTGGGCGGAAGCCAGAAGTTCAAGGGTATTAAAACCCTGGTTAAAGTGGTTTGCCTCCTGGATTTTTTCAATCAACTCGTCGGGAATTATCTCGCCGCTTTCATAATGTCTGGCAAAACTTTTCAGCACCTCGGGGTGCCTGGCCCAGTTTTCCATGATCTGTGATGGCAGTTCAACAAAATCCCTGGGAGTGGCAGTGCCTGAAAGCAGCGGATACTGAGCTTTTGAGAGCAGGGCGTGCAGGGCATGGCCAAACTCATGATAAAGGGTCGTTACATCATAGTAGCTCAGGAGAACCGGCTCTCCTTCTGCAGGGCTGCTGAAATTACAGGATATGAGCAGCACGGGGTGAATAAAATTTCCTGCCGGGTCGACATACTGAGGCCGGAAGTATTTCATCGAGGCACCGCTTTGTTTACCCGGTCTGGGATGAAGGTCAAGGTAGACTATTCCCAGGTGAGAACCATCAGCCTCGGTAACTTCCCAGGATGATGTCGCGGGGTGGTAGAGGGGAAGACCGTTCTGCTCTGAAAACCTCAAGCCCCAGAGGTTTTCAATGACAGAAAATAGCCCTTCCAGGACGTTGTTCAGTTCAAGATACTGGTTTACTTCAGCTTCGTTTAAGTCGAACTCATCCCTGCGGATTATTTCTGCATAATAGCGCCAGTCCCAGTATGCAGGTTCAAAACTTGCCCCTTCTTCAGCGATTGCCTTTTTGATCATTTCCTCTTCAGCCAGGGCAACAGGGAGCGCTGCCTCCCACAATTCAGCGAGGAAGACGCGCACTGTTTCCGGTTCTTTAAGCATATTGTCCTGCAGGGTATAAACAGCGTAATTTTCATGGCCAAGCAGGCGGGCCAGCTCGAGACGCAGTTCAATGATTCGGTTAACAATCTCGGCGTTGTTGTTTTCGGGAAAGATTCCTCCGCGGCTGATGTAAGCTTCATTGGCAATCCGGCGCAAATCGCGGTCATCAGCAGAGGTGATCAGGGCCATTACATTAGAAGAATAAAGGGTAAAAAGCCACTCTCCTTCGCGCTCTCTTTCTTCTGCTTCTGCAGCAGCCGCGGCGACCACAGTGTCCGGCAAACCGCTCAAGAGGGTGGGATTTTCTAAATAAAGCTCATAATTTGTTGTATCGGCCTGGATATTATTCCCGAATTCTAAAGTAAGCAGGGAAAGCTCCCGGTTGATCTCTCGCAGTCTCTGCCGTTCTTCTTCTGCCAGGGCGGCACCATTTTCGGCAAAGCTGCGATAAATTTCTTCCAGGAGCACCGCCTCTTCTTCAGCGAGCGCTAATTCGTCTCTACGGGTATATACCTCCTCGACCCGGGCAAAGAGATCCTGGTTCAAAATAACGTTGTCTTCATGCTCCACCAGGAGCGGGTCAACTACTTCAGCAATCTCTTCCAGCTCATCATCATACAAGTTTGCATAATAGTTGTTAAAAACATAACTGACCTGATCGAGTGGCTGCCAGCTGTAATCAAGGGCGGCAATGGTGTTTTCAAAGGTGGGAACCTCAGGGTTGCTGATTATGGATTCTATTTCAGCTTCGTGCCATTCTATCCTTTCATAGAAAGCAGGTAGAAAATGGGCAGTCTCGATTTGATCAAAGGGAGGCACACCAAAGGGAGTATCGAAAGACGCAAGGAGGGGATTATCGTAATTTGCATCCTCACTAACCGCATCCGGGGTTGTCGGGGTTGTCAAAGGTGCGGTACAGCCGGTCGGAATAAGACAAACGAGCAGGGCTAAAACAAAAATATTAATGCGCATATTCAAATCAACTCCCTGAATATTAAGTTAGGATGTAAGTGTTCTTTAAACGCCTGAAAGTGTTAATTGATTATACTGTATCCGGGAAGGGAACAGCAAATAAATATGTTCCTAGGCACATTGTTGACAGGTGTGAAAAATCACTGCTATACTTGCCCCAAGGAAAGGAGCTGCTCAAAAAAATGGAACATTTGCAACGATGTATGGGCTGCATGGAAGAAAAGGGTGACCTTGAAACATGTCCGCACTGCGGTTTCATTGAAGGCAGCGACGCTCTATCTCCCCAACATTTAAAACCTGGCACTTTACTGCAAGGTAAATACCTGGTCGGCCTTGCCCTGGGGCAAGGCGGTTTTGGGATCACCTACCTGGGCTGGGATATTAACCTGAAGCTTAAGCTGGCAATCAAAGAATTTCTACCCCAGGAGCTTGCTTCCAGAACGGCCGGGATCACCGAGGTATCTGTTTATACCTCCAGTAGTTACCGGGACCAATTTGAATATGGACTGGAAAAATTTCTTCAGGAAGCACAGACACTGGCCCAATTTGAGGGACACCCTAATATCGTATCTGTGCGTGATTTCTTCCGTGAAAACAACACTGCCTATATCGTGATGAGCTATGTGGAGGGAATAACTCTGAAAGAGCTTCTTGCAAACTCGGGCAACAGGATGGAGATTGAGCAATCCCTGGCAATAATTATGCCTGTACTCGATGCCCTGGCAGAAGTTCATGCTGTTGAGATGCTGCACCGGGATGTAAGCCCCGATAATATATTTATCAATCGCAAAGGCCAGACTATATTGATTGACTTTGGCGCTGCCCGCCAGGCCATTGGCGAGAAAGGACGTAGCCTTTCAATTATTCTTAAACCGGGGTTCGCTCCCGAAGAGCAGTACCGCAGCAGGGGACAACAGGGTCCCTGGACTGATATTTATGCCGCTGGAATAACTTTTTACAGAATGATCACCGGTACAATGCCTCCCGAGTCGCTGGATCGGTTAGCAGAGGACACCTTGATTCCACCTTCCCAGCTGGGAGTTCAGATTGATGCCGACCTTGAAGATACTCTGATGAAAACACTGGCAGTTAAAGCAGAAGACCGTTTTCAAACTGTGAGAGATTTCCAGAATGCCCTCCTTGGCAGGGCTGAAGCTGCCGCGCCTGAGTCTCCCCCATTCACACCCTCCCCACCTTTTCATCCTGGCTCAGCAGGACAGGATTCGCCTCCACCGCCTGACCCTGCAGAACAGAAAAGTTTCACTGTTGAGGGGGCTGGTGAAGCAGGAAGAGTGGCACAGCCAGCCCGGAGCAAGGTGCAAAAAATACTCCGTGGGGCCTTATATACAGCAGCAGGTTTCGGAGTCCTTTTCATCATCCTGATTGTCGTCGCAATGCTGGCAGGTGACGATGAGCCGACGGCAGAAACGGAAGCAATCTTTTCTGTGCCAAATGATTATGCGACCATTCAGGAGGCGATCTCAGCTATTGAAGATGGCTCAGTAATTATCCTGGAGCCAGGGTCATATTTTGAAAATGTCGACTTCCAGGGCAAAGAACTGGTGATCCAGAGCACTGATCCTGATGATCCCGACATAGTCAGTTCTACAGTTGTTGATGGAGGAAATGCTGGACCGGTCTTCACCTTCAAAAACGGCGAAGGTCCAGAAGCGAAAATCATCGGACTGACAATTACGGGAGGAACTGGAGTTAGGGAACAGGTTGAAACATCGGTAAACGGTGAGCTTACGATTGTTGGGGAATATGTGGGTGGCGGTTTGTTGATCATGAATGGTTCTTCTCCGGTGATAGAAAAAAATATCATCAGGGATAATGAAGGCATAAACCCGGAAGACGATGAGGGCGCAGTGGGAGGAATCACCATCTTTGGCGACTCTTCAGCCGTAATAGAAAATAACTGGATCGGTGGCAACCGATCAAACTACGGCGGAGGTATTTTAATTTTCTACAACTCGGGGGCAACAATCAGGAACAATACTATTGAGAATAATAGCTCCCTTCTCGATTCTGCAGTAGATACAGATATTGAAGACCATTTCTGCGGAGGCATCGTAGTGGTCTATAACTCTACAGCCACTATCGAAAACAATACTATCGAAAACAATACATCAATTCTTAATTCGGGAGGAATACTGGCCCTTTTTAATTGCGATATTACGATAAAAGGCAATACTATAAGCGCTAATAATGGAGAATCTATAGGTGTGGGAATTCTCATCGGTGATAATTCAAATGCCCGTATTGAGTTCAACCAAATCAGCTTGCATACAGGAGGCGAGCTGAACAGCGGAATATTTTTAGGTGAGTTTTCTTCCGCTATAATCCGCAACAACACCATTGAAGATAACAGCGCCGAGGTCTGTGGAGGAATAATTGTCTCCGACAACTCCACTGCTACGGTAAATAATAATACGATCAGACGTAACAAGGCACGATCAGGAGGCGGTGGCATCTTAGTCCTGGAAAGATCATCGGCAACCTGCACCGAAAATGTCCTCGAGGATAATGAGGGCACCTTATTCGGAGGGGGCATTGCCGTCGACTACACTTCCTCTCTCGAACTGGACGATCCCGACAGCAACAGCTACAGCGGAAATCTACCGGAGAATATCCAGAAACAGTAAAAGCGTGCCAAGGGGACGAGGTACATAACACATGCGATGTTGTCATGTGCGGGGAAAACAGCATTGGCGAAGCCTACGGCTGTGAGCTTGAACTGCCAAAAGCGATTGCCAAAGGTGACGATTGCTGCCAGATCGGGTATAAAATGAAAGTTACCGCTTAATAACCCGGTGTGCCAAGTACTCCGTCCCCTTACTGCCGAACAATGAGGCTGATCAGGTTATCGGTAACTTCAATATCTTCCAGAGAATAGTCTGTAGAGTTGGGATCCAGGTTGGTGAAGCGGTAAAGATCATCCAGATCATAGTCCATCGGGAAACCTTCCATGGTACCCATCGATACGTAAATGAAGGGCATTTCATCAAGCAGATCTTCCAGGTTCACGATAGCCACGCTTAAACCTACCAGAGAATCTTCCAGTATTTCAACATAGGCGTATATGGTCATCTCTGTTCCCATGTATTCCTTAGGTCCTTCGATGGTAGGGGGATCTGCAAAGTGCTGGTCAAGGGTTGCCCTGGCACTATCAAAATCAAGCTTTAGCAGCGCAGGAATATCAAGCAGATTAGGGGTATCAATGGCTTCTTCATTTTCTTTCGTCTCTGTTGAAGAGTCGCCACCTATCCCGGCGATATCACAACCGGCTAAAGTGAAAAGAAATAAGCTGAATGTAAAAATGGCAAACAGATAAATGGTAACTGGCTTAATCTTGTTAAACATTTTTTGCCACTCCACCCCTTATATTTAGTTAATTATCAAAACAGGATTTAATGATAATACCTTCAGGGTCCGTTCGGTCATATACTAATCAAGACATAAAACAAATCGTAATTATTATACCAGTTATCCGTCACCTTGACACATCTACAGCCAATCCACCACTAGCCATCTTATGAAATAATTGCAGTATAGTTTTTATTTTCTGCAGGTCACCTTCCAACAGATATTTTAAAAGTATCGCCAAGATAGATAAAATATCATTTTCAGCTATTATTTAACTTCATTACACTATTTC
>CAZVLE010000122.1:0-4539 GCA_964627855.1 uncultured Syntrophomonadaceae bacterium | reverse complement strand
CCAAAATGCTATGGCATGGGTTGAAGGGTCATCTCGAACCTCAGCACCCCTATCCGCAGAATCAGCCCATGATCTGGCATTAAAACGCATACTGTCAAGAGCATATTTGCAGTAACCAAGCTGCATCATCCGGCCGTGTGCGTACCAGGTGCAGTTTGTTCCTTTTGCGGGGAAAAAATTAAAGATTGTATACTCGGGCAGTTGTGGCCACAGGTCAAATTCTTCCCGGGTCATCGCTCGCAGTTCATGATTGGCCATGACCGGCGTATTAAGGACAAGCAGAAGCAGCAAAACAATAATGGAGCAAAATAGATATGTGCGAATTCTTATCATTCCCGACACCCTCTCAGGATCAGGATCAACATCTCTAACACTTTATAGAAAACCGCTAACTGGATTTATTTATACCATTATACATAATTAGATAAATATTGCAACTCTTACAGCGAAATAACTGGTAATTAACTCCCTTAAGAGACAAATATAGTTGGCTCAATTGTTTAATATTCCTAATAATGTCTTAAAGCTCCATCCCTGCGTTGACATTATCGTGAAATCTGTGATAAGATTTCAACCTACCAATGAACAACTCATGAAAGGGAACCAATCAGGATGAAATGGAACGATGAAACGGTTAGCAGTTATAACCTGCCCGCCGGTCCTTTACAATTGGAACTAAATAAGCTGCAAGAAGAAGAAATCATAACAAGAATCTGGCAGCACGATTACACAGTATGGAAAAATGAGCCGGAGGAAATAACAAATCGCCTTGGGTGGTTAACAGCTCACCAGGGTATGAAGAATACTCTGAAGGAAATAAGTGGTTTTGTCGAAGAGATCCGCAACACCGGTTTCGATCAGGCCCTCCTGCTTGGCATGGGTGGGTCAAGCCTGGCGCCGGAAGTTTATCGCCATATTTTCGGAGTCAATAAAGGCTATCTCGATTTGACCGTTCTGGACAGCACCAACCCCGATGCCATCCTTGAAAAAGAAAAGCAGTTGGTTTACGATAAGACCCTATTTATCGTTTCAACCAAATCAGGCGGGACAATTGAAACCATCTCCCTGCTGAAATACTTCTATAACAAAGTCCAAAAAAATATCGGCTCTAAAGACGCCGGCAAACATTTCGTGGCCATTACTGATCCGGGCAGCGAGCTGGAAAGCCTGGCTCGTAACCTAAAATTTCGCAAGGTATTCTTTGGCGACCCGGATGTAGGGGGCAGGTATTCTGCACTATCTTCGTTCGGTCTTGTCCCTGCAGCCTTAATCGGCATGGACTGTGAGCAGTTGCTGGCAAGGGCTCATAACATCAGTGAACAATCAACATCTGCAAGCTTTAACCCGCATAACCCTCAACACCCGGCCTGGCTGGGCACCGTACTGGGAATGATGGGCAAAAGAGGCCGGGATAAGATAACCTTGCTTGCTTCTCCACGCCTGCGCCCACTCGGAGCCTGGATTGAACAGCTGCTAGCTGAAAGCACCGGCAAGGAAGGCAGAGGGCTAGTACCTGTTGAAAGTGGACAAATAAAACCCCCACATACTTACAGCGATGATCGACTTTTCGTCTTTTTTTACCTGGACGGTGACTCATGTGAAAACCAAAAATTAAGTGCCCTGCAGGAAAGTGGGCATCCGCTGATCATGATAAAACTAAAGGACTGCTACGACCTGGGCAGGGAAATGTTTCGCTGGATGATGGCTACTTCGGTGGCCGGGTGGGTGCTGCAAATAAACCCTTTCGATCAGCCAGATGTTGAAAAAGCTAAAGTTATAGCCCGCGAAATGATAAATACTTACCTGGCAAAGGGATCGCTGCCTGCTTTGCAACCAGATTTCCTGACAGATAAAGTTGCAGTTTTTTCAGGCTTACCTGCTTCCAGCCTGGAGCAGGTCTGGCATGACTTTTTTCTCTTTGCTGAAGATGGGGACATTGAAGGCCTTGGCCGCAGCTATATTGCTATCCAAGCTTACCTGAAAGCCGATTCTAAAACCGATTCTGTCCTGAAGGCACTGAGGGAAAAAATTGAGACCAGACTTCGCCTTGCCGTTACGATCGGTTACGGACCCCGGTTTCTGCATTCCACCGGTCAGTTACACAAAGGTGATGCTGGAAAAGGACTTTTCATCCAATTGACAACCGACCCAACCAATGAACTGCCCATTCCTGATCAACCGGGTCATGATCGGTCATTGGTCACTTTTGGTGTCCTGCTCAAAGCCCAGGCTTTAGGTGACAGGAAAGCGCTCACTGATGCCGGTCGGAAGGTAATCTCTTTTAACTTCTCCGGTGACATTGTCGCTTCAATCGAAAGCTTATCTGCAAGCATTTAAGGCTTAGTGATCTATATTTCAATCAATCTTTATAACCGGTACTGCCCTGATTAAAGCTGTTCCAGGAGTGGCAGAAAAACCTTGATCAGTTCAGGATCAAACTGGTGGCCGGAACATCTTGCCAGTTCAGCTTGTATTTCATTCCTGATCATCTTTTTCTTGTAGGGACGTCCGTAACTCATTACTTCATAGGCATCAGCAATAGCCGTAATACGGGCCAAAAGGGGGATCTCGTCGCCCTTCAAACCCCTGGGGTAGCCAAAACCATCCCATCTTTCATGATGCGCATAAATACCTTCTGCAACGTGGGCAAACTCTTCTGTTGCCCGGGCAATTCTGAAGCCTATTTCCGGATGCCTCCTAATTGCCTCCCATTCCTCTTCCGTCAGCGAACCCTCTTTTGTGAGTATTTCCTCAGCAATATTAATTTTACCAATATCATGCAGGGTAATCAGTAATTTCAGGCGCGCAAGTTCGGTATCGGTCAGGTTAAGCCGCTCACCAATCATTTGAGCCACCTGCTGCATCCGTCTTGTGTGTGCTTCCGTTTCAAAGCTTTTTTCAGCCAGTGTTTTGAGAAGGGCCTGCAAAAGGGTATTTTTCGTACTACGGCTCTCGGTCAATTTATGCTTATACATATTATCTTCAGCCTCGCGCAGGGTATCAGTTAAAGTCTCTGTTTCGGTGGTTTTTACAGCAGCACCCAGGGCCATTGATAGCGGTAATTCTTCAGTATAGCTGTTTTGAGACTTCATCTTAATCCTCCTGCACATCAGCAAGGCATCTTCCAGGGAAGTTTGTGGCAAAAGAATTACAAATTCATCACCACCCCAGCGAGCCACTATGTCTTCCTGGCGGCAAGAGTCTTTTAAGACGAGAGCGGCCTTAATTAAGACCCCATCTCCCTTCGCGTGCCCATAAGTATCATTAATCAACTTAAGGCCGTTAAGATCAGCCATGATCAGGCTGATCGGCAGCTGCCTCGGTGTTTCAAGCCGTTGCATCTCCTGCTCAAGGTAGGACCGGTTATAAAGATTTGTCAGGCTGTCGTGAAAACTCAAATGATGAATTTTTTCTTCCGCAATATTCCTGTTAATGGCACTCGCAATCAGCTGGGCAATGATTTGCATAAGGTGGGCATGGTCATCAGACCAATCGCTTTTCTTATCTACCGTTTCAAAGCCAAAAGCGCCGATAATCTCTCCCTCAATTTTTAATGGTATGGCCAGAATTGACTTGATATCTTCACAGAGAAAATCCTCTTTGTCTTCTTGGGCGATAGGAGGCAGGTTTCTAATATCATCAATATAGACAAAATCGCTGTTTCTAATCTGCTCAACCCACCAGGGCGTTTTGGCGACAGGAAATTTTTGGTTGCGTTCTATTTGAGGCTCAATTCCTTCAGCGCACCATTCATGGGTCGTATCATAGTACAAACCATCGGAGCTGAATAATAAAACATAACTGCGATCTGCGGTAAAAAATTGCCCTGTCTTTTCCAGGGCATAGTTAATACCCTTATCCATTTGCCGGGAAGGTAAGCTGATCAAATAAGAGGCTATACCCGATGTCAGTTTTTCAAATTTAAGTTGAAACTGTAAGGAGTTGTTAATTTTCACCCGCATGGCACTGATCAGGAACTGGGCTACCAGTGCCGCAACCGTGGAAGCAAAGGCTTCTTCATCGGCATGCCATTTTCTTAAAGCTCCAACGTGTTCAAAAGATATGACACCTTTGATTTGACCGCCCATGATGATTCCGGCATCAAGCATTGAAGTGATCCCCAGAGGTTCCAGGTAGCCATCTTTCAATTCACTGGCCCGCAAATCCTTTTGAGCATCTTCGGTATAGATCCTACTCTCTTTCAAGATAGCCTGAAAATAATTGGGCATATCCTGTGCTTTAAGGATTGCACCGCTGCTCTGTTTGCTGCCTGTGGCTTCAAACAGAGAAAGACATTGCAATTCTGCCGCTTCATCGTCAAGAAGCCAAATGCTGGTACGCTCAACACCAATAGCCTTTGATGCCAGCTCCGTGATGCGCTTAAAGATTGAAGTAATTGTACCATGCAAAATCTGATCATCCAGCACCAGGGCAGCAATCGCTTCCCGCTGCTTCTTTGCCCTCTCTTCACTTTTTCTGAGGCTATCATCTTCCTGTCGGCGTAGAGTAATATCCCGGAAAATACCACGGGTGCTGATA
>CAZVLE010000121.1:0-3816 GCA_964627855.1 uncultured Syntrophomonadaceae bacterium | reverse complement strand
TTTCCGAAACTACATTACTCATTTCACTACCACCTTTGTTAGATATTGCACTTTCTTGCATGGGTAGCAAGATCATGCTTTCAAAGCATTTGACTCTTTAACTTAAAAATCTTTGTAAAGCATTAGAGAGAGAACCACCATTAATCCGGCAGTAAGAAAGTAAAGGCCATAAATAATAACCACTATGGAAAACATGGCCATCGAAGTATAGATCAACCCGACACCAAAAGCCAGATGAATAAACCCAAAAATAATAGCCGGGATAATACTTGCCCCTTCCTTGCGCCTGGTGACCGATAAAAAACGATCAAAAGCCATCAGTATCGCAAACACACCGAGGATAATGCCGATTAAAGTAACCGTAACCTGGGTATTGACGATCATGTAAATGCCGACAGCTATTAATGCAAGACCAAACAGTAGCATTAAAACCTGGTTTTTATAATCCTTCCAGTTCACAGAAACGGCAATTACCCGCACCAATCCAGTTACCAGTAGCAATGCCCCAATCAGGGTCGCCAGAAAACTGACGATCTGGCTGGGGATAGCAATAAAAATAACTCCGATAATGATCATCATAACACCCAAAAATATTCCCAGCGGTTTTATGCGCTCAATTGGTTCCATTCTAATCACTCCTATCATTAGTAATATTATTTCCTAAGTCGCTCTACCCGTATATCCATCATCCATAAAATAGGCTAGATTAACTGTCCGGCGGTGATTCTGTTTCCTCCTCGGGTGCCTGTTCCGGCTCGGGTTCAACCGGAGGGGAATCCTGGTTGCTATCACGGTTCTCAAGCAAGCCTGTAAAGAACGACTTTATACTATCCCACGCCCCGGCAGCCCAATCAGTGATCGTTTTCCATAGTGAATCAAGGTCAGGCTGAGGTTGGGGTGCTGAAATTTCTTCTTCCGGTGCCTCAGGAATAACAACCGGCTCATCTTCTCCTCCGAGGACAGAAATGACAACAACTGCAAACATAATGACCAGGGCCCATACCCACCATTTTTTCCAAGCCGGTTTATGATGCTGACCTACCTCGCTTATAGTTGAGTATTCCTTAGCCACAGGCTGATCTTCTATAAACTTACCTTCCTGCCACCGGCCGGTCTTGGTTGTCCCATCTGCGTAAGTAAAAACACCACGGCCATCAGGCCGGTCATCCCACCAATCACCTGAATATTTAGTGCCGTCATGAAAAGTTGACTCTCCCCGGCCAGCTCGTTTATTTTTTCTCCACTCCCCTTCATAGTTAGTGCCATCAGCATAGACGATCGCGCCAAGCCCATCACGGTGACCGGCTTTAAAGCTACCGACATACCTGGTTCCATCGGGGGCAGTATCAGTTCCCTGGCCATGTTTTTTACCATCTAACCACTCTCCGCTGTAGCTTTGCCCACTAGGATACGACCAGATTCCGGTGCCGCTGCGTTTACCTTCGCGCCAGCTTCCCGTGTACTTTAAACCATCCGGACGAGTCAGGGTGCCCTGTCCATCTGGTTTGTCATTCTTCCACTCCCCGGCATAGACTGTCTTGTCCGGCCGGGTCCATACTCCCTGGCCATGACGTTTTTCACCCTGCCATTCTCCTTCATAACGGCTGCCATCCTGGTAAACATGCTCTCTTCTTTCCACTTTCTCATCCCTCCTTTGCAAAATCTTATCCACTGTTTAAAGGTTATTTTGATTTTCCGGATTGATGCTACCCCCGCGTAGATTAACGTAGAGGATATAAACGCTGATCACCAGAACCCAAGCGGGAAACACCAGGGTTACCCAGACATTATACGAAACCGTGAAGAGCAGAACCAACGCACTAATATAAGTCAAAAATGCCAACCAGCGCGGCATGACGAGCGTCCGGACCCAAATTGTACCCAGGGAGATCATGAAAACCGAGGCCATGCGAATGGCGTAAACGTTGAGAATCTGCCAGATTAATGACCTGATGTAAAGGTATAGACCGCTCTCCACTAGTTTATCTGCATCGACTGCATAACTTGTCAGTAGACCGGTCGTCACCGCCGCCGCCGCAAAAGTCAAGGCCAGGTAGAGCAACCCGCTGCCGAAAAACACTGAAGCAAAGAGGCGATCTTCATATTCTCCGATCCGGTCACGCACCACACCGATAAACCAGAGAAAAGCAATACCGGCAAAAGGAACCAGCCCAAGAGCTAAAGACACCGAACCCGCTTGTTCTTTGAGCCAGGCGGCATTTTGATCAGCCGGATCTATCGGAATAGCCTGGCGAATCAACACATAGGCCACACCGAGTAATAGGGCAAAGAGAATTCCTGCAACAGCCGCTGCTTTCGGTGTGGTCAGGCGACGACCTGTTAGGGCTTCCTCGTTCATCAAGTTTGGCTCCTTTATCCTGAATTATTAACTAAAAAGTTTTGCATTCCCAAGCGGGAACAGTGAAACCTGAATACTCGCTGTTCCCGCCTGGGCCGGTTTAATTAATCTATATTAAAAGCTTGTTCCATTTTTTCCAGCACCTTGTCAATGCCAAAACTGGCTGGCTTCATCCTTGGAGGAAATTCCTTGAATGTTTCCAAAAATTCCCTGACCAAATACTGGGCAGCATAGGTCATATAAGCCCGGTCAATCAGCCAATCCCAGTAGGTATTGGATGTAATGTCAGCCCTTTCGAATGGGTCAGTACGCAAGTTGAACATCTTTGGTATTCTTAAAAAAGTAAAGGGCTCAAACCAGATTTGAAGACCTCCCTGCTGGCGCTGCTCGGCAAACACAAACTTCCAGTTATCATAGCGCAGGGCAACCAGGTCACCGTCATCGGAAAAATAGATAATACCAGGCCTGGGTCCTTTTTCTTCCTGGCCTGTTAAGTAAGGCAGGAAATCATAGCCGTCGATATAAACCTTAAAATGCTTATCCCCTGCCTGGTGGCCTTTCTTGAGTTTCTCAGAGATTTCCGGCTCGCCTGCTGCGGAAAGCAAGGTAGGCAACCAGTCAGTGTGGCTGATAATCTCGTTAGATACCGTCCCGGCCGCTATTTTACCCGGCCAGCGAAGTGCCAGGGGCACCCTGAAAGCGCCTTCCCAGTTGGAATTCTTTTCATTGCGGAAAGGAGTCATCGCCCCATCAGGCCAGGTGTTCATATGAGGGCCGTTGTCGGTACTGTACATGACGATTGTGTCTTCATTAATACCCAGCTCATCAAGCAAATCAAGCATTTGACCGACATGCTTATCGTGCTCGACCATAACATCATGGTAAAAAGACTGCCAGCGTCATGCCTGACCGATAATCTCCTCGGGCGGGTGAACCCGAAAGTGCATCCAGGTTGTATTAAGCCAAACAAAGAAAGGCTGATCTTCTTCGTGCTTACGCTTGATGAAATCTTTTGCGGCATCAACAAATTCAAGATCACATGTTTCCATACGTTTCATGGTAAGAGGACCGGTATCTTCAATTTTCTGTTTGCCCACTCTGCCCCAGCGGGGATCTTCGGTTGGGTCGTCTTCATCCGTGGCATAAGAGTGAATGACACCACGCGGGCCAAACATTTTCTTGAAGTTGGGGTAATCTTTCTCCGTAGGGTAGTCGACATTCTCTGGTTCTTCTTCCGCATTCAGATGATAGAGGTTGCCAAAAAATTCATCGAAGCCGTGCACTGTTGGCAAATACTGGTTTCTGTCGCCGAAGTGATTCTTACCAAACTGTCCCGTAGCATAACCCAAGGGCTTGAGCAGTTCAACAATGGTGGCGTCTTCAGCCTGCAGTCCAATTTCTGATCCGGGCATACCAACCTTGGTTAAGCCTGTTCTGTATGGGTTTTGCCCCGTAAT
>CAZVLE010000120.1:0-40044 GCA_964627855.1 uncultured Syntrophomonadaceae bacterium | reverse complement strand
GACCGGGCCGGTGGAGAAATCATTGCTGTACCGGTTGATGATGTAGTTAATAATATTGAGCGCATTGCCGGGTTATTGCTCGAACCTCCCAGGGTAGCGCCCTTATTTCTCAAGGAAGTTTTAACCCTTTCGATCGATCACCCTGTTTCCAGGGCAATCCGGGACTTAAGCCGCATGTCTTACACCCAGGCACCCCTGCTTGATGATGACCTGATGGTGGGGTTAGTCACCTCAAACATGATTGTCAAGTGGATGGGGATCAGGTTGGCTGAAGATTGTATCGACTTAGGCAATACAACTCTTCGGGATGTGGTTGAGATTGCCGGGCATGAAGATAACTACGTGGCAGTATCGGTTAATAAATCTCTTTTTGAAATCCCGGATCTTTTTTACCACTGGCAGCAGGAAGGCAAAAAACTTGAAGCTGTGCTGATTACCCAAAATGGTAGTCTGTCAGAATCGATTATTGGCATTATCACAAATCGCGATCTGCCGCTGGTCCATCGTGAACTGGAACAGAATAGCAGCAATTCTCAGGTTTCCCCTTCCTGACCAAGCTCATATATTTGCGATAGAGCAGTTCTGGTTCTGCACCTCTGGCAGGAGTATATAACTTAGAAGAGGAGTCATCGTATGGCTAAAAATAGATCTAAGATTTTGCTTATAGTCGGATTTGCCTTGATTGTGGCTGCTTTGTTGTTCATTGCTTTCAATAGTAGTATGTACAGCACAGTTGTAACAGAGCCGGACGATGACACCGAAGCGGAGATAGAACTTGATCAGAGAATAAACTATTTTGAACTGATCTATTCCCGGGAGAAAGATCCGGCCCTGAACCGCAAAGGAGAAGAAAGATTAAAGATAGAACAGTTTCCCGAACCGGAACCCGAACCGCCACCCCAACCGGCAGCACCACCATCTGCCCCATCCGGCTCAGCTTCAGCCGGCCAGAAAGAGCAGCAAATGGTAAGCTTGATCAATCAAGCCAGGAGTAGTGCGGGTCTGCCTTCTCTGCAGGTTAATGGACAGCTAACTTCTGCAGCGAGAGCTAAGAGTAAGGATATGGTCGATAATAATTATTTTAATCATCATTCTCCAACTTACGGCAGTTTTACTAATCTATTGAGGCAGTATGGTGTCAGTTATAGTGCGGCTGCAGAAAATATTGCCATGAATTCTGATGGCAATGTTAATTCTGCCCATAACATGCTGATGAACTCGCCGGGTCACCGGGCTAACATTCTGGGTTCAAATTTTCGCAGTGTGGGTGTTGGTATCCATGTAAGAAGTGATGGTACCCATTATTATACTCAGCTTTTTGTGGGACGCTAATTTAAAAAGGTCAGCACCCCGATGGTTTGGAGCACCAGTCCATATTTAGAAGTCAGCTGAAGGAAGGTGATAGCTTGAGCAAAATTATTATATTTGTCATGCTGTTAGTTTTGCTTTTTGCCTTGCCCGCAGGTGCTTACACAGAGGATGAATACCAGCCTGCCGGTGAAGAACATTTTTACCGGGCAAGGATCGTGTTGATTAATGAAACCGAGGAACAGCAGCATGATTATTTTACTGTGGTTGAGCAGGAAGTAGTGGTGCTTTTAACCAGTGGTCCTTTTCGTGATGAAATGATTACCATTCTCAATACCTATTTTGCCGGGGATCCGGTTTATGATTTTATGCTTGAAGAAGGGCAGGAAGTTATTGTTGTAACCATCGGGGAGGAAGGGAACTTTGAACAGGCTCATGTTCAGGACCTGGCACGTGACCGGGGTGTTTATTACCTTATAGCTGTGTTTATTCTGGCATTGCTGGTAGTCGGCCGTTACAAAGGGTTGAAAACTATCATTACCCTGGCAGTAACCATTTTACTGATTTTCGGTTTTCTCTTGCCCCTGCTCCTGGAGGGCTATAATCCCATCTTACTGGCTATTGCCACCGCTGTTGTGGCGATTACCTTTACACTTTTTCTGATTGGCGGGTTCAATCGCAAATCGCTGGTTGCCATTCTCGGCACGGTTGCCGGTGTCGTCGTGGCCGGCTTGATGGCTTACTGGGCCGGCAGTATCGCCAGATTGACCGGTTTTGGTTCGCATGAAGCCCAGATGCTCTATTTCATGGATCACACCATAGATTTTCGGGGTTTGCTTTTTGCCGGTATCATAATCGGATCACTGGGAGCGATCATTGATATAGGGATGTCGGTTGCCTCGGCAGCGGCAGAGATCAGGCAGGCCTGTCCGGATATTAAGTTCAGAGAATTGACAGTTGGAGCCTTAAATGTTGGGCGTGATGTAATGGGAACTATGGCCAATACCCTCATTCTTGCCTATGTTGGGGCTGCTATACCGATGTTACTGCTGGTAATGGGTAATCAGATCGATTTGTTGAAGGTCATCAACATGGATATAATTGCCACTGAGTTTGTGCGGGGCCTGGCTGGCAGTATCGGCCTGATTGCCGCAGTGCCTGTCACAGCGCTTCTGGCCGGCTACTTCCTGGCAAGAGAATAGTTAATACATATATTCTTTCACCCCCCACCCCGACCGGTTGGGGATGATAGGATTCGGGTTAATGAAGGGCCTGATTACCGCGGGTTAAAAATAAGTCTGGATAAACCTGTTGATCACATCGGCGCCGCCGACTATGGTGCCAATGGTACTGCCCAGGTTGGCAAAGATAACCACGAGAAGAACATGGGTTACCTTGTTGCGCCAGAAGCCCTTCAGGGTATGAATGTCGTCGTATAAATTCTCAAAGTCCTGCACACTTGGCTTTCTGACAATAGCTTCGGTTAAACCGGCGAACCACCCTGCCGCTAAAAGTGGACTGAGTGAGCTAATCGGAGCGACAACAAAGGCAGTCAGAATAGAGAGAGGATGAGCCATAGCTATTGCAGCCCCCAGAACTCCAAGGGAGCCATTCCAAAGGATCCAGCTGATAATCTGCTCGGTTCCCGCCGCCCTGTCTACGGAAAAAGTGAGGGCAATAGCGGTAATGATGATCAGGGGTATAGCCCAGGCTATGATGCGGGTTTTCTTTGAAGCCGGTATAATTCGTGATAGTTCAGACATATCCTGTTCTTTGTAGAGTTCTTCTTTAACTCCCGGTATGTGGCCGGCGCCGAGAACGGCTACAACTTTGTTTCCGGGGGCCTTTTTTATTTTATTGGCAAGGTATTTGTCTCTTTCATCGATGAGAATTGCTTTAAGCTGTGGGAAAGCACGAGATAACTCATCCAGGGCTGCAGTTAATATATCCTGGCTTTTTAATTTTTCCAGATCTTCTTCGCTTAATTCTTCACCGGCGAATGCGCTTAAAAGCAGGTTAAAAAGCAGTTTAAGCTTGCCCCAGAAACTGATACTTCGCCATAGCCTGACCATTGTAACCTGGATATCGCGATCGGCGAGGCATAGTTCAGCCCCAATTTCCTGTGCTGAAGTGATACCCTGGATCATCTCCTGACCAGGTTTTACACCAAACTTTTCAGCCAACCTTCTTTGATAAGCCGATAAAGCCAGGTTGGCCAACAGTAAGAGGGCTTTACCTTCCCTGACGATTTTTACAATGTCAGTATTTTTCCATTTATCGGCATCGACGATTGATTGGTAACGTGCCTGGCAAAGCTCGATACAGACTGTATCGGGCCTTTTGGTTTCAATAACCTCTTTAACATCTTCAACGCTTTTTTTTGAAACGTGAGCTGTGCCGATTAAAATTATTTCCCGGCCGTCCATTTCTAAATTGTAGACATTTTCATTTTCACTGGTCAATTGATCATTCCTATCATCTTCACAATCAGGCCAAGAAATATAAAATTTTATGGCCCTCTGTAAATTCTTTTCCAGTTAAGCTAGTAAAACCGCTTTTGAGAGATACTACTCTTCTCCCCTGTCATGCTTCCCCAGGTCCATGGTCCAGATATAGGCATCGACCAGGTACCAGATTCCAAATCCACCGAAAGAGATTAGCTTTAAGATTCCCAATCCAACTTCACCCCGGTAGAAACGATCAGCACCGAGGTAACCCAGGGCCCAGCTTATAATTGTGCCGGTTAACAAATACTTACCTTTATTCATACTCAGCAGCTCCTCGTATTTAAAGATCTTTCGGCAAGAATACTATAGTAAAATAGCAAAATAATCAAGCTTTTCGCTCCAGCAGAGTGACCGCTTCAAGGTGGCTGGTTTGTGGGAACATATCCACGGGTTGGATTTTGTTAACAGCATATCTTGCACTAACCAGGTATTTTAAATCACGGGCCAGGGTGGCAGGATTACAGGAAATATAAATAATTCGTGCCGGGTCGAGCGCTTTGACTGCTTCAAGCGTGGTGGAAGAGCAGCCCCTGCGGGGCGGGTTCAGGAAAACAGTATCAGGATGTAAATCTTGATCTAAAAAAGAAGTGATTTTTTCCGACGGTGTGTTGATAAAAGTAACATTGTCAATTTTATTTCGCCTGGCATTGAGCCTGGCATCCTCTACGGCTGATTTTTCGGTTTCCGTAGCTATGACCCTGTCGGCAATTTTGCTTAAGTAGAGCGAAAAGCTGCCGGTTCCGCAGTATAGGTCAAGGGCCAGCTTAGACCGGCCGGCCATCTTGGCCGCAACTTCATAAACGATCTTTGTTTGTTTTGGGTTCGCCTGAAAAAACGACAGGGGAGATATACGGTATCTAAAGGAGCCAATTTTTTCTTCAAGGTGTTCTTTGCCCTGTAAGGTTACAGGGCTGGCTCTTTTACTGCTATTATTAAGTAAAATTATACCTGCAGGCGGTCTTGCTGCTTCGGTAGTGATCTGATTGGCCAGGGTTTTGTAAAATTTAATGTCAATGCTGCCCTGGGGCCCGATAATGGTTGCCAGGCACTCGGCAGAGTCAAATGATGATCTTACCACTGCCCCTGTAGGCAAGGCTTTTTGACTGCTTAGAGCTTCTTTGCTGCCATAGAGCTTCCTGAGGGCGCCACGGAAGGCAGCAAGGGTTTCATTGTTCAGGGGATGCTGAACAATGCAGCTGTCAATGTCGATAACCTGGTTACTTTTTTCTGAATGGAACCCTGCTTTGAAGCAGCCCTTTTGATGGGAAAAGTGAAAATGAGCTTTATTCCTGTATTGCCAGGGATTATCCATACCAATAAGAGGAAGGGTCAATGTTCTGATCCCCGCTATCCGTAGCAGGGTTTCTGTCAACATGCTATGTTTCCATAAAAGCTGTTTTTCATAGGATAGATGCTGAAGCTGACATCCTCCGCAATCTTCAAAGTAGGGGCAGAGTGGAGTGATGCGATCTTCAGATTCTGTTTCCAGGGCAAGCAGTTTGGCTGTCCCGTAATTACTGTGCAGCTTGATAACCCTTACCCGTGCAGTTTCGCCGGGTAAAGTAGCGGGAACAAAAAGGGTAAAACCAGCCAGCTTGCCGACACCTTCACCGCGATGGTTCAAATCGCTAATGTTCAGAGATAGAGTTTGACCAACAGTACAGGGGTATTTATGCTGGGTCATCAGTATTAACCCTCAGTTCATAAAGATTATTTCTTCAACAAACCGGCAATGTAGAGAACCAGAACAGCGCCTAAAAAAGAGACGACAATAGTAGAGATATTGATGCCGGTAATTGCCCTGGGAACGTTGAATAGCGCCGCCGCAAGCCATCCACCAACCAGGGCTCCGATTATTCCAATTATCATATTACCAAGGCAGCCAAACCCTTGTCCTTTCATTACCAGTCCGGCTAGCCAGCCGGAAATAATACCGATAACAATCCAGCTTATAAGGCCCAAATCAATCACTCCCTCTGCGTATAGTTCTGGTAAATTTTATCACGTGTGTGACCTTTGAACAATTAAAAAAGGGATTTATAGTGCCCGGACAACTTTTATTGCGCACAAATTGTTAATTATTGCCAGATGCCGAATAAACGATTTCGACCAGAAAAGTCAGCGCCGGGTAAAACCGGGCCTGCTTTTTAGCCTATTAAACCTGGCCTTAGTATTTTTAACAGCACCGGTCCTGTTGGCTTTCTCTTTGCCAAAATTATTTATCGCTTTTTTCCTGCAGATAATTGTTAATATCGGGTTTCCCGAAAACAGCTTGATTGTTTATAATTAGGGCAGTGAATATTTACTGATGGATCGACAGCAGGTTAGCTTAACTTGATTAAATAAATTGTTATGATAAAATGACTAAGGCGAGAAAGATTATTAAGGTACATTAACTTTTTGGTCAAGGATAAAGATTAACGGAGGTTGACTATGGTCAAGAAAATATTGCTGGTTTTATGCTTTTTATGTTGCCTTTTCCTTGCTATTGGCTGTGGAAATAGTGAACCGGCCCCTGGTGACGAAGATACTATTACTGTCGAAGTAGTTAATGAAACTGAAAATATTATAATATCCTATGCCTTGTTATATGGCCCCGGTATTGATGAGTGGGGCGAAGAACTCCTTATCGATGAGGTTATCGAACCGGGAGAGTTATACACCTTTGTTTTGCCGGAGAACACGTATACTTTGATTCTCATGACTTATGAGTACTATGTGCTGCCTGTTCTCAGAAATGTCAGTGAAGATCAGCGTTATGTTATAGGCGGGGATGACAAACTGCCGGTTCTTGTTGTTAACGTGACTGAAGTTGATGTTGGGACTGTATTCATCTCTCCGGTGGAACTTGAGGTATGGGGCGATGATCTGCTCGGCGGTGAAGTTATTCCGGCCGGCCTGGGTAAATTCTTCTTTGTGGAACCGGGAACCTATGATTTCATGGCCCAGGATATTAGGGGCGAAATTGTAGCCCTTGACTCAGAAATTGAAATAACACAAGAGACTACTTTTACCATTGCTCCTCCTGAACCTGGAGAAGAACCGGATGAGTTGCCGGATGTTGACGAAGACTCTTCTGAGGATGAAGATCTTACTGATGAAGAACCGGCTTTAGATGACTAAGTAAAACCTTTGTAACTGCCAAAGGCTCGCAGAATCACACTGCGGGCCTTTTTCTATAACAGGTTATTACCTGGTGTTATTTTTAGGGCCTGCCACAGCCGGATCAGTTCTGCAGTTTTACTTTCGAGTAATTGGGGTGCTTTTGCCATGGATTCTTCCAGGGTCAGGGGTCCGTCGGCAATAGCAAAACAGGCAGTTAGCCCTTCCCGGTGAAAGGGTTCCAGGTCTGATTCCAATTTACCGGCCAGGGCTATGACCGGAATATTATATCTTTTGGCCCGCCGGGCAATACCCAGGGGTGCTTTGCCGTGGATACTCTGGCCGTCGAGTTTTCCTTCTCCGGTTATGACAAGGTCACACCCTGTTAAATATTGATCAATCTTTAAGGTATCGAGAACCAGATCTATGCCCGGCTTGAGTTCAGCGCCCAGAAAGGCCATCAGCCCGGCTCCCAGCCCGCCGGCTGCGCCGGCGCCTTCAATCATTTCGATCTCTATATTCAGGTCTTTTCTAATCACAGAAGCATAATTTATTAATGCCTGGTCAAGCATTTCGACCATTTCAGCTGAAGCTCCTTTTTGCCGTCCGTATACATGAGAAGCTCCTTTGGGGCCTGTTAGCGGATTGTTGACATCGCAGGCCACCACAATTTCAGTTTTTTTTATGCGCGGGTCCAGGCTCTTTAGGTCTATTTTAGTCAGCTCTTTTAGCTCGCCGCCTCCGCCTTTAAGCAAGCGATTTTGCCGATCAATAAATTTTACACCAAGGGCCCTGGCCATTCCTGCCCCCCCGTCATTTGTGGCGCTGCCGCCGATACCAATAATTATTTTTTGACAGCCATAATCGAGGGCAGTTCTAATTAATTCACCGGTACCAAATGAAGTGGTTTTTGTCGGGTCACGCAGTTTCTCGGGCACTAAAAGGAGTCCGGAAGCAGAGGCCATTTCAATAATTGCCGTGTTACCTTCATCAATGATTCCCCATTGTGCTTCTACCGGAGTGTTTAGCGGTCCGGTTACTATCGTTGCGAGTTTTGTTCCCCCTGAGCTGGTGATCAGGGTATCGACCAGTCCTTCGCCCCCATCCGATAAAGGGAATTGTTTTACTTCAGCATCCGGTAAAACCTTTTTTATGCTCCTGGCAATAAGTTCTGCAGCTTCAATGGCACTGAGGCTTCCTTTAAATTTATCGGGGGCAACAATAAACATCTTCCAGTCCTCCGCTGGCTTTTAATTTTTGTTTTTGTAACTGCTCAGCCTAGAGTACGACAATAAGAATTGGTCTTTCCAAGGTATACTGACTATCCATAAATTCTTAGGAGCAGCTTAAGTTGTCGGTGAAGCCGGGTAGTTTCGCCGGCTGAACCGCTTCCACTATTTTATTATGTTTCTACAGCTATAAAAACATCCCTGCTTTTGAGTTTTGGCTTCTTAGTCTTCCCATTATCTCTGGATATCTGTTATAATTAAGAAACATTCTTAAAATGATGGTGTTTGCATTTAGGATCAAAAGGAGGGAGCAAGTTGGAAAAGATTAAGATAATGCCTTCAGCTTTGGAGAAAATGGAAAAGAATGGACGTACCTATACCATTTTTCTTGAACAACGCGGTGGCTGAGGGGGCTCTATAGTTGCCCCTGCCGTGCAAGCAGGCATACCGGTTAGTGAAGAAGGATTTAAAAAAACAGAGATAGAAGGAATTCCTTTCTTTGTTATTGATAAACTAGCTGACAGTGAATTGATAATTCACTGGGTTGGTTTTTGGGTGTTCGGTCGGTTTGTAGTCGAAAAAAATTAGAACTTTTCAGGCCAAGGGGACAGTGTAAAAAACCTGTCCCCTTGCCGGTATAAGGGTTAAGCATTCTTTTCAAATAATTTCTAAAAAGGTTTTAAATGTTTACAAATGAGTCTTTACACATTATCCAGATAAAAAATTTGCTCAAAAGTTGTTAGGCTAGATCAGGCACAACCTGGAATTCATCTTTATCGGCGCCACAAACCGGACATTTCCATTGATCCGGTAAATCTTCGAAAGCTGTTCCCGGTTGAACACCATTTTCCGGATCACCTTTTTCAGGCTCATAGGTATAATCGCAAAGCTCACAAACATAACTTTTCATTCCAGTGTTTCTCCTCTCAAATATTATTGAACTGCTAATATTTTAACAGGCCTGATTCATCTTAACCAGGCCTGTTGCATAATTTTAAAATTGCTTGAAAGCTTTTTTGGCTGTATTGCAAATCGGGCACCGGTCAGGAACCTCGTCGAGACCAACCCAGCCACATACGGGGCAGAGGTAGACATCCTGATTTTCCAGGTCGGACCCCTTGGCAACAGTATTCTTCAAATCATTAAAAATGCCACCATGGACTTTTTCTGCTGCGTTGGCATACTCAAAAGACTGCAAAGCCTTTGTTTCGCCTTCTTTATCGGCTGTCTCAATGAATTCAGGATACATCTCGCTGAATTCGTAGTGCTCACCTTCAGCAGCCGTCTGCAGGTTTTCGAGGGTGCTGCCAACTTTATCGGCTATTTCAAAATGTTTCAGGGCATGAATCGTTTCTGCTTCGGCAATGGCTTGAAAAATGCGCCCTACGTTTTTAAAGCCATCTTTTTCTGCCTTGCGGGCAAAGGCCAGGTGTTTTCGATTGGCCTGTGATTCTCCCGCAAAAGCCGCCATCAGGTTTTCCTTGGTTTTCACCATTAATCACTCCTGTCTTAAATATTTTATAGGTTCTCCTGGATGTCATAGCATAATTTCAACAGCTTTCTGATATATCCTGCCTGCTGTAATTATCTGCTAAAAAGAGTTGACATCCACATCTTTATATCCTATAATTTATATATGAATTATAACATATATATTTTTAATGATCAAGGAAACGTCAAACCGTGAGCAAGTAAAGGAGAGAATTAGTGATGAAAAAGATAAACCTTGATTATGCTGCAGCTGCTCCTCTTGATCAGGAAGTTATTGAAGCAATGCTGCCTTTTTATAGCGAGCATTACGGTAACCCTTCCAGTGGCCATGGCCTTGGAGAAGAACCGAAAAAAGTGCTTCGTCAGGCCAGGGAAAATGTTGCCATCCTGATTGGATCAGAGCCGAAAGATATAATATTTACCGCCTCGGCGTCCGAGGCAAACAACCTGGCAATAAAAGGCTTCGTCCGGTCTAACAGGAAAAAGGGAAATCATATTATAGCTTCTTCTATTGAGCATTTTTCCGTGCTAAACCAGTTGAAAACATTACAAAAAGAAGGTTTTGAAATCACACTCTTGCCAGTTGACCGTTATGGCCTGGTGGATCCGGAGCAGCTGAAAAACGCAATTAACGAACAAACCATATTGGTGACAATTCAGACTGCCAATCCTGAGATCGGAACCGTTCAACCGATTGAAAAGCTCGCTGCAGTGGCAAGAGAAAAGGATGTCCCTTTTCATACTGACGCGGCCGCTGCGGTGGGGTGGATACCCCTTAGGACAGATAAGACGGAAATAAACATGCTGACCCTGGCCGGAGATCAGTTTTATGGACCCAAAGGGTCTGCAGCCCTTTACGTCAGACGTGGCACCAGGCTTATGCCCCTGATTGAAGGCGGAATTCAGGAAAGGGGTCTCCGGGCCGGTACAGAGAACGTGGCTGCTATTGCCGGTATGGGCGAGGCTGCGCGTATTGCTGCTTTGAGCCTTGAGCAACGATCATCAGCTACAGAGGCAATCAGGGATGAACTTAAGGAAAGCTTATTTAGCAACGTTCCTCACCTGAGCTTAAATGGGCACCCACGTGACCGTCTCCCCCATAATCTTAATGTAACGGTTGATTTCGTCGAGGGAGAGGCTCTTCTGATGAGACTTGAAATGGACGGTATTTATGTATCCAGCGGTTCATCATGTTCATCGCAGGTTTTAAAATCTTCACATGTTTTAGCGGCAATCGGTCTGCCGCCTGAGATGGCCCAGGGATCTTTGCAGTTAACCCTGGGGAAGGGAAGTAGCAGCGAAGATATTCCTTATATAACGGAGCATTTTACAAAGGTAAGCTCATTGCTGCGTAATATGTCACCACTTTATCATCAATTTTTAAAGGAGGGTCAACAGGATGCCTCAGTACAGTGATAAGGTAATGGACCACTTTTCAAATCCGCGCAATATCGGAGAAATCAATGCCCCTGATGGCGTTGGGGAAGTTGGTAACCCCGTCTGCGGGGATATGATGAAATTTACGATCAAGGTTAAAGATAACCACATTGAAGACGTGAAATACCTGACTTTTGGCTGTGGTGCCGCCATTGCCGTTTCAAGCATGGTTTCAGAAATGGCCAGGGGTAAAACCCTGGAAGAAGCACTGCAGATAAGCAATAAACAGGTTGCTGAAGAGCTGGGTGGCTTACCCGGCAATAAAATGCATTGCTCCAATCTCGGAGCAGATGCCCTGCATAAAGCCATAGAAGATTACATGGCTAAGGAAAAACTCAAGCTATAGTTGTGATTTTTGTTCGAGGAGGTGTTGTGATGAAAAAAGAAAAGCTTATTGAAGAAAAACAAGGTTCGTGCAGCTGCCCTTTCTGTGATATGCCGATTTGCCCGGATCCTGATTCCGGCAAATACAATTGCCCCGGGGAAGATAAACTTACTATTCACCGCGTAGATTGTGTTGGTCTTTACTGCCCTTTACCGGTGATGCAGGCCAAAGAAGAAATTGACAGGCTTGAAAAGGGTAACTTGATGGAGCTAGTTGCCGATGATCCGGCTTCCCTGGAGGATATACCGCGCTGGGCCAGACGGGCCGGGCATAAATTAATAACAACGAGACAGAAAGATGGAGAATATCATTTTCTAATCCAAAAAGATGAAGGAGAGGTTGAATAAGATGGCTGATGTGAAACAAATACTTTATGTGCAAACCAGCGGTACTAATACCCCTGAGCGACTCTACTCGCCTTTAATACTGGCCCAGACAGCCAGGGCGATGGGCCTGGAACCTACTATATATTTCCTTGGCCTTGGTTTAAAGAATCTGGTCAAAACAGAGGCGGAAAAGGTGAAAATTGGTGAATTCCCGACCCTGCTGGAAGTGTTGCAGCAAACTGTAGCCCAGGGTATTAAAATCATGGCCTGCCAGCAGAGCATGCAGCTCTTTGGCGGAGAGATCAAGAAAGAAGACTTGTTGGAAGAGGCAGTAATAGCCGGGGCGGCAACCTTAAATGACCTGGCCCTGGAGGCTGATGCAGTCTTAACTTTTTAATAAAAATATAGATAATAAGAAGGAATTCTGCAAACCGTGTCGAAATACCAGTCTTGTAGCATGGTAGGACGGCAGGGTAAGCAAGTATTATATACCGGCCGCAGGGCCGGTTAATTTTTGCTTTCTCATACTCCAGCCGGAGTATTTATTTGTGCCCTGGCCTAAATCTAAACACTTTTTGAAGGAGGAGTTAGAGATGAGAAAGGTAGTAATCATTTTCCTGGCCTGCCTGCTTATGCTGGCCCTGGCCGGCTGTGCAGCAGAAGATTCGATCATTGAAGAAGTTGGAGAAGTCGTCGAAGAAATCGAAGCATTCATCGAGGACAACGGAGAGGTTTATGAATTCAGCCTGGCTCACTTTTTTCCTGCCGGTCATCCGGCGGAAACAGAGCTTGTCCAGGGTTGGGCTGCTGCTCTTGATGAAGCAACCGGAGGAAGAGTTGAGATAACCAGTTACCCTGGTGAAACCCTGATCAAGGCCGACGAAACCTACAGCGGGGTGGTTTCCGGTATTGCAGATATCGGCCTCTCGGCGTTCTTTTATACCCGTGGCCGTTTTCCGGTTCTCGAAGCTTTTGAATTGCCCGGCATAGTCTATGAAAGTTCCTACTCTGCCAGCAAAGTGGCCTGGGAAGGAATCAAAGAACTTAGTCCCGATGAAGTGGCAGATACCAAACTAATGTTTGTTCTGGCTACCGGTCCGGGAGATCTTTTCACAACCAGACCTGTGCGTAATCTGGGTGATTTGCAGGGGATGAAGATCAGGGCGGCCGGGTTGAGCGCAGATACATTGGCCCTCCTGGGTGCTACACCGGAAGCTATGCCCCAGCCGGATGCTTACGAAGCCCTTGCCCGGGGGCTTGTGGATGGCAACCTGGCTCCTGTTGAAGTCTTGCAGGGATGGCGCCACGCCGAGGTAACGGACTACCTGACCCGGACTCCCTTTCTCTATAATGCGGTCTTCTTTGTAACTATGAATTTAGATAAATGGGACTCTTTACCTCCCGATCTTCAGGAAACGATCACTGCGGTAAATGAAAAATTCTTTGAAGAAATAGCGGCCGGTCTCTGGGATGTCCAGAACGAACAAGCCCTGGTCTGGGCAGTTGAAGAAACGGGGCAGGAGGAAATAATGCTTAGCGAAGAAGAAATGAATTTATGGATTGAAAAGATCGAGCCAATTCAAAAGGATTTTGTTGAACGCATGGACCAGATGGGTTTTGACGGCGAAATCATTCTGGAAACAGTGAAAAGATTGGCGGACCAGTATTAAATGCAGATGTTTGAAACAGTTGTAATTAAATTAAGCCGAATCATAGATACCCTGGCAGGATCTATATTGGCCGCGACCGCTTTACTGGTCGTGGCCAATATTTTGGGCCGGACTCTTCTGAACCGTTCAATTCTTGGTACTTATGAAATGGTCGGCTTCTTAACAGCAGCAGTAGTTGGCCTGGCCCTGGCCCGCTGTGCGATAGAAAACAGTCACATTGCTGTTGGTTTCATGATGGAAAGATTACCCCTTTCTTTACAGCGACTGATAGAAATAATTATTAACGGACCGATTTTTCTCTTTTTACTCTTTGCCACTTATCACTTGTTTACTTATGGAACCCGCATTGCCTTAAGTGGTGAAGTGGCTCCTACCACGCAGCTGGTTTTCTATCCTTTTATTTACCTGGTGGCGCTGGGATTTGTTTTTCTGGCTTTAACAGTTCTCTTAAAAACACTTAAGCTGCTGGCCGGGGGTGATCAGGCTTGAACCCGATCACAATAGGCCTGGTCGGTATTATTTTCTTTTTTATTCTGATCATCTTAAAAATGCCAATAGCTTACGCCATGGCCATCGTTGGTTTTGTCGGGTTTAGTTACCTTACAACTACATCGGCAGCGTTTGCCCTTGTTTCAAGCGATCTTTTTTCAACTTTTTCCAATTATTCTTTGAGTGTAATCCCCATGTTTATCTGGATGGGATTTCTTGCTTTTCATGCCGGGATTGGCAGCCGGCTTTACAGCCTTGCCTACAAGCTTGTCGGGCATCTGCCTGGTGGGCTTGCAATTGCTACTCAGGTTACCTGTGCATTCTTTGGGGCGGTCTGTGGCTCAAATACTGCAACTGCAGCGACAATCGGTGCTATTGCCCTACCTGAGATGCGCAAGTACAATTACGACGAATCCCTATCTACGGCCAGTGTTGCCGCTGGAGGAGCCCTTGGTGTATTGATACCGCCCAGTGTAATCTTTATTGTTTATGGTATTGCTGCCGAACAGTCGGTTGGCAGGCTATTTATTGCCGGTATTATTCCCGGCTTTCTGCTGATGTTTCTTTACATGTTCACTATTTACCTGGTGTCGCGACGTAAACCGGAACTGGGGCCGGCCGGACCAAAAGCCGGGTGGCGTGAACGTTTTCAGGCTATGGGTGGCGGCCTGGTTGAGGTATTAGTTATTTTTGCAATTTCCCTGGGGGGCCTTTTTGCCGGCTGGTTTACGCCTACCGAAGCCGGTGCGGTTGGTGTTGCCGGGGTCATGCTGGTAACCCTGATCCAGCGTCGGTTAAATCTGGAAATCATCAAAAAATCCCTGGCTGATACGACCCGCACTACGGCAATGATCATGTTACTGGTTGCATCTGCGGTTATTTTTGGTCGTTTTATTGCTATCAGCCGGATTCCCTTTGCCCTTGCTGAATGGGCTGCGGCGCTTGACCTGCCATCTTTTGCCGTAATAGCCCTGATTTTGCTCATCTACCTGCTCCTCGGTTGTTTTATTGATGCCCTGGCCCTGATTCTGCTCACCATTCCGATTTTCTTGCCGGTAGCTGTGACTGTTCTCGGCTATGATCCGATCTGGTTTGGAGTTATTATTGTAATGGTTGTTGCCATGGGCGTCATTACACCACCGGTGGGTATGAATGTCTATATAGTCAAAGGCGTGGCCCGGGATGTGCCCTTAGAAGTAATTTTCAGGGGTGTCTGGCCATTTCTTTTTGCCATTGTAGTCTGCCTGGCCTTGTTAATTGCTTTTCCTGCCCTGGCTACTTTTCTGCCATCATTGCTTAATTGATAGATTGGAGGTAAGAGTTATGACTGCGAAGGAAGCTTTTTTAGCTGATGAAGAAATCAACGACCTGCTCAGAACGGCACCGGTTGGCTACCTGGCTCTCTCTAAAGATAATCAACCTTACCTGGTGCCGCTAAATTTTATTTATGAAAGTAAAGCTGTCTACTTTCACTGTGCCCCTGAAGGACGAAAGATAGATTATATCAAAGCTAACCCCAGGGTCTGTTTTCAAACTGGTGAAAATGGCAGCCTGATCAGCGGCGAGAATCCCTGCAAACATAATTATAGTTACCGCAGTGTAATTATTGAAGGCCTGGTGGAGGAAATTACTGAGGCTGCTGAGAAAGAAAAGATTTTACGCAGGATTACTGCCAAGTATGCTGCACCTGAGGTGGCCGGGGGTCCGATCAGCTCTGCCCGGATTGCAGCAACAGGAGTTTATCGGATCGCTGCTTCTGTCATTTCCGGTAAAAGAAATTCATGACCAGGTTAGTGGGAAGGGTTTCAATCTGATTACGGCGAATCTAAAAAAAGGGTGCCGCCAGTCGACCCGGTCGACAGTGTCTATCGGCACAAAGACGAAGCAGCATTAGGGGTGTTCTATAATTGATTGGCTCTTGAGCAGCTCAATTCGACTAAAAAGAAGCGGAGGCAGATTTGATGATCCTATTAAACCCCAGGCAGCACAATCGTTCTTACAAAGATGAACGATCCCGTGAAATAATGTTAAAAACGATTGAATTTTTTGAGCGTAAGGGTAAGCAGAAATTGAAGGAAGACGATCGCAACAGGGTCTGGTATGAAGACTTCCTCGATTTTGTCAAAGAAAATGAACTGTTTTATAACCTCCTCACTCCGGATCAATATGGTGAAGAGGACTGTCGCTGGGACACCTGGCGCAACTGTGAGTTTAATGAAATACTCGGTTTTTACGGCCTGCACTACTGGTATACCTGGCAGGTTTCCATCCTTGGCCTCGGTCCCATCTGGATGAGTGACAATGAGATCCAGAAAAAGCGTGCCGCCCGCCTTCTTAAGGAGGGCCATGTTTTTGCATTCGGACTTTCAGAGCGTGACCACGGAGCCGATGTCTACTCCACTGAAATGACCCTTTCACCGCAGGGTGACGGAACTTACCGGGCCAACGGTGAAAAATATTATATTGGTAACGGGAATATTGCCGAGATGGTTTCCACCTTTGGCAAAATGGCTGACAGTGGTGACTACGTTTTCTTTGTTGCCAATTACGGCCATAAGAACTACGAACTGGTAAAAAATGTTGTCAACTCCCAGTCTTACGTGGCCGATTTTATCTTACATGACTATCCCATCAATGAAGATGAGATCCTTTCCCGTGGTCAGGAAGCCTGGAACACCGCTCTAAACACTGTAAATGTCGGCAAATACAACCTGGGGTGGGCTTCAATAGGAATTTGTACCCATGCTTTTTATGAAGCGCTGAACCATGCCGCCAACCGTACCTTGTACGGCATGAAAGTTACCGATTTTCCCCATGTCAAGCAGATGTTTGTCGATGCGTATGCCCGTTTAACAGCTATGAAACTTTTTGCCCTGCGCACGGCTGATTACATGCGGGCTGCGTCACCGGAAGACAGGCGCTACCTGCTTTATAACCCGACTGTGAAAATGAAAGTAACCACCCAGGGTGAAGAAGTGATCAACCTGCTCTGGGATGTTATTGCCGCCAGGGGCTTCGAAAGAGATACTTACTTTGAGATGGCAGCCCGTGATATTCGCGCTCTGCCCAAGCTTGAAGGAACAGTGCATGTCAACATAGCCCTGATTCTCAAATTTATGGCCAATTATTTCTTCAACCCACAAGCATATCCCGATCTGGCCACCCAGGATCAAGTGGCCAATGATGACTTTTTATTTAACCAGGGCCCAACCAGGGGACTGGGTAAAATCCGTTTTCATGATTACCAGGCAGCCTATGATCTCTATGATCTGCCGAATATTGCAGTATTTAAGGAACAGATTGCCCTCCTGAAAGAATTCCTGGCTTCGGCCACACCAGATGATGAACAGCAAAAAGATACTGATTTTCTGCTTTCTCTCGGTGAGATGTTTACCCTTGTTGTCTACGGTCAGTTGATTCTCGAAAATGCAAAAATTTATGGTCTTGATCAGGCTCTGATTGATCAGATCTTTGATTTCATGGTCCGTGATTTTTCCGGCTTTGCCCTTACTCTTTTTGGTAAGGCGAGCACTACCGAGAACCAGATGGATTATCTTCACAGGATGATTAAAAAACCTGCTGTAGACAGTGGTCGTTTCGCAGAAATCTGGAATAATCATGTGCTTGCTCTCAAGGATGTTTATGAGATGAATCAATAATAAATTGAGTCTGTAAAGTTTATAATAAAGGGGCTGTCAGCCTGATAAGCAGGACAGCCCCTTTGTTTTTCTCACTAACAGTATTCAGAGAGGGGTTAACTCAAGCCCGTGGTTCAGCGAGCAGTAATTCTCTTAAAGAACAGGGCTCCAGGCCATTTCTTCGTAAACCCTCCAGGATGGAGGGTAGGGCAGTGATGTCATTGGGAGTAAAGTGCAGCAAGACTATACTGCCTCCCCGGGCGTTACTTAAAACATGTTCGGTGATCCGGGCAGGTGTGGAAACCTCGTTGCGGAGGGCATAAACCAGTTCTACATCCCAGAGAACTGCAAACATACCTTTGCCGGCAATTATTTCCTTTATTTGTCTGGCAGCATTGTCCTGACCGGCTGCAAAACCGTCCATACCCGGAGGGCGAAAATATAAGGTCTTGTAAGGGTAACCTAAGGCCTGGTCGACAGAGTCCTGCCAGCCGTTTAATTCAGCCCTGATTTGCTCCTCGGAGATGGTGGTTAAAAAGGCATGGCTGTAAGTGTGGTTACCCAGTTCATGGCCATCCTGGACGGCCCTGCGCCATACTTCCGGGTTCTGTTCAACCCACCAGCCCATAGGGAAAAGGGTTGCCCGCACGTCATATTCTTTGAGGTAATCGAGAGTCTGGTTGATTAATTCAGGTCCTGCGCCGTCATCTATGGTAATTGCTACCTTATTGGTATCGCGATTGCCGTGGTTTATCACAGTAGTAGAGCGAAGCATATAGTTCTCTTCGCGCAGTTCTTCATTTTCCTCGTAAATCTGCTCGTACCGTTCCTGCAGGTTGGTGTTTTCTTCCCTGACCAGGTTTACTTCGTTTTGCAGTGAATCCAGATCGTCGCGCATTGATTGTAAGGCCAGGTACTGGCTCATGCTGAATAGGCCCAGCGCAACGATGATGGCCATTAGGAAAAGAAAGATAAAAATGCGCAGGCCTGATTTATTTTTCTTTTTTCTGGGTCTTCCGTAATATTGTTCCTGCATGCCGTCCTCCTTAAAAGGAGTGTGCGAGATGTTCCAATTTCTATTTATATATGTTAACCTACAAAAAAGGATAAAACAATAGTTATCTGCTAAATAAAGTAAAGGAAGTGATAATATATGAAAAAGCTGCTGGCGCTTGCTCCCAGCCCCCGCAGGGGAGGTAACAGCGACCTGCTATTAAATCAATTCTCCAGAGCAGCCGAAGAAGCAGGTTGGCAGGTCGAGATTTTGCGCATCAATGATTTAAAGATAAAGCCCTGCCAGGCCTGCGATGCCTGCGCTAAAGATGGTCGCTGCATTGTTCAGGATGATATGCAGGATGTTTACCCCAAAATGGTCGAATCAAATGCCCTTGTTGTGGCCAGCCCGATCACTTTCGGTTCAATGAATGCCCAGTTAAAAACATTTATTGACCGTTTTCAGTGCTGGTGGCATGCCAAGTACAATTTGCAGAAACCATTTATTCCCGATGATGCCAAGCATCCGGGCTTTTTTATTTGTGTCGGGGCGATCAAACGTGAACAGTACTGTAACAATGCCCTGGAGATCGTTAAAGTCTTTTTTCATAATATTAATCACAAGCTGGTTGGCAGCATTGCTTTCCGCGGTTACGACGAGAAGGGTGAGATTGCCGAAGATAAAGAAGCCCTGCAACGGGTTTATGAAGCCGGCCGCGATTTCATCGCCGGCATCGAAGGCCAATAGATAAGACAGTGCAAATCACCGCAAAAAAATACAGGGGCACGGCGTGCCGTGCCCCCTTGTTTTTAGCTGAATTCCAAGCCGGAATCTCTTTTAGTTATCTGTACCGCATCTTTCGGGGTTATTTCTCCCCTGATGATTTTTCTTGAAAGCGGGGTTTCAACTTCATTTTGAATAACCCTTTTCAGCGGTCTGGCTCCGAAAGAGGGGTCGTAACCTTTTTCAGCCAGGTAGGCAACTACCTCTTCGTTCCACTGCAGAGTCAGGTCGGCGGTCTGGGCCAGCCTGCCGGCAAGCTTTTTCAGGAGCAGGACGGCAATCTGGTGCACCTGCTCTTTTTCAAGAGCCCGGAAAACAATCATTTCATCGACACGGTTTAAAAATTCCGGGCGGAAGTGATTTCTGAGCAGGCGCAAGACTGCCTCTTTCATCTCTTCATAATTGCCGCCTCTTTCATGAAAAGCGAGGATCTCCTGGCTGCCAATATTTGAGGTCATGATCACGATTGTGTTGCGAAAATCGACAGTGCGCCCCTTACCGTCGGTCAGGCGCCCATCTTCTAAAATCTGCAGCATGGCGTTAAAAACATCCTGGTGTGCTTTTTCAATTTCATCGAACAAAACAACACTGTAAGGTTTACGCCTCACTGCTTCGGTTAACTGACCGCCTTCTTCGTATCCGACGTAGCCGGGAGGGGCCCCGACCAGGCGGGCTACAGTATGTTTTTCCATGTATTCAGACATATCAAGGCGAATCATGTTACGTTCGTCATCAAAAAGGGCTTCGGCAAGGGCGCGGGCCAGTTCGGTTTTTCCCACGCCGGTAGGGCCTAAAAAGATAAAGCTGCCTACCGGCCGGTTTGGATCTTTGATCCCGCTCCTGGCTCTTAAAACGGCGTCGGAAACAGCGCTTACCGCTTCGTCCTGCCCGATCACTCTTTCGTGGAGAATCTCTTCCAGGCGGATCAGCTTTTCGCGCTCTCCTTCTAACAGGCGTGTAACCGGCACCCCGGTCCAGCGAGAAACTACCCGGGCAATTTCTGTTTCACTCACCTCTTCATTGAGGAGCATGTTTTGCTTCTGCTTGCCGGCCAGGTGTTCTTCCTCCGACTGGAGTTTTCGCTCCAGATCATTGAGGCGACCATACTTCAGCTCAGCAGCCTTGTTGAGATTATACTCTCTTTCGGCCTTTTCAATTTCGGTGCGAACTTCGTCTATTTCACGCTTAATGTTTCGCACCCTGGATATAGATGATTTTTCAGTTTGCCACTGTGCTTTCATGGCATCTGCTTCTGATCGCAGCTCAGCTAATTCATGCTTTAGTTTTTCCAGGCGCTCCTTTGAAGCAGCGTCCTTTTCTTTATGCAATGCCGCTTCTTCAATTTCCAGCTGCATCACTCGCCGGGTAATCTCATCAAGGGCAGCAGGCATGCTGTCGATTTGTGTCCGCAGGTGAGCAGCAGCTTCATCTACAAGGTCGATCGCTTTGTCAGGCAAAAACCGGTCACTGATGTAGCGATCCGACAATACTGCAGCGGCGATTAAAGCGCTATCCTGGATGCGCACGCCGTGGTGAACTTCATAACGTTCTTTCAGGCCACGTAAGATAGAGATGGTATCTTCCAGCGATGGTTCATTAATACGGACAGGTTGGAACCGTCTTTCCAGGGCAGCGTCTTTTTCAATATGTTTGCGGTATTCATCAATGGTTGTTGCCCCGATACACTGTAATTCACCGCGGGCCAACATCGGTTTTAACAGGTTCCCGGCATCCATCGCTCCCTCTGCGGCACCGGCGCCGACAACAGTGTGCAATTCATCAATGAAAAGAATAATTTTTCCTTCAGCGCTCTGGACCTCTTTCAGAACGGCTTTCAGTCGCTCTTCAAATTCCCCGCGGTATTTGGCCCCGGCAACAAGAGCTCCCATGTCGAGAGCAATTACCCTTTTTTCTTTCAAACCCTCGGGAACATCGCGGGCAATAATTCTGCGGGCCAGGCCTTCTACAACAGCAGTTTTACCTACGCCCGGGTCGCCAATCAGAACCGGGTTATTTTTAGTTCGTCTCGAAAGAATTTCCATTATCCGCCGTATTTCTTCATCCCGGCCGATTACCGGGTCAAGCTTACCTTTTTCGGCTTCCTCGGTCAGATCCCGCCCGTACCTTAACAGAGCTTCATAGGTGTCTTCCGGGCTGTCACTGGTTACCCGCTGTGAACCGCGAATCGTCTTTAGCGAATTTAAGATGGCATTTCGATCCAGGCCTGCTTGAATTAGCAGCTTTTTTAGATCAGCTTCGCTTTCCTCGCTAAGGGCCAGAAGGAGGTGTTCAACACTGACGTAGTCATCTTTTAGTTGTTTGGCTTCCTGTTCCGCTTTTGATAAGACGCGGGCCAGAGCTGAACTCATCTGCAGGCTGCTATCATAACCCGAAACCTGCGGAATAGCGGCTAAGAGACGATCGAGCCCCTGCCTTATTGATGCGCTATCTGCACCTGCATGCTCTATGAACCGACCAACCAGGCCTTCCTCCTGGTCAAGCAGTGCCGCCAGAAGATGGCTCGGTCCGACAACCTGATGCTCGCGGTTGGCAGCCATTTCCTGGGCTGCCGCAAGCGCTTCTCGAGATTTATTGGTAAAACGATTCAGGTCCATTTTTATCACCTACTTTCTGCGTAAAGTTTCAATTTCGTCCTGCAAATCTTCAACTTTTTCCAGTAAATCGACAATAATGGCTGCACCAACTGTATTAACACCGCAGTTTCTTTTCAGCCGCAAGATCTTCTGCAGGCGGTGCAGATCCTCATGACATATTGTTCCTTCTTCAATATCAATAATGCCCATTTGTTTATAAATGCTGAGCAATTCAGGGTGATATTTTAAAAGACGAATCTTAAACCTCTGTCCCTGTTCTGAGTGGCAGTAAATCCGCATTAGTTTCATGGTGATCACACCCCACCTTTCCGCAGCTCTTGCAGCTTCCTGTAAAGGTCTTTTTCATCTGAGCTTAGATCAGGAGGAATATCAATTACCAACCGAATATAATGGTTGCCGCGGGTGCCGCTTTTCCCAGGAAAACCCTTCCCGCGTAGCCGTAGTCTGCTCCCGTTACGACTGCCCGGTGGTACAGTTACGCTTACTTCTCCGTCAATTGTCTTGACCGGAATTTTTGTGCCCAGCACAGCCTGGTCGGGGTGTATCACAGCTTCGGTTTCGATATCGTCACCTTTAAGGGTAAAATAAGGGTGTGGCTTCAGGCGGACCTTGAGAAAAAGGTCACCTCTTGGCGCTCCCCCCAGACCAATACCTCCCTGGCCTTTAAGGCGAATTCTGCTGCCTTCTTTAACCCCGGCCGGAACTTTGACATCGAGGACTTTTTCGTCAGGCACAGAGCCGGTGCCGCCGCAGTTGGTACAAAAGCTTCTATTTTGAATTCCCGTTCCGTTGCAGGCTGAGCAAAGAGAGCCAACGCTAATGCGCAGTGACTGGGTGACTCCCCGGTAAGCTTCCTCGAGTGTCAGCTCTATTTCACTCTCCAGGTCTTCACCATGCACCTGCTGTTTCTGCCTGTATGCGCTTCTGCCCGTGCGCCCCGTTCCGCCTGCTCCAGCTCCGAAAAAAGTATTAAAAAAGTCACTGAAACCACCTCCGAAATCACCGGAGGCGAAATCTTCCGAAGTATAAAAGCGAACTCCATCCATATCCGGTGGAGCCTGAAAATCCTGGCCGTTACGCCAATTGCTGCCAAGCCTGTCATAGCGGGATCTTTTCTCCGGATCTTTTAAAACTTCATAAGCTTCATTGATCCGTTTAAACTTTTCTTCCGCCTTTTTCTTTTCATTGGCCGGATGTAGATCGGGATGCCATTTGCGGGCCAGCTTGCGGTAAGCGGCCTTAATTTCTTTCTCGCTGGCATTTCGGTCTACTTCCAGCAACTCATAATAATCCTGAAATTTTACGGACATGCCAATTCCTCCAACATATACGTCGTCCTGGTTTAATGTTTAAAACTGCCTATACCTGTTCGATAAACTAATCCCTGGTTGGCTTATTCTTTCTGCTCTGGATTGCGGGCTACCATAACCTGGGCCGGCTTGAGCAGGATATCTCCCATTTTATAGCCGGTGCAAATTTCTTCAGCCACACAGCCATCCGGGCACTGGCCTGTTTCTATGTAGCCAATACCTTCCTGTTCTTCCGGGTCAAAAGGTTTATGCAGGCACTCAACCGGTCTGACCCCGTGCTTATTAAGAAGTTCCTGAAACTGCCGGGCCATTATTTCCATACCACTGGCTGCGGCAGGATCCTGAACCTGTTTTCGAGCCTGGTCAAAAAAACCAAGAAAGTCAAGCAGGTCAGTCAACACTTCCTTTTTGGCCTGAATGCGATTATTGTTGGCATCGCGCATGGTTCGTTTTCGATAATTGTCAAAATCGGCCAGTGTCCGGAGGTGTCGATTCTTTTCTTCTTTCAATTCCTGTCGCAATTTTTCGAGTTCCCTGTTTAGAGGGTAAAGCGGATCTTTCTCCAGTTCACTGTTGATGCCATTATTGTTTTTTGTCTCACTCATCACTGTACCTCCAAACTCTCCCCGGCCACCCTCTCCCGGCGGGAGAGGGTGGAGGAAGGTTACGCTGACTTTTGCCATGCTATATAGATCTTATTTTTCATCGAACTCGGCGTCAACAACGTCACCGTCGTTGCTATCGGGCTTTTCTGAGCTGCCCGTACCACCGCTTCCTGCCTTGGTTTGCTGGTAGGCAGTTTCCGAGAGAGAGTGAGCCGCCTGTTGTAAATCGCTCTGTAAGCTGCGAATTTTTTCGATCGGCGCGTTATCTTTCAGCGCTTGCTTAAGATCGTTTAAGACCTGTTCAACCCTTGCCTTTTCATGGACAGGCAGCTTGTCGCCCAATTCTTTAAGCTGGCGTTCTACCTGGTAGGCCAGGCTGTCGGCTTCATTGCGATCGTCTACCTCTTTGCGCCTTATTTTATCTTCATCACTATGCTTTTGAGCTTCGCTGACCATTCTTTCGATTTCATCTTGTTCAAGGTTTGTTGAGCCACTGATAGTGATTTCCTGTTCTTTACCAGTGCCCTTGTCCTTGGCGCTTACCTTCAGGATGCCATTGGCATCGATGTCAAATGATACTTCTATTTGCGGCAGACCACGGGGTGCAGGGGCGATGCCTTCCAATTTAAACTGGCCGAGTGAACGGTTATCTTTAGCCAGCTCCCGTTCGCCCTGTAGCACATGAATGTCAACTGCAGGCTGATTGTCTTCGGCCGTAGAGAACACTTCACTGTGCCTGGTCGGAATGGTCGAGTTGCGTTCAATGATTTTTGTCATAACCCCACCAAGGGTTTCAACCCCGAGCGAAAGTGGAGTGACATCGAGAAGAACAACATCTTCCATTTCGCCGGCCAGCACACCGGCCTGAATCGCTGCCCCGAGGGCTACGACTTCATCTGGGTTTACGCTCTGGTTCGGTTCTTTACCGATCATCTCGCGAACCAGTTTCTGGACAGCCGGAATTCTTGTTGAACCTCCGACCAGGATTATTTCATCAATATCCTTTTCTGTAAGTTTTGCATCGGCCAGAGCATCTTTAACCGGTTGTCGGCAGCGTTCCACCAGATCATGGGTCAGGTCATCAAACTTGGCCCTGGTCAGCTTGGTATCAAGATGCTTGGGGCCATCTGCTCCGGCAGTAATGAATGGTATGCTGATTGATGTTTCCGTTGTAGATGAAAGCTCAACCTTTGCTTTTTCTGCTCCTTCAATTAGACGCTGCAGAGCCTGCTTGTCCTGCCGCAGATCGATACCATGATCTTTTTTAAATTCATCGGCCAACCAGTCTACAACGGCCTTATCAAAGTTATCACCGCCAAGGTGGGTGTCTCCGTTGGTAGCTTTTACCTCGAAGACCCCGTCACCTACCTCCAGGATCGAAACGTCAAATGTTCCACCCCCGAGGTCAAAAACGAGAATTGTTTCGTTGCTTTTCTTGTCCAGACCGTAGGCCAGTGAAGCCGCCGTCGGTTCATTGATGATGCGTAAGACATTTAGACCGGCAATTTTACCGGCATCTTTTGTCGCCTGGCGTTGTGAATCGTTAAAGTAAGCAGGTATCGTTATGACGGCATCTGTTACTTTTTCGCCTAGATATTTTGATGCATCTTCAACGATTTTTTTCAGTACCATGGCAGAAATTTCTTCCGGCGCATACTTCTTGTCGTTTACCTGGAAACGAACAGCATTATTCGGTCCGGAAACGACATCATATGGTACCAATTTACGCTCTGCTTCAACCTCTGCGAATTTGCGGCCGATAAACCGCTTTGCTGAAAATATTGTTCTTTCGGGGTTAAGTGCGGCCTGGCGTTTTGCTACCTGGCCGACCAACCTTTCATCCGAATCTTTAAAGGCAACAACAGAAGGGGTGGTTCTTGAACCTTCAGCATTGGTAATTACCTCCGGTTTGCCGCCTTCAATGATTGCCACTGCCGAAAAAGTTGTACCGAGGTCAATCCCAACTGCTTTTCCCATTTTATTCACCTCATTTCACTTTCTGTTAATTTTTTTAATCAAGCAAGCCATCACTTGCCACTTTGACCCAGATGCATTCCTGGGCATGGCCTGCGAGTTCTTCTTTGATCATTTTCCTGATATTATCGATATCTTTTTGGGTTTGGCTGAATATTTCATTGCAACCCTCATCAAGGTTAAGATCAATCCCTTCCTGGGCGATTTTGTTGATCGCCTCCAGGTGATCGTAAATGCTGGCATACTTTTCCCTCGTTGCCAGTGCATCACGCATCATTTCAGCTTCTTCCTCATCAAGCAATTCAAACTTTTCCTTAGGTGCGCCGCACTTGGGGCAAAAATCGGGAGGCTCCTCACCTTCGTGCAGGTAACCGCAGACCTCACAACGCCACATTTTCATTTGCCAAACAGCTCCTCTCTTCAGATAGATTATTTTATTTGACTCATAGATCCCTGTTATTGATTGCCATGCATAATTTAATCTTTTCTCCCTTTGAGGCCCTGGCCAATTTTTGATCGACCGTTAGAAGCATCAATTCCGGAAACTCCTGTTGTAAAGTTTTTGCTGTTGCCAGGTGCCATAAACCTGAGCCTTTCAGGGGCCATTTACGGGCCAGTTCCTTTAAAGCCCTGCTATCGGGGACAACGTTCAAGCGGCTCCAGAAACCCTTCTCGAGCATGTCAAACAGTGATTCAACCAGAACTTCAGAAAGCAGGTCATGTCGCTGGATGTGGCTTATTACAGTATAAGCTTCAGCTATGGCCAGTGTTGTTAAAAGGTGGACACCTTTATGCCTGGCCATCTCAATGACCTTTTCACTGTAACCGTTCTTGAAAAGGAAAGACAGCAGCGCTGATGAATCCCAGTATATGACCACCATTTTCTCAGTCATTGCTTTCTTCCTCTCTCAGGTAATGCTGAATAAAGCCGACGGGTAATTCAACCGGCGAAAGGATTGATTTGTCATTGCCCGGGCATGGATCAATGAGTCCACAACTTTCATAATTCTTTATTCGTTCTTCCAGGGAGAGGCTTTTACCCTCGGCCGGGATCAATTTTGCTACAGGTGTTCCTCGATCAGTAATGATAATTTCCATGCCACTGCGGACGTCACGGATTAATTTGCTTAAGTTTATCCTTGCTTCCCTGATGCCGATATAATTTTTTTTCATTTCAACCACACCCTAATGTAGTAACTGGCACTACATTTTATTATAGGGCTTGCTCTCTTTGCTGTCAATAGCATATGTGTACACATTTACTACATTTTTTGTTTGAGTGGCTGCCCGGTTACAACCGGAAAGGGCCTCTTTGACGATCATAGCGAGAATTGGCAATGATTAAAACATATCCTTTCCCTAAGGAAACCTTGGCAGCACTGCAGGTAAAATAGTGGAATAAACTTCATTGACCGGCAAATGGCAGGAAAAGAAAGGGCCCTGGCGAATAATTAGCCAGAGGCTCTTTAAATTAAATCCTGAAGGTGTTCCTGTCTCTTTTGAAAAAGAACTCAGGGGGCAGGAAGAATAATTAAAATATTGAAAGGGGACAACCTGGAACATTGTTAACTTTACAGAATATAAGCCTTGATTTGACCGTTGATGATCGCTTAATCTCTATCTTACATGATATTGATCTTTATTTTGAAGCCGGTAAAATGTATGCCCTGACTGGCCCCAATGGGAGTGGAAAATCATCTGTTGCCAGGGTTGTGATGGGCATTTATCAGCCTACCGGCGGCCGGGTTTTTTATGAAGACCAGGATATTACCGCTCTGAGCATTACGGAGAGGGCGCGCCTAGGTATCGGCTATGCTTTTCAGCAACCACCCCGGTTCAAGGGTATGCAGGTCAATGATCTCCTGGCCCTGGCTGCGGGGAACCAGGATAGGCCGCACTGCCAGGTCCTGCACCAAATCGGCCTCTGTCCTGATGAATACAGAGAACGAACTCTTGATAACAGTCTTTCGGGAGGCGAAATGAAGCGGATTGAAATCGCCACCCTGCTGGCCCAGAATCCAAGGGTGCGTATCTTCGATGAACCTGAGGCCGGTATCGATCTGTGGAGCTTTGAACAGCTTATCGATGTGATCGGTTCTAGCCACCGGGAGAACTCCGTCACCGTGATCATTTCTCACCAGGAGAAAATTCTTAACATGGTCGATGAGATCATCCTGGTCAAGGATGGAACAGTCAGTATGCGCGGTGATCAGAAAAAGATCTGGCCTCTGATTAAAGAAAGCGCCCAGTGTGCATGTCGTCAAAATTGCCAATTGGAGGATCTTAAATATGTTGACTGCCCTCGATAAAAAACTGCTGGCCGAGATAGCCGACCTGCACGGAGAGCCGCCCGGAGCCTTCAATATCAGAAAAGACGGTCAGGGCGTGGACAGGCGTTCCATGGATGGTATAGAGATCAAACCTAAAAGTGATCGCCCGGGCATTGATGTTATTGTTGCCGCCGGAGTTGAAGGAACCGTGCATATACCGGTTATTCTTACCGAAAGTGGTCTTTCCGACCTGGTTTACAATACCATCGAGATTGGGCCTGATTCCGATATAACCCTGGTTGCCGGTTGTGGTATTCACAATACCGGCTCAGGGAAGGCACAGCATGACGGTATTCATGAAATATTTGTGCGCCGGGGTGCTACCCTCCGCTACAGTGAAAAACATTTCGGTGGAGGAGAAGGGACAGGCAAACGGGTTCTAAATCCAAAAACCCTGCTTTTCATCGAAGAAGATGCTACCGCTGAATTGGAGCTAATCCAGATACGCGGGGTTGATGACACTCACCGGGTTACCGAGGCTGAAGTAAAAGCAGGGGGCAAATTAATCATGTTTGAGCGCCTGCTGACTGATGGTGTGCAAACAGCAGATTCCGATATAGTAGTTAAGTTGATGGCGGCAGGAAGCGTGGCCAGGATCATATCGCGTTCCGTGGCCCAGGGCCAATCGAAACAGAACTTTAACCCCAGGCTTCTGGCTTACGGGGCCGGGCGCGGTCATGTCGAGTGTGATTCGATTATCATGGATCAGGCAAAAGTCCGTTCAATACCGGAAATATGGGCTGAAGACGCTGCAGCCGAGCTGGTTCATGAAGCTGCCATAGGCAAGATTGCCGGAGATCAGTTGATCAAGCTGATGGCGCTTGGTTTAAGCGAAGAAGAAGCAGAAGAGGCCATTATCAGCGGTTTCTTGAAATAAATAGCTGGAGGTTTATGCTTGGGTATAATCACTATATCGCGTGAATTTGGGGCCGGTGGTGAAACCATAGCCCGCCTGGTTGCTGAAAAAGCCCGCTTTACCCTCCTTAATAAGGATACGATAATACAGGGCCTGGCCGATTTCGGTGTAGACAAACCAACAGAACACCTCGAAGAGCTCCTTGAGGCAGAAGAGTTGAAACCTGAAGCCAGGCAGTATATTGACGCCATGCATGATTACATCTATGACCTTGCTATTCGCAAGGATCTGGTAATCCTTGGCCGGGGAGGTTCAATACTTTTCGCCGATTACCCTCCTGCCCTGCATATCAGAATTATTGCCCAGTTTTCGCAGCGCGTCCAGAGAGTGATGAAACTATATGATCTCAAACCGGAAACGGCAGTCAGGCTGGTCAAGGAACAGGATCACAATAAGAGGCAGTATTATCGAAAACTATTCAACCAAAACTGGTCTAACCTGCGTAATTACGATCTTGTTATCAGCACCGAGAAGGTAGGGCTGGAAGATGCAGCAGATATAATTATCGCGGCATACCGTACTCATGCTGAACCCCGGGCTATGCGCGACATACCCAGAGGTGTTGAATTTGAGGAGCGGGCCTTTGTTCCATCGGAAGAGGATGAAGAGAAATTTATGCACCAGAGTGAAGAGGATTTTGCCGGTATGCTTGACTTTTATCGTATTCGCTGGGAGTATGAGCCGAAAACCTTTTTGCTTGAGTGGGATAGTGAGGGCAATGTAACTGAAGCCTTTTCTCCGGATTTTTATCTCCCTGACCAGGATCTTTATATTGAACTGACCACGCAGAAGCCGCGTCAGGCCTGGAAAAAGAACCGTAAAATCAGAAGGATGAAAGAGCTTTATCCCGACATCAATGTCAGGCTGATTGATAAGAAGGGGTTCGAAAGCCTGCTCAGAAAACACAGTATAGAACAGGATGAGGGACAATAACTTTGAATGAAAAAAAAGGCTCCGGCAGTGATCAACTTAAAATTATTCTCGCCCAGGAAGAGATCGAAGCGAAAATAGCTGAGCTCGGCAAAAAGATTTCAAAAGATTATGATGGTCAGGAATTAATTATGATCGGGGTCCTGCGTGGCAGCATCTACTTTGTCGTTGACCTGACTCGCAAAGTGCACATTCCCTTTGCCGTAGACTTTATCAGCATCTCCCACTACAGCGAATCGGCTGATACGGCCGGTGTAGTAAGAATTACCAAGGATCTTGATGTTAGCATTACCAACAAGCATGTTCTAATCGTTGAAGATATCGTTGATACCGGTTTAAGCCTGGGTTACCTAATCCGCAACTTAAAAACCAGGAATCCGGCCAGCCTTAAAGTATGCACCCTCCTTAATGTCGAAGCCCGGCGCATTGTAGAGGTGCCAGTTGAATACAAAGGTTTTGATCTGCCCAACATCTATGTAGTAGGCTATGGTCTCGATTATAAGGAAAAATATCGCAATCTCCAGTTTATTGCCGAGTTTAGCAAGCCAAATTAGCAATGATAATCAGGCGGGAAAGAAAAAGGGGCATGGTTTGCTGTTAACAGACCAAGCCCCTTGCTTTATATAGCATATTCCAATTTGCCTTTTTGGAAAAAACCAACTTTAAAACAATAAATAATTATGCCTACTGTAATGTTAAAAAAACTATTTAACCCACAAAGAACCAGGTCCCAACAGACCTGCGGTCTTACCCCCAGAACCTGATTCCCTGTCCATCTCAAGCCATCCTCTGTTGCCCCTACAGACAACTTATTACGGCCTCCGGTCAGTTTTTGCAGATTCTGTGCTGCGGTTTCCGGTGCTTCCCGGCTGAGGCTCGGTTTAACCCTTACCCTTGCCTTTCTGCTACCGTTCCTGACAGCTGCTCGGCTTTCTTGGATTGTCCCGGCTTTCAATCAAGGCTTGCACCTTTTTCGTCTGCCGGCTTTTCCTTTCCAGCCGAACCTGGCTCACCTTTCAGTCTCTCGGAACCTGGTGAAATTATAATAGCATGGGGGCGAAGTTCTGTCAATAGTTTTTTCAATTTTTTTTAAAATAAATTTTTGAATCAGGGATTCGCAGAAGCTTCTTGCCGGTAACGAAGATCTTGCCAAGTTTATTAAGCGTTTAAAAAAGGGATCGTACTAGTTATGGCAAATAATTAATTAGTAAATGAATTGAACATGGGAGTAAGTGCACGGTGAAAAATAAAGCTGCTAATCCTCCGGGAGATCATACAGGGACTGTAAAAGCGGTTCGCGGAAGTGTAGTTGATGTCTGTTTTCCGCAGACACTGCCGCCACTACATGGCAGGGTTGAAGCAGGGCCTGACAGGAACGTTGTAATTGAAATTGTATCTCATCATCAAAACGCAATGGCACGCGGCATTGCCCTTAACTCGACCAGTGGTTTGCGAAGAGGAGACCCGGTCATTGATTGCCGGGAAATGATCCGTGTGCCCGTAGGCAAGCCTGTTCTCGGGCGCATGTTTAATGTTTTTGGTGAGACAATCGATGAAAAGGAGCCTCTGGTCGATATCGAAAGAAGGGACATCCACCTACCATCGGTACCGATTAGCAGGAGGGTGACCTCCTCGGAAATATTTGAAACCGGAATCAAGGCTATAGACCTGCTCACTCCCCTTGAAAGGGGAGGAAAGGCCGGACTCTTTGGCGGAGCCGGCGTTGGTAAAACAGTATTGATTACCGAACTGATTAATAACACGGTCGGCAAATACGAGGGGGTTAGCATCTTTTGTGGTATCGGTGAACGTTCCCGGGAAGCGGAAGAGCTTTATCGCGATATTAAAGAAGCAGGTGTTCTCGATAATACTGTAATGATCTTTGGTCAGATGAATGAGCCTCCGGGAGCCCGCTACCTGGTTGGCCATTCAGCGCTGACCATGGCCGAGTATTTTCGGGATGAGGACAAACAGGATGTTCTGCTTTTAATAGATAACATTTTTCGCTTTGTCCAGGCCGGATCGGAAGTTTCCGGCCTGCTCGGCAAGATGCCTTCACGGGTCGGTTACCAGCCAACCCTCTCGACAGAAATTGCCGAGCTGCAGGAGCGAATATCAAACACGGCAACCGGAGCGATAACTTCGATCCAGGCGGTTTATGTCCCGGCCGATGATTTTACCGATCCCTCGGCTACTCATACTTTTGCCCATCTCTCCGCTTCCATCATCCTTTCGCGTAAAAGGGCCAGCGAGGGACTCTACCCGGCAGTAGACCCCCTGCGCTCCTGGTCAAAAATGTTGACCCCTCTCGTGGTTGGCGAGCGTCACTACAGGGTTGCCCAGGAAGTGAGGCGCAACCTTGCCGAGTATGAAGAATTGAAAGATATTATTGCTATGCTCGGTCTGGAAGAACTTTCCCAGGATGACCGTCAGGTTGTTAACAGGGCCCGCCGCCTGGAGCGTTTCCTGACCCAGCCCTTTGTAACTACCGAGCAATTTACCGGCCTGGGTGGCCGGGTGGTTGACCTGGCAGATGCCCTTGATGGATGTGAAAGGATTTTAAACGACGAGTTTGCTGAACGCCCGGAATCGGATCTCTACATGCTTGGCAAAATCAGTGATATTAAAAAGAAATCCGCTAAAGCAAAAGCAACAGAAGATCAAGGTTATGACAGTTTAGAAGAGGGCGAAGTTGAAAATGAAACCGGCTCGACAGTCAGGGAGCAGGTAGACTAAAAAGCGGGAGTGTTTAAGCTGATTCTTAAAATCCTGCTGCCGGCCGAAGTTTTTTTAGAAGAAGAGGTCATGCAGCTAACAGCAGAAGCGGAAAACGGTTTCTTCACCATTTTACCGCGTCATATAGATTTCGTCGCTGCCCTTGTTCCCGGTATTTTTTCTTACATCACTTTAGACGACGATGAATATTTTATTGCCCTTGATGAAGGGGTATTGGTCAAGCAGGGAGAGCAGGTTCTTATATCGGCCACAAGGGCAATACCCGGTGATGACCTCGAAGAACTGGAAGATACGGTAAGGAATGAACTAATGGTTTTGGGAGAAAACGAAAAAAAAGCCCGCACGGTCATGGCCAGGCTTGAAGCAGACACGCTTCGCCGCTTTACACGCCTGGGAGGAGGACAAAGATGAGCGGCAATGATGAGACAGATAAAGGAAAACAGCTCAGTGGCACTGTCGGCAGGAAAGCAACCAGGAAAGCCAGAGCACGCCGCACCCGTGAACGCAACATCTGGTTTGGCGTTGGCATGTTTGGGGTGGTTGGTTGGACCGTAGCGATGACGACAATTATTGGCGTAGTGATAGGGGTCTGGGTGGACCGTACCTGGCCAAGTCCTTATTCATGGACATTAACATTTCTTTTCATCGGTTTAATCGTGGGCTGCATGAATGCCTGGTACTGGGTCAACCGGGAAAGCCGTCTCGATGAAAGTGACAGTAATGATGGTGAAGAAGACTGAAATAAGCTTTTGCATAAAATATGTCTTGAAGAGAACAAAATGCTGAATGTAGGGGCATGGCGGGCCATGGCCATAAGAACTTCAGCCGGTTAATTATGGAGGGCACCAAGCATGTTCTGGTTCTACTTAATTCTCTCTACGCTGGTCGGCATATTACTCGGATTTTTCTATTTCGGTGGCCTCTGGTTGACTGTGCAGAAAATTACCGGTATAACTTATCCCTACCTGCTGGTTCTGCTTAGTTTCATAATGCGTGTCGCCGTGGTTTTGGCCGGGTTTTTTTTGCTGCTGAGAGCAGACTGGCGCTACCTGCTTGCAGCGCTGGCCGGATTTATCGTTGCCCGCACTTTGCTGGCCTATAAGCTGAAAACAAATGAACTGCAATCTGAGGTGAAAGAATGACCATTAATCCTGACGAAATCCTTTACTTCCAGTTGGGTTGGTTCAAAATCAATGCCACCATCTTTTTTACCTGGCTGGTCATCTTCATTCTAACTTTCGGCTCTTGGCTGGTTACCAGGAAATTGACGGCCGAGGGAGAGCTTTCACGCTGGCAGAATCTGCTTGAAGTGCTTGTAGCCGGCATCAAGAGCCAGATTCGTGAGGTAAGTCGCCAGGATCCCGGTCCGTACCTGCCCTTTGTCGGCACCCTCTTTATTTTTATTGCCATATCGAATATCCTGGCCATTGTACCCGGTTACATACCACCGACCAGTTCCCTTTCAACTACAGCGGCCCTGGCTATTTGTGTCTTCATAGCTGTGCCCATTTTTGGTATTGCCGGGCAGGGTGCGCTCAACTATTTTAAACAATACTTGCAACCTACTTTTTTTATGCTGCCCTTCAATATAATCGGTGAACTGAGCCGCACCATGGCTCTGGCTGTTCGACTTTACGGAAACATGATGAGCGGCACAATCATCGTTGCCATTCTACTGACCATCACCCCGCTGGTTTTCCCGGTGGTTATGCAGGCTTTGGGCCTGCTGACCGGCTTAATTCAAGCTTATATTTTCGCCATCCTGGCCATGGTTTACATCGCTTCGGCTAACACAGCCCGCCAGGAATTAGAGAAAAAAGGAGAGGTAAAGTGATATGGAAAGCTTAAGTTTAATTGGCATCATTTCTATTGCCACTGCCGGGCTGACCATTGCTTTTGGATCGATCGGTCCAGCTCTTGGTCAGGGTCGCGCAGTTTCGCAGGCTTTGAGTTCGATAGCCCAGCAACCCGATGAGGCCAATACTATAACCCGGACCCTTTTTGTCGGGTTGGCCATGATCGAATCAACGGCAATCTATTGCTTCGTGGTAACGATGATTCTAATTTTTGCCAACCCCTTCTGGAATTATTTCCTGCAATAGCAGGGGTGGGTAGAGAAGCTGCAAACAGGGGAGTTCTGCTATGATTATTGATTGGTATACGATTATTTTTCAGATTATCAATTTTCTCGTACTGGTTTTTTTGCTGCGCCTTTTTCTCTATGGACCGATTATTCGAATGATGGATGAAAGGGAACGCAGAATTGTGGAGCGAGAAGAAGAAGCAACAGCATTGAAGCTGAAAGCGGAAGAAGAATCAGATATCTACAACCGCAAAACAGCCGAACTGGAAGAAGAAAAAGAGATGTTGCTTGAAAAAGCCCGCACTGCTGCCGGGGAAGAGAAACATGAACTATTACAAAAAGCACGCAGTGAAGTTGAACAAACCAGGAAACGCTGGGAAGATGATTTTGAGCGGGAGAAAGAAACTTTTATCGATGAACTGCGCCGCCGGATTGCCCGGCAGGCCTGTACTGTCGCCCGTCGCTGCCTTGAAGACCTGGCCGACACCCGTCTTGAAGCATTAACCTGGAACTTTTTCCTGGAAAAAGCCGGCCGGCTGCCTGACGAAGAGAGGGCAGAGCTGGAGCAGTCAATTGCTTCGGCTGATCATGAAGTGATCCTGCGCACTGCCTTTGATCCACCCGAAGGTAAGGTTGATGCCCTGAAAAAAGATCTTGAAAAAATCATTTCTGTTCCTGCTGATGGCCTGAAAATTACCACTAAGACCGACCCGAATCTGATTTGCGGACTTGAACTCGACGCCGGCGATTATAGCCTGGCCTGGAGTATTGACAGCTATCTGGACGATATTGAAAAAGAGATCATTAAGGAATTGGACAGGAAAGTACCGGGAACAGCAACCGAGGGGGTGGCCGCTGATGGCACAAAAGAAGAGTGAGCCAAACTCTCTTTTCTCTCTCCTGCAGGGTGCTGTAGAAAGTGCTGACCGGGCTGTTGAAAATGCACTCGATAGTTACGAAGCTAAGCCGCAACTGGAAGAGAGCGGGCAGGTCAGGGCCATTGGCAGCGGAATAGCCCGGGTTTCCGGCTTAGCCGGTGTGCAAGCCGATGAGTTAGTAGAATTCTCCAACACGGTAACGGGAATAGCCTTCAATCTTGATGCTCATGAGGTCGGGGTGATCATGCTCGGCAGTTCTGAAGGTATTGTTTCCGGCGATCGGGTCCGGCGTACCGGGCGCGTAGTTGATATTCCTGTTGGTGAAGGCCTGCTTGGCCGGGTTATTGATGCTTCAGCTGAACCTCTTGACAACAGGGGGCCACTCAGTTTTCGGGAGAGAAGGCCAATTGAAAGAGAAGCACCGCCCATTATGGCCCGTTCACCGGTCACAGAACCGCTGCAAACCGGCCTGAAGGTAGTCGATGCCCTTATACCTGTCGGGCGCGGTCAGCGTGAACTGATTCTCGGTGATCGCCAGATCGGTAAAACAGCCATTGCCCTTGACACGATCATAAACCAGGCCGATAAGAACGTGATTTGCGTTTACTGCTCTATCGGGCAGCAGGGAGCCGATGTGGCCAAATTTATTGGCCAGCTGCGCAAATTTGGTGCCATGGACTATTCCATAGTGGTGGTGGCTTCCGGGGACGGTCCCCCCGGCCTACGTTTCATTGCCCCCTACGCTGCTACAACCATTGCTGAATATTTCATGGAACAGGGGCGTGACGTGCTCATTGTCTACGATGACCTTACCCTTCATGCCCGCTCGTACCGGGAACTGTCTCTGCTGCTGGAAAGACCTCCCGGCCGGGAAGCTTACCCGGGAGATATTTTCTATCTCCATTCCAGGCTTCTGGAGCGTTCAACTCACCTGCGTGAGGAATACGGTGGCGGTTCGCTGACTGCCCTGCCAATTATCGAAACCCAGGCCCAGAATTTATCAGCCTATATTCCAACCAACCTGATTTCCATTACCGACGGGCAGATTTATCTCTCGCCTGATCTTTTCCAGCTAAACCACCTTCCGGCTGTTGATGTTGGTAAATCGGTTTCGCGGGTTGGCGGAAAGACCCAGCTGCCTGCTTACCGGACCGTAACCGGAGACCTCCGCCTTTCCTATGCCCAGTTTGAAGAACTGGAGATGTTTGCCCGTTTCGGCACCCGTCTCGACGAGGATACCCGCCGCAAAATTGAACGAGGCCGCAGGGTCCGCAAGGTCCTGACCCAGCCTGAACTGCAGCCGCTTAACATTCCGGGGCAAATTGCTGTCCTGCTTGCTGTCACAGAAGGTTTATTCGACACTATTGAAGTTGAAGATATTCCCGAAGCGGAAGAAAAAGTGAGGTCTGCGATAATAGCTGATTTGCCTGAGATCTGCCGGAAAATTGAAGCCGGAGAAGAGCTGTCAGAAGAAGACCGAACAGCTATAATCGATAAAATTAAAAGTCATCTGTTAACCGTCGAACAGCCAGAAAACGAGAATTGATGCTGGAGGGCTGATTTTGAGTGTAACCCTTGAAGCGTTGCAAAAACACATCTCGAGCGGTGAAGATCTTTCTTCAATCGTCAGGACTATGAAAGCCCTGGCTGCCACCAGCGTGCGGCAGTATGAAAAAGCGGCGGAGTCGCTCGATGAGTACTACCACACTGTTGAATTGGGACTTTCAGTTGCTCTTGCAGGAAGCTTTGAGGTACCGGTCAGTCCCGCGGCAGGCAAAAACGGTCTGCCTCTGATGCTTATATTTGGTTCCGACCATGGTTTGGCCGGCCGTTTTAACGAGCAAATTGTTTCTTATGGGCTAAAAAAATATAGGTTTGAAGAAAATGATGGGCCGGCGGGAAAACCCTTTGACAATAATCTCTTTGCCATTGGTGAGCAGGTTGTCAGCCGGGTTAAGGCTGAAGGAATCAGGCCGGCCCAGGTTTTCAACATGCCCACATCAATAAGCGCCATAACCCCTTTCGTGCAGGTTCTCCTGGAAAGAATTGAGGCTTGGCGTTCGGAGACAGGGGCAGAGAAAGTTGTCCTGTTCTATAACCGCCCCTTAAGCGGTACCTTTCGCCCCCTTTCTGAGATCCTGCTTCCAGTTGACTTGGCTCATCTCAGAAACACGAGATTAAAGTGGCAATCTCGTTCACTGCCCACCTTTACCATGCCGGCAGAGCAGCTTCTTTCAGCGTTACTGCGCCAGTATTTTTTTGTTTCCCTCTACCGGGCTTGTGCCCTGTCGCTGGCTGCTGAAAATACCAGCCGTCTTGCTGCCATGCAGGCTGCCGAAAAAAATATTAATGAGCGCCTTGCCGAGTTGAGAACAGCTTATCAGCACGAACGTCAGGCAGCGATAACCGAAGAATTGCTGGATATTATTTCCGGTTTCAAAGCGGTCCGGGACAAGAGTTCACACTGATGATTTTATTTTCCTCAATAGAAGGGATCTTCACCTTACAAATAGAAACATTATTCATGAAACTTGCAATCAGACTGTTGCCCCCATATAGTAAAAAAAACGAAAAAAATGAACATTTTTTGGAATTGCCCGCTGAAGCTATCAGCCTGGGCGAATTTGCCGGGCACCTTTCTGTTGCCTTGAAAGACCTTCTTCAATATCCTCTCTTTGATAAAAAAGGTTTACTTACCGCTGAGTTTATGGTTAACGGAAAGCATCAGGCCCTCGATCATCAACTAAAAGATGGTGATAGGGTTTCGATTATTCCCTATATCTGTGGCGGTTAAGAGATCTCTGCATGATAAACAACCCATATCCGAAAAGCTGCGATTTGCAGGAGAGATCATCATGAGTCAGGACACCGAAAGAAATAAAACTATAAAGAACCTGCGCCGGCGATTAAAGTTCCTGGAACAAATAGTCGATAATTCCCGGGACGAAATATATGTAACTGATGGACGTGGTATCACAATTTATGCCAACCCCATGAGTGAACAACATTATGGCGTACCGGTCGATCAGCTTATTGGTAAAAGTGTATGGGAATTAGAAAAAAGAGGTATATATTATCCTGCTGTCACACCCATGGTTCTGAGAGAGAAAAAAAGTGTTACCATCGACCAGGAAACAGGAATTGGTAAAAAGCTTATGATCACTGCAACACCTATTTTTGGGGACGATGGTGCTATTGAAATGGTTATCTGTAATTCACGTGATGTTACTGCTTTAGAAGATATGAAAAGAAACCTGGCCGAGCTGGAGCAGAAGGTGTTCCAGGAGCCGGAAAAAAAAGATGACGAAGTAGGAGTTGATGCTCTGCAGCCAATCTTTGCGCTCAATTCCCCCATGGAGCAGGTTGTCAGGGTGGTGGATAAAATTGCCGTGACTGACAGTATTGCCTTGCTTCTCGGAGAATCGGGCACGGGAAAAGACCTGATTGCCCGCTACATTCACCATTTGAATCATCGACGCAATAAACAGTTTCTCAAGGTTAACTGTGCCGCCCTGCCGAAAGATTTACTCGAATCTGAACTGTTTGGTTATAAGGGGGGCGCTTTTACAGGAGCTAATCCAAAAGGTAAAATAGGGCTCTTTACTCTTGCCAGCGGGGGAACAATATTTTTAGATGAAATCGGAGAGTTGCCTTTAAGGCTTCAGCCCAAGCTTTTACAGGTTATTGAAGAACAGGAGTTTACCCCAATCGGTTCGGATAGGTTGGTCAAAGTTGACGTCAGGATTATCGCTTCGACCAATAAAGATCTTTTTAACATGATTGAGAACGGACGTTTTAGGGAAGATCTCTACTACCGGCTCTGCGTCTTATCTGTAAAAATCCCTCCGCTTCGAGAACGATTTCAGGACATTCCCTTGTTGACCCAACATTTCCTGAACAAGTTTGCCCGCAAGCACAAGCGTAGGTTGTCTATAAGCCAATCAGCCCTACAGCATTTTGAACGTTATCATTGGCCGGGTAATGTAAGAGAATTAATTCATCTGTTGGAACATTTAACGGTGGTGGTAGAGGGAGATTATATTAGACCTGAAGACTTGCCTGCCCATATAACCGATGCCAGGGCAGCTCCGGGCGGTAAAACATTACCGGAGGTTATGGAGGAAGTTGAAAGGGAGTTGATTGTGCGAAGTTACCGGGACCTGGGCAGTTCTTACAAGGTAGCCCAGAAGCTTGGGATCAGTCAAAGTAGCGCCTGCCGAAAGATCAATAAGTACTGCTTCAAGTAGGCTCGCATGATTATAACGATAAAAGATCAAGCGAACCTTCGAGAGATTGAAAATCATTATT
>CAZVLE010000119.1:0-9413 GCA_964627855.1 uncultured Syntrophomonadaceae bacterium | reverse complement strand
AAATATATAATATCACTTCATGGCTGCCGCCAAATATAATGAGAGGAGTTTAATAATTTGGGATTATTACAGGCTATTGGAAGTGCAATTCTTTCTTTTAATGATTGGCTGAATGGCATTCTTTGGGGCCCTTTCATGCTGATCATGATCGTCGGCGTGGGCCTTTATTTTACGATCAGGCTAAAAGGTCTCCAGTTCACCCAGTTTGGCCGGGCCTGCCGGGAAATATGGCGAAAAATCCGCTTTGTAGACGAAAAGGACAAAGGCGACATATCTCCCTTTAAGGCGCTGACCACCGCAATAGCCTCAACTGTAGGCGTGGGTAACATTGCCGGAGTTGCCACGGCTATTGCCCTTGGTGGCCCCGGGGCAATCTTCTGGATGTGGGTTACCGGTGTTCTGGGGATGGTAACCAACTATGCAGAAGTAACTCTCGGTGTTCACTACCGCGAATTTCGCGGCGGTGTTGTCGCCGGCGGGCCAATGTATTATATCAAGAACGGGCTGAAATGGCCCTGGATGGCCGTAGTATTCAGCATTTTCGGGGCCTTTGCCGCCCTTGGCATTGGCAACATGGTCCAGGCTAATTCAATGGCCGATGTCCTTAATTCTACTTTCGGCATGCCGCATCTCTGGACCGGAATCATCCTGGCTGTTCTTGTCGGCGTAGTTACCATCGGCGGAATTAAAAGAATCGCCAATGTATGCGGGACATTGGTGCCCGTGATGGCTGCATTTTATATCGTAGCAGCATTAATCATTATTATTATCAATATAAAAGCAGTGCCTTCAGCGTTCGCCCTGATCTTTGAGTATGCCTTCAGGCCGATGTCTGCTGTAGGCGGCTTCACCGGGGCTACACTGATGATGACACTCCGCTGGGGTGTAGCCAGAGGAGTTTTTTCCAATGAAGCCGGCCTCGGAAGCACCCCGATCGCCCACTCAACCGCGAAAGTTGACCATCCGGTTCGCCAGGGCGTATGGGGCCTTTTTGAAGTATTTACCGATACAATCATACTCTGCACGATGACTGCCCTGGCGATCATTACTACCGGGGTATGGACTACAGGCGTAACAGGGGCCTCCCTTACCGCCATGGCTTTCAATGCCGGGTTACCTGGCGTAGGCGGCCTGCTCGTATCGATCGGGGTTATCCTCTTTGCCTATTCCACTACCATCGTCTGGTGCTATTATGGTGAAAAGTGTGCCGAATACCTGTTTGGCACAAAAATCATTGTTCCCTACAGGATTATCTGGCTGCCTTTCTTGTTTATCGGAGCACTGGGCGGCCTGAAAATGGTCTGGGATATAGCAGATACGCTAAACGCGCTTATGGCTATACCAAACTTAGTAGCTCTGGTTATGTTAAGTGGGGTCATTGTTAAACTAACCAAGGAATTCTTCTCTACCGAGGAATTCAAAGAAATCAAAACAAAAGTTAAATAGTTACCGGCAGCGATGGCGGCAGCCTAAAAGGGACGGATTTTAATCCGCCCCTTTTTTATGTTTATCCAAAGCGCCAAGGAACCCGGTCTTATGTCTCTACATGCCTCTATTGCTGTTATAGCTACGATTCACCACGTGGTTGTCGAGCACTTTTCAGGTCAGGGCAAACTTTATCCCGCTTTACTGGTTGAGGATTATAGCCGCTTTAACCGTTTTCTTGCTCTTGCCGGAGTTAGACTTGCCTTTAGCGGTCATTGTCACGCCCAGGATATTGCCCTAGCCGACTATGAAGAGGGTGGTTTCCTGTATGATATTAAAACCGATCCGCTGATAACGCTACCCTAACCGATTCGTTATGCAGTCATAGAGGAAAACAAAATCATAATCAGATCCGTCAATCTGATCTAAAAACTGCGCCCTGGAAGCGCTTTTGCTGATGAATCCGATGCTTTGATGCTGGAAACCCTTGAGTACGAAATAATAAACACTTTAAGGTAATATTTGGTTACTGACCGGGAGGCCCATTTTCTGGTCCGACATGCGGCCAAAGCCTTTGTCGCTCACTCTATGGGTAACGAAAACCCTGATTTAAAATTAATTTTTGATTCAAGCCAATTAAGCCTTTGGGGCCGCTTCATATTCGCCCGTCAGAAAAACATGATCGATAACCTCTGGTCAAACCTGCCCCCGGCAGACCTTAACATCACCCTTGACCTGAAAGCGAGATAAATTAACTGCCCTTTAGATCAGATAGCCTATATTGGAAATGAGGTTTATGATGTTGAGTTAATGAAGCGTGTTGGCCTCTCGGCCTACCCCCATGATGCAGCCTATGAAGCCCGTAGGACTGCCGATTATGATTGCAACAACTGCGGGGGAAGCGGTGTGCTTCGGGAATTCCCCGAATTACTGATCCCTCCAGACAAAAAGAAAAGCGCCTGTTCGATTAGGCTTTTTTTACCCAGATTTAACAAATATTTTACCTTATCTTGTTAAAAATTAATAATACTGTAATACGATTGGGTTATTCTATATCCACAGGCTTATAGTTTCACTCAAGGGAGAGAATGCCATGTGGATGATATTAAAGGAAACGGATTATCGTTTAATAAAAATGTTTAACTGTCGATTAAGATGTGCCTTCCTTGACAGGGTTATGCCCTATATTACTCATCTTGGAAGTGCAGGTGGTACCATTACAGCAACACTTGCCATTTTTTTTGCCGGTTATCTATTGAAAGAACCAGTTTATATGAAGGCAGGTATACTGGCAGGCCTGACTCTATTACTCAGTTCATTTATTATACAAATTCTAAAAAAAGAGATTAACAGACCCCGCCCTCAGTTCATTGTTGAAGGATTACAGGCTTTTAATGTGCCTATTTGCCCCTACTCGTTTCCTTCAGGCCATACAAGTGCTTCAATTACCGTTGCCTTGGCTGTCTTTTACTATATGCCCCTACTTGGCTCCATTCTACTGGCTTTAAGTTTAATTATTGCGTTTTCCAGAGTTTATCTGGGAGTACACTTTGTTTCTGATGTCCTGGCTGGTGCTCTAATAGGAGGTCTGGTAAGTTTACTGGCAACAACTCTGATTTAACCTGAAGTAAGTTGAAATAATCTCAAAAGGGGCTTGCTTAAAGACAGCAAGTTCTTTAATATTTCTCTAATGCTTAGGCACTTACAATATTTCTTTACATTAGCTTCCGTAGGCGGACAATTCAATTGGTTTTGCCACTAATTGTCTTTTAACCCGCGGAATCCCTCCGTTAAGCGGTTTTTCCAAAATCCACCTAACTTGCTCAATCTTGCCTTTAAAGATTTCAAAACCAGTCAGCAAATCAGGAATCAGACAACTGCCTGTATTAAAATAAGGCAGGCTTATTGAACTTGATGAAAAATAGCGATGAATATGTCCACAAATTAACATCTGTTTGTTAGTCAGTACCCAGCTCTTGATTCGTTTTTCTATTTTATCCCGGCTGCTGTCAATAAAATTGACGATCCACTTTGGCAGAGAACTTTTTCCAAAGCAACATAAATTGCCGTCAGTATCTAATCTGATTATACCAAGACTAAATAATGGGTCTTGTAGGTAGCGGACAAATGCCCTACTTAAAGATCTGTAGTGTTCCGAAAAATTATCTGCCTGATGACCATGAACAGCAAATATTTTTTTATGCGACATGGTATTTTCTAAGATAACTCCCTCATGAGCAGTGATGCCATCCTTATTTATTTGTCTGCTACGGCCAATTGAAAGATCATGGTTGCCAGCAATCATAACTATTTGACCCCGGCGGTTATAATCATGTAATAGTTGGTAAATCTGCCCGCAATAGTTTTGAATCAAATTCAGATCATACTTATACATCTCATCCCCATCACCAAGTTCAACATATGTATAACCCGTTTCAAGATAGTATTTTAATACATTATAATACATTCGCTCATTCTTAATAAATGGATCTGTCTTTCCACAAATACCACGATGTATATCACTAAAGAATACGAGTGGTGTCCTATTGTCAAAAGGAATAACCGGTGCTGATCTAAACACCTCAGAAAGCCTGTGGTGTGCAGATCGCGTTACTTTTTCCTCGGTAATTGTTGATAATTCCTTTAAACGTTCATAGTTATAACCAGTAAATAATTTATCAGCAAGCACAGACATTTCAGCATACCTTCCTATTCTTGTAGATATCAACTATTGCAGCATATGTTTTTTCCCAGTTAGGGCATCACCAAAAAAGCCTAATGTCCTTTAGCGGTAAACCCTTTAACCAGATTATTTGTAGCTGTTACAACTCCGTTAATAACAGGTGAAAAACAATCTGCAAAAACAGCAATCTTCATTTATTCACCTGCCCTTAAACTGCATTTTTAACCAATTCAGAATTACAGACTCTTCTCAGTTTTTTCAAAGCCACAAGTTCACTTTCATATACCTTCTTAATTCCGTTGCCCATAGCTTTCTCAATATCTCTAATATCCCTCACCAGACGATGTAGACCCATAATTTCAACTGAAGCAGCTTGATCGCTGCCCCACATCGAACGATCCAAAGTTATATGTCGCTCAATAAAGTGAGCCCCCATAGCCACGGCGGCCAGAGAAGGCGCCAATCCTACTTCATGTCCGGAGTAGCCGACACAGATGCCCGGAAAGCGTTTTATTAATGTTTTAATCATCAGCAGGTTAAGCTGATCCAACGGGCATGGATAGGCCGAAGTTGAGTGAGCTACAAGAAGGTTATCACGACCTACTGTTTCGATCGCAGCAGTGATTTCAGCAGTTGTGGACATACCTGTTGACAGCATTAGCGGTTTATTGGTTTGCCGCATCAAACTGATTAAATTAAGATCAGTAAGCGAGGCTGAAGCAGCCTTATGCAGAGGAGGATCAAACTGCTCAATAAACAGTACTGAAGGTTCATCCCAGCATGAAGAAAACCAATGAATTGCTTTATCACGACAGTAGCGATCAATCTCCGCGTACTGTTCAAGATTAAACTCCAACCGGTAGCGGTAATCAAGATAGCTCATCTTTCCCCAGGGAGTTTCTCTTTCCAGGTCACGCTGCTCCGGGGGAACACAGATTTCAGGGGTTCGCTTTTGAAATTTAACTGCATCGCATCCGGCAAAAACAGCACCGTCAATTAGCCTTTTAGCTATATCCAGCGATCCATTATGGTTGATTCCGATTTCGCCAATTATATAGACCGCTTCTCCGTCACCAACCTGCCGATTGCCAATCGAAACCAGGGTTTTTTCGAACATATCCAATCTCCTTTTCTATAAAATCAGGCTTTCTTTTTAAAACTGATGATTAATTCAGCAAACTCACGAAACGCTCCTCGTCCGCCGGTGCTTGAACAGATATAATCCACCATATATGCTATTTCTGGTAAAGCATCCGCCGGACAAGCTGATAATCCAACAGCACATAAAACCTCGAGATCGTTATAGTCATCACCGATATAAGCGACCTCTTCAGAGGTCAATTTCCTTTTATCCAAAATTTCTTGAAGAACTAAAATCTTATTTGTTGCCTGAAGATGAAGTTCATCAATTTTTAGTTTCGCTGCTCTTTGAGCCGTCGCCGCAGAATTCTCCCCGGTTATAATCCCCACATCAACGTTCACTTTTTCCCTCAGTCTGGCTACACCCATTCCATCACGCAAGGAGAATAGCTTCATTTCTTCCCCCAGGCTTGAATAAAAAACTCCTCCGTCTGTTAATACACCATCACAGTCCGTCAACAGCAATTTAATTTTTAAAGCCTTCTCTACAATAGCTTGCAGGCTGTGACATTCTGCTACCATATAGTCCAACCTCCATCTACTACAAGATTTGCCCCGGTCATATAAGAAGATGCTTGCGATGCGAGAAAAACTAACGCACCCCTGTAATCTCCGGGTACAGCCATCCGCCCCATGGGTGTTCTATCGCTGTAATTATCGATAAACCATTCTTCCTGGCCGTTTTCTACTCCACCTGGGCTTAGAGCATTTACTCTGACTCCGCTTCTTCCCCAGTAAGCAGCCAGATAGCGAGTCAGTGAGAGAACAGCCGCCTTGGTTACCGGATAAGCCGGTGATTTTATAAATCGCTGATGACCGAAATTGTCCTTATAAATCGATTGGTCAGGTGCTTTCAAAGCATAGGTTGATGCAATATTAATAATACTTCCAGACTGCTGATCAGCCATTTTTCCGCCTAATACTTTACAGCAGATAAATACTCCGGTTAGGTTCACCCGCAGCTGGATCTCCCAGTTCTTGAGAGCAAAAGTCTCCAGAAAAGCCGGTTCACCTGAGTTGTCAAGAGCCTCTACCTTTTCATTCACAGCCGCGTTATTGACTAGAATGTCAATTTTCCCAAACTCCGCCAAAGCTAAACTTAAAGCTTCACAAACTGATTTTTCATCACTGACATCCATGGCCAAATCTATAGCATTACCCGGCAACTCTTCTACTACTTCCCTGCATCGCTCTTGCTCAATATCTGTGGCGATAACCGTTGCACCAGCTTCAGAGAGGGCCTGACAATGTTCCCTGCCCAGTAAGCCACATGAACCGGTGACCAGGGCAATTTTATTTTTGAGAGAATAACGCTCCATCAACATTTTTCTCACACTTTCCTGAAAACAGGCTGAACTGGTCTTCCCTCAAGATATCTTTCCATATTGCCGTTTTCCAGCGCCTTTTTTAAGATTGGCAACACTTCACAATAAGCTTCCAACAACATTTCAATTACTGTATCGTTATGGGTAAAAGATAGATTATGGAATCCGGACCACAGTATACCCCTTCGTATTAACTCCTGCTGAACCAGTGATTTCATTAACAGAGTTTCATGCCCCGGGGCTTCAAATGTCACCAAAGTCCGGGCAGGGTGACCTTTGCAGCAGGTGATCTCATGCAAGCCATTCTCAGCAGCAATCTTGTTGTAACCCTGGAGTAACTTTTCGCCCTGATTGGCGAGGTAATCCGGGACATTGCGATCCCTTAACTCATTTATAGTGGCGATCAATGCCGCCAGGGAAAGTGTTTCACCGCCGAAGGTTGAAAAAAAGAAAACTTCATCAGCCAACAAATCCATTACTTTTTGACGACCGGCAAGGACGGCAATCGGCATCCCGTTAGCTACTGCCTTAGAATAGCAGGCCAGATCTGCTTTAATCTTGAAAAACTCCTGTGCCCCGCCAAGGGACCAGCGAAAACCAGTCCACATTTCATCAAAAATCATCAAAGAACCGTTGGCATTGCAAAGTTCCTGCAGGCCCTCCAAGAAATAATCCTGAGGCCAGTCGAAAATCATCGGCTCCAGGATTACACAAGCAGTATCGTCATCGAGCAGCTCTTTTACAGAATTTAAATCATTATAGGTAAAACTCAGGGTAAGATCAGCAGTAGATCTAGGGACACCCTTGTTTCTATAAGTCAAACCGATATACCAATCGTGCCAGCCATGGTAACCACAACAAAGCACTTTTTCGCGACCAGTATAAGCACGGGCAAGCCGAACGGCAGCGGCTGTGGCTTCAGCGCCTGTTTTGGCGAAACGGATCGCTTCTGCATGTGGCAATACTTTTCTTAATAATTCAGCTGCTTCGACTTCGAGAGAGTGAGGCAACGAGAATGAAATTCCTGATTCCAATTGCTGCTTAATAGCATTGTCAATCCGATCATAACAGTAGCCGAGCGATAGAGGTCCGATGGCAGCATTAAAATCAAGATACTCATTTCCATCAACATCCCATACCCGGCATCCTTTTCCCTTTTGCAAATAAATGGGTGCTACTCCATGCACATACTGTGTCGGTCCTTTGGCCAAGGTCTGAGTAAAACCCGGGATTAAACCTTCAGATCTTTTATAAAGGTCTTCTGACTGACTAATATTCGGCAATTCCGGCTCATTAACCAGCAGTTCCGCTCCTGACATATGATCCTCCTTAGTGGTTTAATATAAAAAAGATGTTTTCTGCTAATTCACTTACCCCAAAACCTTCCCTTTCAATTACCTCCTGCAAATTGCCAGGTTCAAAATAGTGGTCCAGATTAAAAGAGATTAACGGAACATTGATCTTATTATCGAAAAGTATTTGTCTGACCTGGCCGGCCAGACTGCCAAAAGTCAGGTGATCTTCAATGGTCACCAGCACCTTCGTTTGGCAGGCTGCCGCAATAATTGCCTCGTTATCCAGCGGTTTTAGGCTGCGCATGTTTAACAAACAAACTGAAACGCCTTTTCGTTCTAGTAAAAGCGCAGCATAGTAAGCATTTGTTGTTAAAAGACCATATGTTAAGATTGTCAGATCTTTGCCACTGAGAATTTTTTCGGCTTGACCCAAATTAAAAACACGGTCATGCTCAAAAACAGCAGGCTGCTGGTTCAGACGAATATAGGTAGGATAGGGACTTTCCAGGATTGACCTTAGACCAATTTCCAGATCATCGCAATCAGCGGGGCAGAATATCTGCATCGATGGAATCAATGACATCATGGCAATATCTTCTATCGCCTGATGAGTCGGGCCATTAGCTGTAGACAACAGCCCGGCTATTGAACCAACTAATTTTACAGGTAACCCTGCCAGGCCAATATCGGTGCGAATAAATTCAAAAGCCCGCATCGTTAGGAAAGCAGCCAGGGCATGAATTACAGGCACTCTTCCCCGCAAGGCCATTCCGGCTGCAGCTCCAACCAAAGTTTGTTCAGTAATTCCGGTGTCAATAAATCTATCTTTAAGTAGTGGCGGCAAGTTCCGAACCGCAGCCAGGTTTTCAGCAGTCATGATCACATAACGATTTTCATCTTTCACAATTTCATATAGAGCCATTTCATAATCCAAATTAACAAAACCTTCCCAGATCATATTTAAAAACTTGATTATTTTTTTAGACTTTCCCAGCCGTAAACACAGCCTATAAAGAATGCTAGTATAAAACCTTTTCAAGAGCATCAGCATCTGATTCGGATAATTCCATAAACCAACTATCAGCTCTATCTTCAAAATCAACTATACCTCTGCCCCGAATTGTGTTGGCAATAATCACACTAGCCTGCCCTCTTGCGAACGGAAACTCTGCCAGAGCACAATTTAACTCATCAAAGCTGTGCCCATTAATACTTCTTATTGAGCAGCCAAATGCAGTAAACTTGTCGGCAAGCGGTTCAAGCGGTAAAAGATCTTCAGTTTTACAATTTGCCTGGTATTGATTGCGATCTATAATGATGAGCAGGTTTTCCAACTTATAAGCCCTTGCTACCATTAGCGCTTCCCAGTTTGAACCTTCGTTTAGTTCCCCATCACCAGCCAGTACAACAATCCTGCTTTGATAACCACGTAACTTACAATCCAAAGCCAAACCGACCGCCAGGGGAAGGCCGTGTCCCAAAGATCCACTATAAAACTCAACCCCGGGAAAGCGCCGATCCGGATGCCAGTACAATCTTCCTTCA
>CAZVLE010000118.1:0-4133 GCA_964627855.1 uncultured Syntrophomonadaceae bacterium | reverse complement strand
GCCGGCTGTAACCTGGCCTGCAAGTTTTGTGAAGTGTGGGATATGGCCCTGGTCAGACCGGAAGAAATCTATGCCTACAATATACCCCCACAGCAAGTTGTTGAACATGCTTTGGCAGCAGGTGTAAGTTCGATCAGCTATGCTTTTGGTGAACCGGTGGTGTTTTACGAGTATATGTCAGCAGTCGCAGAAAAAGCAAAGCAGGCGGGTTTAAAAAACCTGATGCATACTGCCGGATACATTCAACCCGAACCATTGTTGGCGATTGCAAAAATGATAGATGCTTTTAATATTGATTTGAAGGGTTTTGATCCCGACTTTTATCTCGAAAATGTCGGTGGAAAGCTTGAAATAGTCCTGGAAAACCTGCTTTTACTGAGGGATTTAGGAGTACACTTAGAAATAACTACGATCATAATTCCTACTCTGAATGATGACATGGCCACCATATCAAAAATGTGCCGCTGGATCGCAACAGAGCTGGGTGAGGATGTTCCCCTCCATTTTGCCCGTTTCTATCCTCTTTACCAGCTTTCCGCACTGCCGCGCACCCCTGTGTCAACCCTTGAACAGGCACGAAACCTGGCCCAGGATGAAGGACTTAAGTATGTCTACATCGCCAAAGTTACCGGCCATGAAGGCGAAAACACTTACTGTGCCGGCTGTGGAGATAAAGTGATTAACAGGGTGGGCTTTGTGATTGAAGAAAACAAGTTAAGTGAAGGCACCTGTCCCTCCTGCGGCACAGTTTTACCCGGCCTATGGAGTTAGGAATGCTTTAGTTGACCCGGCGGCGGTGGATGTCCAACTGGGCGATGGATCTTTCATCGAGATTGGTCAGACCTGCTTCAAGAGCCCATTCCATCGCTTCAATGTATTCTTCCGAAGTAATCGCCCTGGCAATGTCTTCGTATTCAAAGGCCTTGTATTCCACGCGGTATTGGGACATGATATTCACATAGGTCTTTGTTGAAAGATTATTAGCGATCCAATGAACAAAATCCTCTGTACCGGCAACCCTGTTCGGCATAACCAGATGGCGCACCATTAAGCCTCTCAGGGCAATATCATGATCACCTGTAAAAAGATCCCCTACCTGGCGGTGCATTTCAATTACTGCCTGCCGGGCTAACTGCGGGTAATCATAAGCTGCGGCAAGATTATAGCGCTCAGCTTCAACACCGTCCATAAACTTCAGGTCGGGTAAATAAATATCAATAACCCCATCCAGAAGCTCGATCATGGAAACCAGCTCGTAGCCGCTGGTATTGTAGCAAAGGGGCAGAGTCAATCCCTTCTGAAGGGCAATCCGGGTAGCTCCCAGGATACTGGGAAGAAAGTGAGTCGGGGTTACCAGGTTGATATTGTGACAGCCCTTTCGCTCGAGATCAAGCATCATGTCAGCCAACTCTTCATCACTTACTTCCCTGCCCCAGCCCTCGTGAGCAATAGGCCAGTTCTGGCAGAATACGCAGCGCAGGTTGCAGTTGGAAAAAAAGATTGTGCCCGAACCGTTCTGACCTACAAGGGGAAGTTCTTCACCAAAGTGAGGCTGGCAGGAGTAAACCATCGCTTTCTTCGGTGATCGGCAAAAACCCAGTTCGCCCTCAAGACGGTTAACACCACAGCGGCGCGGGCAAAGCGCACAGTTTGCCATGATTTTGTATGCCTCTGCGACTCTCGGTTCAAGTTCTCCTTTTATTTCCAACTGGGCATAGGCAGGTAGCCACTGCCCATTTTCATCATTTTCGCCTGCTAATTCTTCCAGGGGTGCACAGGCTTTTAACAGCAAGGAACCACCGGCAATGAAAAAAAGACCGGCGCCACCAGCTCGACAGAGGTCTTTAATAAATTTTTTGCGATTCACTTTCACCGGCATCAGCCCTACGAAAAATTATTTGCCTGCTTACATTATATTATATTATATTGCCGTGAAATGGCAATTCACTAAACAATCTGGCGGCACCACTGGCTAACTCTACTGCCCTTAAAAATAACGCCTCTTAACAATTTACCTTGTTGCAATATATTGTGCCTCTTTCTGTAATAGTTACAAACTTTACAGGTACAGGGAGTAGAATCAATCAGGGTATGTCTGAACTGCCGGGTGGTGGTAATGCCTTTAAAAAGACTGCTATTGATAAATAACCGGGAAGATAGAAGTCTGGTTCTACCTCATCCCGGTTATTTTTAACTCAATGCAACTGCTCAGCCTGGAGTATGATAATGATGATTGCCCTTTCCAAGGTGCCCGCGCTGTCCATAAATTCGTAGGAGCAGCGTTGCCTACTGCTAACCCCTGCGGAATAACTCTATGACAACATAATTAACCAGCAACTCCATAATTTCAGGTGGTATGGCATCAAATAGCTCATTTAGCATAGCCATTTCGCGGGGCAACTCATCTTCAATCCCAAAGGCCTGTAATAATTCTGGGCCATAAAGGTCAATCTGGTCTTCCAATTTGCTCATGATCTGTCTCAGGGCTTCGAAATCCATTTCACCGGCTGTCATGCCCATGATCATACCAAAACCCCTGGCTATTCCTTCAACCTCTGATGGTGGCATTTTCTTCACTTCCATTTTTGCCGCCTCCAGGTCAACCAAAAACTTGCCGGCCATTTTATCATGGATAGGGGTGATCGTTAGATGAATGCTGCGGGGAATACCCATGTCGTGAACACCGCGCTGCGGGTTTACGAACCAGCCATCATCCATCAACAGGTCGCTCAGATTGAATAAATTAATCTCCTCAGAAGTAAAAGCAATGATCGGTGAACGGGGGCGACCCATAATTTTAAAGTTCAATTTTTCGAGTCCTTCAGTTAATTCTTGTCTGGCCTTGAGAATTCTTTGCGCTTGATTCAGGTAACCGGCTTCCCCCATATAATGAAGAACAGCCCATGTAGCGGCAACCGGGCCGGCCGAGCGCGAAGATAAAACACCCGGGTTAATGATGGGGTAGCCTGGCCAGCGCAGATTAGCATACTGTGACAGCATTTTATCAAAGCCTTTTCTAAAGAGAACAACTGAAGAGCCAAGGCTGGAGAAGGCGTATTTATGTGGATCCATGGAAATGGACGAAACGCCGGGAATTCGAAAATCAAAGATGGGGATCGGTTCGCCCAGTTTCTCCATAAATGGCAGGATAAAACCACCTACACAGGCGTCAACATGGAACCAGATTTCCTGCTCGGCTGCCAAGGCTGCAAACTCACTAATTGGGTCCAGAGTGCCAAAAGGCCAATTTGGTACAGAACCGACAATCATGGCCGTATTTTCCGTAATTGCTTTTGCAATTGCTTCTGGATCACCCTCCAGTGTGTCGGGATTAACCGGGACCCTAATACTTTTTAACCCCAGGTACTCGGCAGCCTTGTCATAACAGGGATGTCCGGTAACAGGCATGATTAATTCAGGAATTAGAAAACCTTTCTTGATGAAAAAACGATCTCTTGCCGCTTTCACAGCCAGGAAAACAGACTCTGTCCCGCCGAAAGTAAAAGTGCCAACAGCATCTTCATCGGCATGCATCAGCGATTTGGCAATTTCAATAATATCTTTTTGCAACTTAATAGTGCTTCTAAATTCGGTAAAATCAAGAATATTTTTATCCATGAACATTGTAGAAGCCTGATGGGCCAGGCTTCGCAACTCTTCATCGCCCGCTTCAAAGGCAATTGTAAATAATTTACCGCTGTACGGGTCGGCATCCAGTTTTTCATATTCAGTCAACTGCTCAATGATTTCCTCTTTGCTAAAAGGCTTTTCCGGAAATGTCATGTCCAACTCCCCCTCCATTTATTGGCCTTATATTACTCCTACTGTTTGGTGAATACAACTATTAATATAAAATATCTGCAAAATTTTCTTTTTTATCATTCGCTACGCAAGGATTATTCAATCCTTCTGTTGAAAATACTAACAAACCTCTCTAGATGTTTTTATGATAATAACTTCGAAAGGTGCAGGTTTCTTTAAAATCAGCCTTCAGCGACGAATACATTGAAATATACATTTAAGGCGCAGTAAGCGGAAGCGGCTCCTATGAATTTATGGGCAGTGCGGATAGCTTGGAAAGGCCAATTATTGTCATACTCCAGGCTGAGTGATTGCACCTGTTAAGGGTAACC
>CAZVLE010000117.1:0-8753 GCA_964627855.1 uncultured Syntrophomonadaceae bacterium | reverse complement strand
ACTTTTTCATTGGTGTTGACATCGGGAGCGGGAATGTCCTGACTGGGGCCGATATCCAGGCTGATAGCCTGGGTGTATTTACGGGTTAATCTTTCAAGCTCCGCCTCTGACATGTTTTTTGGGTTACAGGTAATCCCGCCTTTAGCCCCGCCCAAAGGTAGACCCAGTAATGCAGTTTTCCAGGTCATCCAGGAGGCAAGACCGCGTACGTCATCCAGGGATACATCAGGGTGGTAGCGCAGCCCCCCTTTGTAGGGACCGCGAGTGTTATTGTGCTGTACCCGGTAGCCCTTGAACAGATTGATATTGCCATCATCCATTACCACCGGTAGATGAACGGTTATTTCGCGAAAAGGTTTTAATATCCAGTCGCGGATTCGCCTTTTCATTTTCAGGCGGTTTGCCGCCCTTTCGAAATGATGCTTCGAAGCTTCCTGGCAGTCAAGTAAGCGGTAGCCTTTATCGTCCTTACTGTTATCTGTCATTGTTTTCTCCTGTACGGTTTTGGGTCGTTTTTGTTCGATTGTTTACAAGATGATTATAATCTGCTTTCAATGCTGCAGCAAACTAGACGATATTTTTACAATTGCCAATTTATAAAGATTTATGTTTTAATATAGGCAAAGCCATATGAAGCTTTTAGTAAATCATTCTAAGGAGGTCAGTTATGAACTGGTATATCAAGGTGTTGAAGAATTACGCAGTTTTCTCCGGAAGGGCTCGCAGGAAAGAGTATTGGATGTTTGTTCTTTTTCATTTTATTATTTCATTAGTGCTTGCCTTGATTGACAACTTTATCGGTACCGGTTATGAAACAGGAGGAGGCATAATTAGCTCAATTTACGCCCTGGCTGTTTTCATTCCTTCCCTTGCTGTATCTGTCAGGCGCCTGCACGACATCGGTAAAAGCGGATGGTGGCTTCTGATCGGTCTTATTCCTTTGGTTGGAATTATATGGCTGATTGTCTTACATGCGACTGACAGTGATTACGGTGATAATAAGTATGGGCCGAACCCCAAAGCTTCTCCTGAAGTTTAGAAACAGGAATTGCTGTTTTCCTGCTGTCTAAGCCGTAATGGATGTTTTTTGTACCTGGATTGGGAATGACTATTCAGAGCATTGTTCCTTACTGAGCTTGCCGGATTTGGCTGAAATGGCCGCTCCGGGAATTTTAGAATCGGGCAGGTTATACTAGTCGAAGTATGATCTGCCCGATAAAAAATTGATTTATTGAATCTGGCTAAGAAAAACGCCATTTGGGAGGTTTTATAGATTAATGCCATAATAAGCGAAGTAGAAGGATTATACCGCCTGGTTAGGTTAAAGCTATTTAGAAAGACTCCCGGGGTAGTTTTCGATCTTTATCCCCTGGAAACGGTTCCCCATATTGATGCCATTGACAGGGTTCTTCACGAAGAAAGTGCTCTTTCTCCAGGTCCGGTTGGTTCTGTCGAGCGTCCCTGGTATATGCACGAGCACCAGGCCGATAACCTGATCGTACTGCATGGGCAGAGAACGGTAGAGCTTTTCAGCTGCAGTCATGGCAAGGTTGAAACATTTGTGGTTACGCCTAATAAAATATACCACAACGGCAGCCTTGTTTATGATGGTGGGGCGGTTCTCGGGTGGCCCCCCTTCGTGTTTCACCGTATTCTCAGTGGAGAAGAGGGCTCTGCTTCGATAAACCTGGCCACACACTACAAAGGGTTTGACATCCGCACCAATTTTGATGTCTACGATCTGGATATCACAACAGGTGAATACAGGGTGCTTCGAAAAGGTTTTGAGGATCAATTTTAGTGATTTATTAATAAAGGTATCATCAATAATGGCTATGTTTACCTTAAAGGTGGCTGGATGAGAGGCTAAAGTTGACAAACAGTACCTTCTTTATAGCCAGGTCTTACTGAAGTTATGAAAGCTTTCCATGGGGCTCTTCTGGTAGACGCCAATCACGGCGAGTTGCTATAATTTTTCCAACCTGTTGTTCAAGGTGAACATTTTTTCATTAATCATGCTATGCCTTGCAACTGAGAAAATGGAGGGGCTAATGCTTAAAAAGAAGGGCCTTAAGTATTACGGGAAAAGCCTTTCGAACAGGTTTTCAACCTGGCGCAATAGCAGTGGCATTCCGGTAATTAGCAGCAACAATCTTGAAGAACTTTATTTTGGTCTGGGTTGGGTTCACGCCAATGATCGGGTCTTGAACCTGGAATTGAGTCGTCTAGTAGCCAGGGGGCGTGGTGCCGAGTGCCTTGACCCTTCCCTGCTGCAGCTTGACATTACGATGCGTCGTTACAATCTCTGGGGCGACTCTTTGGCTGAAGCGACAAAAATAACCGGTGACGAACTGATTCTGGCCAACGCCTATTGCTCCGGTGTAAATGAAAGGCTTCTTAACGGTCGGTTGCCCTTTGAATTCAAACTAATTGGGCACAGGCCAGAACCATGGGGCATTGCCGATTCGATCGCTATTCTGAAGTTGATTGGTCTGGTTGATTTAACGGAAACCCAGGGCTGGATGGAAAAATTCATCATCGAAATGCTGCGACGCGATTATCCTCTGGATATGCTCCGCCTCCTTTTCCCCTACCTGATGGATCAGCCTGACAGCGATTATCTTGCCATATTAAAAGAGCTTCATCTCCAAGAGCCTATCGTGCCTGAAACGATCACCTGGCCGTCCCTTCCCCGCCTGCAGTGCAGTAACAACTGGGTGGTGGGTGGTAAACTGACACAATCAGGGAAAACTATTTTTTGCGGTGATCCCCATCTCGACAGCAGTCGTCTGCCGGCTATCTGGCAGGAAGTGGTTTTAAGTTGTGATGATTTCAATTTTGCCGGAGCGACAATTCCCGGTATTCCCGGCCTGCCGATGGGCAGAACCGACCATATGGCCTGGTCTCCAACCTATGGCAACATGGATGTGATCGATTACTTCATTGAAGATGTCAGGGAGGGAAAGTATCTCCATGACTCCAAACTTAGAGATTTCCAGGTGCGCAGGGAAGAATTTTTGGTGCGTAAGCAGGAACCGCTGGCCCTCTTTTTCTATGAAAATGACCACGGGGTTCTCATGGGAGAGCCTTCCCATGACGGGTACTACTTGAACATGGCCTGGTCCGGCGCCCGCTCCTGCGGGGCGGAGTCAATAAAAATCATGCTGCAGGCCCCTTATATAAGGCGAGTTGACGATCTGCTTGACAGTTTTAAGGGGCTTGACTTTGCAGCTTTCAACTGGGTTGCCGCTGATACAGCTGGTAACATTGGCTACCAGATGAGCGGCCGTAACCCGATCCGCAAGGAAGGTTGCAGCGGTTTATTGCCCCTGCCGGGATGGGACAGCAGTTATGACTGGAAAGGTTACTACCGTGGGGAAGAAAACCCCCGCCTCTACAACCCTACCTGCAACTATATTGTTACCGCCAACCAGGATCTCAACGAGTATGCCCGGACCACGGCTACCAATCTGGCCATGGCTCCTTATCGTACCAGGCGGATTAGCGAGATGCTCGAAGCGCGCGATGATCACACTGTTGAATCGATGAAAAAACTGCAATACGACCTCTATTCGAAGCAGGCTGAAGACTTCATGGCTATAATCCGACCCCTGCTTCCCGACAGTGCTAATGGAAAAATACTGGCGCAATGGGACCTTAAATACAAGGCCGAATCAGCTGCGCCCTATCTCTTCGAACGAATTTACAGCGAATTGATCGCCATCGTTTTCGGTGAGCTTAATTTCAATCCGACCGTCATAGACTACCTGGTGCATGAAACAGTCCTGATGCACGATTATTATTACAACTTTGACCGGATCCTGCTCAGTGAGGAGTCACCCTGGTTTCAAGGTTGCAGCAGGGTAGAGATCTTCAGGAAAGCAATTGAGCACGCACTGGCCGTAAAACCCGAGCCTTACGGTAAAAAGCAAAAAGTGATGATGCGTAACCTCTTTTTTGGTGGACGTCTGCCCCGCTGGCTCGGTTTTGACTATGGACCGCTTCAGCTTGGCGGCGGAAGGGCTACTATATCGATCAGCCAGATTTTTAAAACCGAAGGCAGAACTTCTACCTTCTCACCGGCCTACCGCTTCATAACTGACTTTCGGGAAAGAAAGATTCACTCGGTGCTGGCCGGTGGGCCGAGTGACAGGCGATTTTCGAAATATTATACTTCCGGTGTCAGGGGTTGGCTAAAAGGCGATTATAATGCAATCACCCTTCCCCGGAACGCCCCTGAGTGAAAACTTTACGATTGATAAACACTGGGCCTGAACCTTGCAGAGCAAGCGAGAAATAAGAGAGGAGTTGCTTTAGTGACCACAGAAAAGAAGCTAACTTTTATCGAGGCATCATCAATAATTACCGGCTACGGGGTGGGTGGCGGAATCATGGCCGTACCTTTCCTGGCGGCTCAAAACGGACTGTTGATTACCCTCTTGATTTTGGCCGTGGCCTACCTTTTTTCAGTATTACTGCACCTGATGATTGCTGAAATGTGTTCCGGCGAGGAGGAGGTAAACCAGGTCGTCGAACTTTTTCGCAAGTATCTATTTAAAGGGCCTTACGAAAACCTGCTGGCCTGGCTCTTCTTTGCCTTGCTCCTGGTGATCCTTTTTTCCAGCATGGCAGCCTACATTGTCGGCGCGGCAGAAATCCTGGTCAGCCTTTTCAACCTGCCTCTCTGGATTGGCAAACTACTCTTTTACCTTGTTGCAGCCGGAGTGGTTTTCTTCGGTTTGAAAGTTCTGGGTATCAGTGAAAAATATGCCATTGGCGCCATTGCTCTTATTTTCCTGGTTCTTGCCGCTGCTTCCCTGGGGCAGCCCTTTCAGCCCCTGCCCCTGATTAAACCTCTCGGTAATGTTACCCTGGCGCTCTTCGGAATGGTCATGTTTGCTTTTGCATCTTTCTTTTCCGTCCCCCAGGCTGTGGAAGGGCTTTCCTGGAACAAGAAACTGATTCCCAAGGCAGTTTTTACCGGCATCGGTCTTAACCTGGTATTTGTTTTAATAGTTGTCTTTTTTGCCCTTTCCGTGTCCGAAACAGTCACCGAAGTTGCGATCATAGGATGGGCGGCAGCGATAGGAGGCTGGGCTGCCCTGCTCGGTTCGCTATTCGTTTTTCTGGCTATGCTTACCACATTCTGGTCTCTTTCCTATGCCCTGGTCGTTATCATTCATGAACGGACAGGCTGGTCTGAAAAACTTTCCTGGTTGACAGCTACCCTGCCAACCCTGGGGATAGCCCTGCTTGGGGCGGCAACGTTTTTAGAGCTAATGCGTCTGGTTGGCGGAGGAATTGCCATCGTGGTGGCCTTGCTCCTGGTCCCGGCTTTCCGGGCGTCGCGCCATAGTAAGCTACAGGCGGCTCAGCCTGGTCAGTGGTCAATCGGCTTTTGGGGGAATACCACCTTTCAGATTTTAATCATTCTCGCCTATATCCTAACAGCGGTCGGATCGTTTGTATCTATTTGATGATCTAGAGGCATTCAATTTATAGCCCTAAATAGGCATGAAACTGGCAATCAGCCTGATTGTTTTCCGGAAACTTTAACCTCAGCCATTAATCTTCGAGAGGTGAGTAACAGACCCTGCTGAGCCGCGATAAAGGCTTGCCAAGTCAGTGTAGGGATATTTGAGCAATTATTGTTTTCAGGCAGGGATATTGCTGTTTGTGTTGAAATATGAATTGAAAACTAGCTAAAATTCAGATTGTTGCCAAATAAAGTTTCCATAAACCGAACAAGCCATTAACTTGCATTTGTATAGTTGTGAGTTAAAAGTCAACTTACCTGATTATGTAAAGTTTTTTCCTGAATTTGCATTCCAAAGGAGGCGGCTATGGATTTAGACCAACTTTGTGTCAGTTGTTTTAAGGAACGCGGAGCTTCACAAATATGTCAGCATTGTGGTTACGAAGAGAGTAGAGAAATAGAATCTCATGCTTACCTTGCCCCGCGCACTATTTTAGAAGAAAAGTATCTGATCGGACGTGTTCTTGGACAGGGAGGATTTGGTATTACCTATCTGGCCTGGGATCTTAATTTGAACATTAAACTCGCTATTAAAGAATACTTTCCCAGTGATCTGGCTACTCGTGTCCCTGGTCAAAGCCAGGTATCAGCCTATAACCGTAGCCTGGGTACTCAATACGAATATGGACTCGATAAGTTTCTGCAGGAAGCGCGCACCCTGGCTCAGTTTGAAGAACATCCTAATATAGTCTCAGTTCGCGATTTTTTCCAGGCCAACAATACCGCCTACCTGGTTATGAAATATGTTGAAGGAATTACTCTAAAAGAGCATATGGCGCATGCGGGCGGTAAATTGCCTGTTGAAGAAGCTAAAAAGATCATTATGCCGATTATGGATGCTTTAATTGAAGTTCATGAGGTTGATGTTTTGCACCGTGATATCAGCCCGGATAACATTTTCATCAACCAGAATGGCAGGGTTATTCTAATCGACTTTGGAGCTGCCCGTCAGGCGATCAGTGACAAGGGCCGCAGCCTATCAGTAATTTTGAAGCCCGGCTACGCCCCCGTGGAGCAATACCGGACCAAAGGAGACCAGGGCCCCTGGACCGATGTCTATGCATTGGCTGCCACTTTTTATCACCTCATTACCGGCCGTCAACCTCCCGAAGCGCTTGAACGCCTCGATGATGACAGCTTGACCCCGCCGAAAGAATTTGGTGCAGAGTTAAGCACCAACGAAGAAAAGGCTCTCATCAAAGCTCTGGCCGTGCGAGCTAAAGATCGCTTTCAGAGTATGAAAGAATTTCAGAATGCCTTACTGGGTCAAATGCTGGATGAAAGCAGGACAATTAAAAAGAAAAAAGCACTACCAGCCCTTAAGAACAAAACTTTTTTCTACCCGTTAGCAGCGGCTGTATTTCTCATAGTCTTGTTTGGCGGCCTCTATTTTTCCGGTCTCATCTCCCGTGACAGCAGTTCCGCTCTTTATGCAGACCTGCCGGAGGGAGCCCTGATAGTAGTGACCAGTGCAGAAGACAGGGGCAATGGTACGCTGCGCCGGGCGATTGAGACGGCGCGTCGCGGCGATGTGATAATTTTTGATCAAAAAGTCTTTCCGCCAAAAGATCCTACAACAATACATTTAAAAAGTGCGTTACCGCCGCTATTCCGGGGCAACCTGACTATTGATGCCAGTAATGCCGGGGTGATTATTGATGGTTCAGAAGCTGAAGATGATCATTACTTGGCCGGCCTTCGTATTACATCATCAGATAATGTAATTATGGGTTTGCAAATCTTAAATTGTCTGAGCTATGACTTTTTTCACGACGTACCTTCCGGAGCCTGCATAGAAATTACCGATAGGACTGCTGCTAATAATGTAATCGGTGGCGATCGTTCAATTGGAGAAGGACCTGTCGGACAGGGAAACCTTTTAAGCGGTAGTGAATATGGGATCGACATTCATGGTCTGGCTTCCGACAATATTGTTACCGGTAATCTGATCGGAACAGATTTAAGCGGTAAGGGCCCAAACGAAAATGGCCCGAACACTCACGGAATAATTGTTGGTGAAGGGGCAAACGGTAATATAATCGGCCCGGATAACGTCATTGCTTATAATGCCTCCGGTGTTACTATCGGCGAGCCATATGACCATGAATACTGGCAAGAGGGAACCGCAAACAATACGGTTACTGCCAATAGTATTTATAATAATGGTTTTTATGTTATCGGTGGCGCTAACAATAGCATCTATCCCCCGGTGCTTACCGGGGTTGACCTTGAAAAAGGCACCGTCCGGGGCACTGCCTGTCCCGGTTGCACAGTTGAAATCTTTTCTGACAGCCACAATCAGGGGGAAATATATGAAGGTAGCACTGTGGCAGATTCTGATGGTAGTTTTACCTTTTCTGCCGGCAGGCCCCTGGAAGGACCGAGCATTACCGCTACGGCGACTGACCCGGACGGCAACACCAGTGAATTTTCCAGGCCGGTTTCTCGCTAAATGCGTTTTGGGAACGGTTCTCTTAACGTGCAAACTTAAAATGATCTCTACACTCTAGAGCCTTGAGCAATTGCCATCCTGGCAGCAAGCTTTAACGAGGAGGCTCTTATTTGCCTGTTAAACAGAACGGACAAAGAATAGGGCCTGAGTTGCCCGGAATTGATCAAGCAGCAAGAGAGTATGAAATGCTTCCATGAAGGACCTGCAAAAAATAGCCGGCTTCTACAGAGGTATTTTACTCTTCAACCTGGTGATGTTGCTTCTTATTATCCTTCTCTATCCCGGGCAATTTTCACTGCTGAGAGATCCAGTCAGCTGGCTCGGTAAAGCCGGTCCAGGAGAGGGGCTTAATTTTTACAGCTCTTTTTGGCTATTTTCCGCAACCCTGCTTTTTAATATTTTCAGGTGGAATCAAATCTTTTCATTACTAGCACAGCAACCTGTTTGGCAAAATCCACAATTACGCGTGGCCAGCTGGGCGATACTGGCTGGTTTTGTCCTCATGTTATTTCCCTGTGACAGGTTTGATCCCATTCACAGTACCGGGGGAACGCTCCTCGGCCTGGGGATATGGGTTATTAGCGCCATGATGCTGATGCGGCTAAAGGATAGCTTTGCATCGCGCCTTTATTATGGTTTGCACATCATACTGCATAGCGCCGCTCTTTTCTGCATTGTAAATTTTGCTCTCAATACACCCTTGAAAGGGTTTAGCCAGAGACCGGTAATTCTGGCAGTTGTGGTCGTAACGAATATCTGTCTCCA
>CAZVLE010000116.1:0-4826 GCA_964627855.1 uncultured Syntrophomonadaceae bacterium | reverse complement strand
GGGCACGAAAGTCGTGTGAAACTGAGTAGGCGAAGGATTCCAGTTCCTTGTTTACCGCTTCCAGCTCAGCAGTGCGTTCTTTTATCCGTTCTTCGAGCTGTTCGTTAAGTTTTTTGATTTCTGCTTCAGCATTTTTCTGTTCTGAGATATCTTGAATGAATGCCAGCAAATAATTATCTCTATCAATTTTGACAACCCCGGTTGTGACCCTTACTGGAAATACGGTACCATCTTTCCGTTTGTGTTCTGCCTCCACAATGTAATTATCGCCATGCTGCCAGTTTTTCCAAAGGCTGATGATTTTTTCTTTGGTTAAATTAATAGTATCCGGCTGATCAGCATGAAAATCGAAAACTGTTAAGTTCAGCAGCTCTTCTTTCAAGTAGCCAAGCTGTTTACAGGCAATCGGGTTTACATCAATTAGTTTGCCATTTAAATCGTGCAAGTAAATGCCGGCAACAAAATGCTCAAAGAGGTTGCGATACTTTTCTTCACTATCCTTTAAAGCCTTTCCAACCAGTGTTCTTTCCGTTATATCCTGAAAAGATCCCTGGACCCTGACAATATTTCCTTGCTCATCTCTGACTGCTCTTCCGACTGTTCTGACCCAAACCCGGCGCCCCTTGGCGGTAATGATCTCCATTTCCTCGTCGTAAGGTATTCCCTCTTTTGCACAAGCAGTGAAAACGGTGGTGATCTTCTCGCGCCATTCCGGGGCATAGAAGCGAATTCCTTCCTCAACAAGGGGAGAATAACCGCTTGGCTTATCATGGATCATTGCAACCTGCTCGGACCAGGTGCATTCATTGGTCTCTAAATTAACACTCCAGCCGCCAAATCTTGCCGTTTCACCGGCCAGGCGTAGCAGGGCAAAATTTTCTTCCAGGGCTTTTTCGGCCCTGACCTGATCTGTAACATCCCAAACGGTTGAGATCATCAGGTCTTTATCCGGAACCGGGGTATTGGTAGCGTTAATATAGGTCACCACCTGGCCATTGCGGGTAAGCGGCACATTTTCCCATCGCATTCGAGCTAAATCGCCGGAAGCGCAATCATCTTCAACCCTTTTTTTGATCTCAGTCCGAAACTCAGGATCTTCATAAACGACCTTCCAGAATGCATCTGGCTCGGATAAAGCTTCCCTGGTAGTCTGATAAAATTTTACGAAATTATCATTCATATAGGTATAATTAACTTCCGGATCAACAGAATTGACTGACAGCCCTAACGGCAAGTTATCCATAATGGTCCGGGCAAAAGATTCGCTCTCTTTTAGCTCCTGCCTGGAGGTTATCAGTTCGGTTATATCAAGGGCTGTATTCATCACCCCGATTATTGCGCCATTCTCATCATGGACCGGAATACCAGTAACCTGCCAGTAGATATTATCCGGCGATTTATGGACATTACTGCAGGTTTTACCTGTCTTGAAAGCTTCGACTACAGGGCAGTCAGGGCAGGGTTCTTTAAACTGGTGATAAACTTCATAGCATATCTGTCCCTTATAACCAACATCGTAAAGGTTATGCCGCTCTATCACCTTTGAGTTAGCCCAGATAATGCGCATTTCGGAGTCAATAAAGGCTACCTGTTCGGCCAGGTTGTTTAAGATCAGCTCTTTTTCCTTTTGTTCCTCCCGTAATGCTTCCTCGGCTTTTTTACGGGCATCGATATTCCTGGTAATGCCAAAAAGCCCGATCAGTTTTCCACCGTCATCGCGAACGAAAGAAACATTTAATTCAACCCACACTGTCGAACCATCCTTACAAACTTGCTCTACTTCAAGAATTCTTGTTCTGTCCGCATCAGCATGGCCTGTCTCTTCAAAGGTCAACTCTTCTCCGAATATTTCCATGGCTTTCTTCATGGACGAAGGAGTCAGAATATCACCGGCCGAAAGACTTAGAATTTCCTCGACGCTATACCCGCTGAGTCTTTCCGCAGAGGGGCTAATATAGACATATTGAAGTTCAAGGTCTGATAGCCAGATCACATCACTGAGATTCTTTGAGAAAAAACGCTGCCAGACTTCACTTTCAAACATAGTTTTAAATTGATCAAGCTTTGTTTTTTCAGGCTGCAAACCATGCACCTTCTTTCTAAATCAGTCTATGCCTAAACTTTCGGCGATAACCCGTCATTACTGCCCGGGCAGGGTGAAGTAGAAGGTAGCGCCTTTATCTACTTCACTTTCCGCCCATAATTCTCCTCCGTGTCTTTCAATAATACGGGAAACTATGCTCAGGCCGATGCCGGTGCCGGGAAATTCATCAGTTCGGTGCAAGCGCTGAAAGGGAATGTGAAGTTTGTCGGAGTAGGCCATGTCAAATCCCACACCATTGTCACGAATAAAGAAGCTTTTATTATGACCTTCATTGGTGCTGCCAACTTCTATCTTTGCCTGCGGCTGAAGGGAGCTGAACTTCCAGGCGTTGCTTAATAAATTTTCCAGGGCAAGCGAAAGCAGCTTCTGATCGCCCCTGACGGTCAGACCAGCCTCAACTTCCGCTTGCACCGGTCGTTCCGGTTCTGTTTCTTTCAGGCCTGACAATATCCCGCTCGCTAATTTACTGATATCAACCTGCTCGAAAGTGAGCTCAGATCGGGTAGCCCTGGAAAGGATCAGCAGATCGTCGATCAGCTCTCCCATGCGGTTGGAAGCAGCCTGAATGCGTTCAATATAGTGTTTACCCTTTTCATCGAGCAGGGGACTGTAATCTTCCAGTAAAAATTCACTAAAACCGCTCATAGCCCGCAGCGGTGCGCGCAGGTCGTGCGAGACCGAGTAGGCAAAAGCCTCGAGCTCTTTATTTGCCGCTTCCAGTTGAGCGGTTCGCTCTTCGACACGCCGTTCCAGCTCTGTATTAATGCTGCCGACAGTTTTTAAATACCTTAGCTGCTGGCTCCGCCAGATAATAAATAACACGGCAAAGGAAATTAAGAGCAGAGCAGTGGTGGTAAAAATAGCCCTCTCCCGCCGCTGCCGGATTGGCGTAAAAAATTCATCAGCGTCTATTTTTGAAACCATGTACCAGGGTGTGCCGTCTACCTGGTTTAAAGAACCAATTACCTGCCGGCCGCGGTAGTCTGTCCCTTCCACAATACCGGTTTGGCCCATGACCGCCTGCACGGCCAAGATTTCTTTAGCTGCCAGCGAAACCTGCAGGTTAAGAGCGGCATCGGCACTAAAGCGCAGCGGGTTAAGGTAGAGGGCCTGCCCGTTTTCAGGCCTGATTAACAGTGTTTCAGCAGTCTTCCGAGGAACCGGCCAGGCGCTGACTAAGGGATAGAGATAATCTTCCGGATTGATGGTTATGATGATAGCTCCCAGTGGCTCACCGGGTGAATCTTCCTCAAACAGTGGAATTACGAAAGAGAGAAATATTCTTTCAGGAGCGTGTTCTTCGTGGGTGTGAAAATCTATAAATATTACCTGCCCCTTAGCAAAGGCTTCTTCAATCTCTGCCATGTGTTCATTGACCGGTTCAAGCTCAGCCCCCTCGGGAAATGACAGGAAAGCCTTTCCCCGGGCATCGGTAATCAGGTACGACTCGTAGCCGTACGAGACGGTCAGTGTTTCGAGATAAAGCTGCAGTTTTCTTAAATCATCTGCGCCGGCATAATCACGGGTCAAGGCGCCCAATAAAGGCGGCAGCGCCGGAGAGTTTTTTAACATTTCGGCGTCGCCTGTTCTTTCCCGGTACCATAAGGCCAATTCAGAAGATTTTAAAGCGCCTATGGAGCTTAACTGCTGCTCGAGTTGTAAGAGTGTTTCTGTTTCATAGTTTTTGTAAGAATTAACACTGATCAGAATTATGCCTGCTGTGAGCAGTGCAGCGACGGCTAGCAGGATAAACTGCAGGCGGCGGGTGCGCTTTTTTTGGGCCTGAAGATCGGGAAAATTGCTGTTTACACTATCCGACATCAGGACACTCCTCCTGTGAGTCATGAGTAGTGTTGGGATATATTAATAAACTTAAAGATCACACTTAATCTGTTTCGTTGATCAAATCCAGAAACAGTTCCACCACCTGTGGATCGAAGTGAATGCCGCTTTCTTTCCTGATATGTTTTAGGGCATCTTTTCTACTCCAGGCCAGGCGGTAGGGTCGGTCGCTGGTCAGGGCGTCAAACACATCAACCACGGCAAAGATGCGGGCCTCGAGAGGAATCTCCTCACCCTTCAGGCCGCGAGGATAACCGCTGCCATCCCATTTTTCATGGTGGCAGTAAGGGATATTCAGCGTCGGCTTAAGATAGTCAATAGAAGCCAGCATATCGTAAGCATACTGGGGGTGATGGCGCATGATCTCCCATTCGCGATCGTTTAAAGGCCCCGGTTTAAGCAATATTGTATCGGAAACGCCCATTTTGCCAATATCGTGTAAAATAGAACCCCGGTAAATATGGATAAGCTGATCTTCCGTAAAGCCCATCTTTCTGGCCAATTCCAATGTTACTGCCGTTACCCTTTCACTGTGGCCTTCCGTTTCCTGGTCACGCAGCTCGAGAGCACTGGCCCAGCCTTTGATTGTTTCATCGTAAGCAGAGGCCAGCGCCGCCCCGGCCATTTGTAGTTCTTCAAATAACCTGCTCCGGTGTATGGAAAGACCCGCCATCTCGGCAATGGATGACAGCACTTTCAGTTCTTCTGCGGTTACTTCACGCGGCAGCGCCAAGGCGACAACAATCACACCGATTCTTTTCTCGTTACTATGAAGGGGAACCAGCACTCCGCCCCAGCCGGCTGGAGTGTTCGCGAAAGCCTTTTTGCTAAGTCCGGGGTCACGAACAAATTCGGGGCATTTGTACGGTTGATCGAGCAG
>CAZVLE010000115.1:0-21939 GCA_964627855.1 uncultured Syntrophomonadaceae bacterium | reverse complement strand
CTGGCCTTCATATACAGCTACGCCGAAATGATGCATGATTTTCCTAACGAAGCCACATCAGAACATAGCAGAATTATTATGGATGAAACACAGCGTTTGACTTCTCTTGTGAATGATATGCTTAGTATTTCTATGCTAGAAACCGGAACAGCAGAACTAAGCAAGAAGAATTATAATCTGACTGATAGTTTACGAAAAACGGTTGACCGAGTGAGAGAGCTTGTTAAATTCGAGGGTTACCGGCTGGATTTTAGATATGACGAAGATGTATTTTTATCGGCTGATGAGGTAAAAATTACTCAGGCTTTTTACAACTTATTGCTCAATGCCATCACCTTCAGCGGCGAAGATAAGACGGTAACTGTGCGTCAAAGCATTAGAGGAAATATGGTGAGGATAGAGGTGATTGACCTTGGAGAAGGCATTAGCCAGAGTGATTTACCTGATATATGGGAGCGCTACTACAAAGTTGATAAAAAACATAAAAGATCTGCAATAGGCTCCGGGCTTGGGCTTTCTATTGTGAAGAAAATCATTGATCTGCATGATGGTGAATATGGAGTTGAATCGGAAGTTGATAAAGGCAGTATTTTTTGGTTCCAGCTAAAATTATCTCGAAGGTTTTGTGATAATATTGGAACGCCAACGTACCATGCTACGAAAGACAAAAAAAGTAGATTCGATGCATAACTACCAAGGCATTTTGAATTATTCAAAACGGGAGGCTAATCTTTGATGGTAAAGAAATTAACCATTTTTGGCGCACTAGGAGCACTGATATATTTGATTCATGTTGTGCTGGGCGGTATTCTCTGGGAGGATTATAGTCATTTAATGCAACCGATAAGTGATTTAACTGCCACCGGTGCGCCAGATAGAGGTTTGTTGAATGTTATTACGTTCATATATGGGTTATTTTCAATAATATTTTCGATTAGTGCTTATTTATATATCAGGACCTTTGCGCCCAAAATAGCTGTAATCGGTATGTTTCTTTTCCTGGCAATGCATGTTGTTTCGATTACCTACGGTCTTTTTCCTCAGGACTTACCAGGCGCATCTGTTACTTTTACAGGAGTGATGCATCTGGTTATTACAGGGCTTATTATCCCCTTAACGATAGCTTCGCCAATTTTAGTTGGCCTGGGCACGATAAGGATAAAAGGCTTTAAGCGTTACGGAATATATTCAATTATTACCGGAGTTCTTATCTTGATTGCCGGGGGCACCACCGCGTTTTTCTTCGTCAACAAGTTGCCCTATTTTGGGCTTATTGAAAGAATAAATATTGGCTTTCTACAGCTCTGGATGGTTATTACCTCAATAAAACTCTTTACCACCCCAAAGCAAGATCATTTCAGCAAATTGGATACTTAACCGCTTTATAATACGAGCGGGATTGTGAAAGAATCAGACAAAAGAATGAAGTCTATCAGGATATTATATATCTGTTTTGATTCGTCATCAAAAAAATATATCCCATTATTGCTGCCGACAATTTGTCGGTCGTTCCTTTATTATAGGAATAAATTACTCTCAGCAGTAAAGCAAATTTGGATCTTCCCCAAAATTAAATAAATAACCCCTTGACAGGAGTTAATCTGCGTCTTATTATATAACAAATGTTAGATAACAAAAGTAATATAAAGGAGATTTGATATTGCCGCCAAAAAATAAGTTCACCAGGGAAGAAATTGTTGAAGCGGCTTTCGAGATTGCCAGAGAAGAGGGGTTTTCAAAAATAACAGCCCGTAGCGTGGCCAGTCGCCTCAGCTCATCAGTTGCGCCAATCTACGTTAATTTTAAAACTGTTACGGAGCTGACCCAGGCTGTGGTCCAGCGGGTATTTGCCCTGTCGGAAGAGTTTATGGCAAAGCAAAAAGGGCAAAACCTCTTTGAAAACATCGGGAAAGCCAGCCTGGCTTTCGCTCGTGATTATCCGGTTTTGTTCAGAGATCTGGTTTTAAAGCCCAATCCGTATATGGCATCATATGAAGAAACTGAGAAGGCCATGGTCGATGCCCTTAAAAACAATGAAGTGATGAAAGAATGGACCATGGAAGAACGCAGGAGGCTGTTTTTAAAGATGCGGATCTTTCAGCTTGGACTTTCGGCGATGTTAGCTAATGGACATCTTCCATCGTGGCTAGATGAAGAGGAGTCTGAAAAACTGTTGATCGAAACTGGAGAACAATTACTGCTGGCAGAGCAGATTAATAGAAAGGGAGATAAGTAATGAAAAAAATTGTCATTATTGGCGGGGGCATTGCCGGGTTAAGTGCAGGCATATTTGCCCAAAAAAATGGTTTTGAAAGCACAATCCTTGAAAAGCATCAAATCTCAGGCGGAGAATGCACCGGATGGGATCGTTTGGGCTATCATATTGATGGCTGCATTCACTGGCTGGTGGGGACGAAAGAAGGAACACCAATCCGGGAATTATGGGATAACGTCGGCGCCCTTGATGGAGTGGAAATTTATGAACCTGAAAGTTTTATGGCTGTTGAACATGGAGGGGTGACAGTCCACTTTTACCGTGATCTTGACCGGTTTAAGTTGAGCTGGATGGAGATATCACCAGAGGATAAAGAAGCAATTGAAGAGTTTTGCGGTGATATCGGAAAACTTCATGTTTTTAATCTCCCTGTCGGGAAGCCGCTGGATATGATGAGCCTGATTGAAAAGGTAAAATATATGTTTTCCATGAAAGATGTCGGTCCGATCATGCAGAAATACAGTAAACTCAGTGTGCAGGATCTGGCCGGTAAGTTCAAGCACCCGGCGCTTAAAGCAGCCCTTGACTCGTTTATGCCTGAAGGAGACTACAGCGCAGTATCAATAATCTTTCCACTCGGAACCTTTACCGGAGGCCAGTCTTCTATTCCCATTGGGGGCTCAAGGGCTCTGGCCAGGCGGATGGAAGAAAAATATCTATCCCTGGGCGGAAAGATTGAGACTTCCTGTGAAGCAGTAGAGCTGGAGATCGATAAAGATTCGGTGCAAAGGGTAATCTGTAAAAACGGCAAAACTTTTGAGGCCGATCACTTTATTGCAGCCTGCGATGCTAATGTCCTTTATGAAAAACTGCTTAAGGGAAAGTACCCCGACCCTGAATTTCAAAAGAGATTCAACGAACCGGAGACTTATCCCCTTGCTTCAAACATTTATGTAGGGATTGGTTACGAGGGTAGGATGCAGGATATTCCCCGAACCCTTAAATTCCCTGTTAATGCATTGGCGATAAACCAGAACCGCAAGCCGATAGAGTATTTGCAAATGACTCATTACGGTTACGAACCGGATTTTGCCCCGGAAGGTCATACTGCTGTTACCTTTGCCATTAACCAGTTTCAGCCGGAGCTGGAGAAGTGGGAGGAGTTGGTTCAGGACAGGGAAGCTTATAATAAAGAAAAGATCCGCATCGGGCAAGAAGTGATCAGGGCCATGGAAACACGTTTTCCAGAGATGGCAGGTAAACTCAAGCTGCTTGATGTGGCCAGCCCGCAAACCTATAACCGTTACTGTAATGCTTACCGCGGTGCTTTCATGGCTTTTTGGCCTACCCTGAAAGGTAAGCAGCTAGCCCATAATGGCCAAATCAGGGGGCTTGATAATCTTGTTTTAAGTGGCCAGTGGTTACAGCCTCCCGGAGGGCTGCCAGTTGCGCTGATAACCGGCAAAGATACAATCATGCGGCTTTGCAGGAAAGTAAAAAAGGATTATGTTATATCGTAATGAATAGGGAGGTATTTATTATGAGCATTGAATTTAATGAATCTTTTTTCGAAAAGGTAGCGCAAGGAATGTTGAAGAATAAGAGCGTTTTTGGTGCTGTTCTCTGTGTCGAGAAGGGAGACTCCTCAATTTACTGGGCAGGAGGGGTGGGAAACATCAATGCTGATGACAGATATTTTATCGCTAGTGTTACAAAGCTATACGTTACAGCTGTTTTGTTGATGCTCAGGGCAGAGAATAGGTTAGCGTTTTCAGATAAAATCTACAAATATTTTCCTGAGGAACTGATTAACGGCATCCACGTCTTAGCCGGTGTAGATTATACAAAAGAGATCACTATTGCTCACTTGTTAAGCAATACCTCTGGTATACCCGATTATTTTTATTATGATCAGCCCAAGGGGGAAGCGGCCACGGGTTTAATTCAAGGCAATGATCAACCCTGGTTATTAGACAAAGCAATCCAAAGAGCTAAGACGCTAAAGCCTAAATTTAAGCCGGGCCAGAAGGGCAAGGTTTACTATTCCGATACTAATTATCAATTATTAGGCGGCATTATTGAAAAGGTAACCAGTAAATGGATCGGAGATGTTTTTAAAGAATATTTGTTTCAACCACTCAATCTAAGGGATACTTATGCTTACCATGATGTAAACGATACTACGCCAGTGCCGTTTTATTTTAAATCCCAGGAGGTCCACGCACCAAAATATATGGCATCGGTTACTGCTGAAGGTGGAATTGTTTCCACGGCTAAAGAAAAGATGGTTTTTTTAAAAGCCTTTTTTAATGGTTTCTTTTTCACTGAAGAAACCATTAGTGAACTAAAAAAAGATTGGAATATGATTTACTTTCCGGGGCAATTCTACTTTGGGCTGGGTTTAGAGAAGCTGTGGGCACCGAGATTATTTTCTCCATTTAAACCTATTGGGGAAATTCTTGGGTTTTGGGGTCAAACAGGAGCGTTTGCTTTTTATAATCCAGAGAATGACTTATATTTTACCGGAACTATAAATCAGGCAAGTGGCTTTGGACATAGTGCAGCTTATAAGGCTATATTAAAAATAATCAAGTCGGCGTGAGGTTTATTAGAATACGAAGATAGAAATGTTAAGCTTTCATTCAGTCGTTAGCCAAGGAAACTCAGTATAAGGAGTGGTTGAGATCCTTACAAGAAGAAATAAGATTTACGTAATTTTTACTATGACGGTAACCTGGTTATTTTGGTGGCTGCTTTCGTACCTTACCCAGTCTGGAGCAGTAACTATCGAAAGCGGTTTGGGCTTAGCTATCTTCATCATTGGCGGAACTGCTCCGACAATTGGTGCATATTTTGCGGTTTTAAAAACAAAAGAGGCCGGTTCAGTCAGTGAATTTAACACAAGAGTATTTAATTACCGGTATCCCTCCCATTATTACCTTTATGCGATTGGTGTTCCGTTGCTGCTCGGCCTGACCGGCCTGATTATTATATATATCTTTAACAACCAGCAGCTGCTTGACCTGAGTATAAAAAATCTGGTTCTATTCATACCGGCTTTCATTGGCGCCATTATTTTTGGTGGCCTTGAAGAGTTTGGCTGGCGCGGTATATTTCAACACGAGATGAAAGGCAAAATGAGTTTGTTCAATATGAACTTAGGGCTCGGCTTGCTCTGGGGCGTCTGGCACTTGCCCCTTTTTTATGTGGTCGGGACGGCCCAATACGGCAACTCTATTATCTTTTTTATCCTGGCCGGGATTGGCTACAGTGCATTTTTAACCTGGCTCTATGCAAAAACAGATAGTATACTGCTTTGTGTTCTATTCCACGCCGCCATAAACTCTGTTTCAGCGATCGGTTTATATGTTCCCATGTCTAATAACTCTTTGTTCGCCTATTATGCCTTATTTGTTTTAATCTCCGGATTAGTATTTCTTAAGGCAACGGAGAAAGTTGATAATAATGGGGGCGGTAGAAACAACAGCTTAAAAACGAAAATATAGTTTTAAGCTTTATTAAAGGCTGCAGTCGGGTCTGTTTTTCGCTGTTTTCTTTTTTCCCACGCATAGAATAGAAGAGCAAAAATAAAAGTTTGAGCGATTATTTCCGGGAGCCCTACCGCTGCTTCCTGCAGCATAACCATTATTGATTCAGGCACGGCAAACATGGCGGGTATAACTTTTAGGCCGAATAACAAACCGAAAAGCTTTAACCAACCAAACTTATCTTTCATATAAGTAGTGTAGAATGGATAGATCAGCAGGGCCAAGATTGCGCCTCTAAAAATTTGGCCAAAGAAAACTGCTGCTACCATGCCTACACTTTCTAAGTCTCGCCATAGGGCAAAAGCCTCCATCGTTGCCAGAGCTTCTTCGTAGCCTGATATTTCATAAAAGAGCGAACCGATCAAGATATAGATTAATAGATGAAACAAGGTATACCTTAAAGTATAGCCCCGCAGCCATTTAGGCGTAGCTGTCTCTGAGAGCAATCCGCTGTAGTGGTAGTCAATTTTTTCTGTAAACCCGATGCTTTTTCTTTCCCAGCATAGGAACAGAGCTGATATAAACATGGCCTGGATCAGACCTGCTACCAGAACTAAGGTGTGTTCAATCAGAGTAGTGTGAGTGTAAATCATTCCTTCAATGCTGCCCGGCTTTGGTTCAAGGTTGCCCAGCAGGGCAATTCCCCACAGCGCGCAAATCAGGACAGCAAAACCGCGGTTCCCTTTTACGATCAAATCATAGAAAGGATATAACACCAAGGCTATAAAAAAACCACGCAGCATTTGCGTTATAGGTTCAGTTATCGTTATGTTGTAGGGTTTGAAAAACTCAAGTGCTACTCTGCTTTCAGTCGGCATTATATTTTGCATAAACAGAAAAATCAAGCCCACGGCAAAGTAAAGCAGCATAAAAAGTAAGGTAAAACGAGCTGCATATGGCCAAAAACTCTTTTTAGCTAATTGATTCATCACTATTTCCTCCTCCTCCTTCTTCTTGTTGTATACCCCAGGTATAAAATGCTTCCCCAGCATTCATCAGTAACTGCATGATCGACTGATCTGAATCGTTTTTAATTGTCTCTGCATTAACTATCATTGCCAATCCGTGAGTAAAAATCCAGGTATACCGGATCACTGCTTCCTGACCTGAGACTTTTAATTCTTTCAGGGCGATGCCTTCTTCAGTGTCTTCACCAAATTCTGCGAGAAATGATTCCTTCATTCCTGATCTATTCTCCAGATCCAGTTGGCTTGGGCTTTCCAGGTAGAGAAACCGAAACAGCTTATTTTCATCCCTGGCAAAGGCAACATACCCAAAGGCAAGGTTTAAAAGCACATGTTCAGTATATTTTTTTCGCTGATATGCTTTTAATAATTGCCGCGCTTTCAAACGAATCTCATTTTCCAATTCCTCAACTGAGCGGACATGCGAATAAATTGGCATGGTTGATGATCCCAGTTTTTTGGCGATAGCACGGGTAGTCACCTTTTTCCATCCGTCTTCACGGACCAACTCAAGGGCTGCAGCAATGATCTGTTCTCTTGAATAAACGCTGGGCTGTTTCAAAAGCAGTCACCTTCTTCTATAACGTATGTTATATAATATAACTAATGTTATTCTAAATAACATTAGTTATTCTGTCAAGTAATTTTCCTACCCGGCTGGGATTTTAGATCTCGGCCTGATCTACTGGTCCGAGACCGCCTGGCCTGCTCGCTGTATGAAAACTTTTCTGAAGTCGAAGCTTTGCTTGGGGATCATAAAGCAGGGTAGCGTAGATGATGGTAAATGTGTTTAGTCCGGATTAGGCCGAGCATAACTCAACTGGATGGTTTGGCCTGTCCCCTTGTGTTACGTTCTCTTGTGTCGAATAGTTAAAAGAGGGGCGGTTTTTTAGGGGGAAGGGTAGTCCGTGCCCATGAAGACACCACCCTTTTCAAGCTCATCAAGCATTTGGTCAAGCCGCGATTGTTTGATCTCCGGATGTTTTATTTCATTTATCCAACCGATATAGTCATTTTGCTGGTAGTCTGGTCGTTTTTGATATGCATCAAGAAGCCCCCGCTTTTTAAGGGCTTGTTTAACAAAGCCCGGGAGCGCATGCTCGGGACGCTTTAACTTTGAATAGTCATTACTCATATCGTAATATGCCTCCTTACGGCTCTTTCTAAACGGACCGACTGATTATTCCTATTTTTAATATACATCAAATTTCAGAAGTAGAAGACATTTTTAGAAACTCAAGGAACAATCCTGCTGATATTGTTTTGTGTAATTCCGTTTCGCTTTCTTTTCCCGGCAGGATTATCGGCGTGATTTTACGAATACCTGATGCAAAAGCCTTTCTCAAGACCACAATTTCTGCCTGGGGTAAAATAATCTGGCTGGCATGGAAACGAAAGGAGCCTTACTGTGACTCATAATAAGAAAAAGCTGCGGGTTGCTGTGATCCAGGATTCCCCGGTGATCATGGATAAAGAGAATACCCTGGTTAAGGTAGAAAAACTTGCCGGCAGAGCTTCCAGGGAAGGTGCAGAGTTGATGCTGTTCCCTGAGGCATTTATACCCTGCTACCCAAGGGGCCTCTCTTTCGGCGCCGTAGTCGGCAGCCGCACACCTGAAGGCCGCAAAGATTGGGCCCGCTACTACGAGAACTCAATTTCTACCTGCGGTCCCGAAGTTGATACCCTGAAAAAAATCGCCGAAAAAAACAAGGCATACCTGGCCATCGGGGTCATTGAAAAAGAGGCTGGCTCCCTCTACTGCAGCCTGTTCTATTTCAGCCCGGACGGCGCGCTTTTAGCCAGGCACCGCAAGTTAAAACCAACAGCCAGCGAGCGTTTAATCTGGGCCGAGGGTGACGGCAGCACGTTGTCGTACATCAATACCCCTTACGGCGTTGTTAGCGGCTTGATCTGCTGGGAAAATTACATGCCCCTGGCCCGTGCCGCAATCTATAGGCATAACCCGTCAATATACCTGACTCCCACTGCCGATCAGCGGCCCGGCTGGCAGTCGACTATCCAGCATATCGCGCTGGAATCGCGCAGTTTTGTGCTCTCCTCCAACCAGTTTGTAAAGAAATCTTTCTACCCGACAGATCTTGCCTGCTATCCAGATCTTGCCGATCAACCGGAAATTATGAGCAGGGGAGGCAGCGCCATCATTGACCCGCTCGGCAACTACCTGGCCGGACCGGTCTGGGATAAGGAAGATATTCTGGTGGCCGACCTTGATCTGACTGCGGTGATTGAGGCCCGGTTTGATTTCGATGTATGTGGCCATTACGCCCGACCTGATGTATTTACCCTGCTGGTTAATGAGCAGCCTGAGAAAGGTACTACCCCTGGTCACCTTTAGCAGAATCTCTACCCTGTGAAAGAAACATGGACAGCTGATTATTTCAGGCCAACAGGCATAGACTCAGAATGCAGAAGAAAGACGTGACTGATCAAGAGGCGCTTGACATGAAAAGCATTCCTGTAATCTATGGCAAATGTGCTTAAATTAAATCTGGCTGATCAGAGAGCTCCTCGCGGATCATTAGCTCAAGATTCCTTGAAAAATTAAGATCATCCTCTTCAGTGCGTTTCTTAGGTCCCTTTGTCCGTCCACCGCTACGACGAAATTTAGCCTTGGCTTCCCTTTCCTCAAGCATGAAATCAATGTTTTCCGGTCGGTACTCTTTGCCGATTGGGCTAAGTGATCTGACCTTTTTGCCAATAAGCATCGCCGCCAGCCCCCAGTCTTGCGTAACGGCAATATCCCCATTTTCAGCCAGGTTGATTACTTTCAAATCAGCTTCCTGGGAATCACTGCCGACAATAGTGTGATGGTCGGACTCAATATTATGGTTAAAACTGGCCACCGTCCATACGGCAACACCGTAACGATGGCCTAGCTCACGGCAAATATTGAGCGCTGCTTTTGGACAAGCATCGGCATCAATGATAATTTTCATAATTTCCAGGCTTACTCCATTTTTTTTAGCGTATTTGATACTTAGAAAGTTCGACGATTTAGGGGAGGCTCCTTCATTAGCCAAATAATCGATGATCCAGCAACAAAATCATTAACGACTAAAGTAATTGCCATGCCGCCTTTCTTTGTGCTATCATTATAATGGCAATTTAGCAAATTATAAAAATTGGCTACTTTCATTTTGTTTAAAGAGGCTTCGGAAAATGACTAAAAATAAAGAGCAGGAATTAAATACTAATAGCAGTCAAAGCCCGTTAACCGACAAACGGCCTCCCCAAAAACGCCGCATCGTAAAAATAATCATCCTGATCGTTCTACTGTTATTTCTGATCACCGGTGGCGCCACGGCAACTGTGCTTTTTACTTTTATTAATGAAGCTCCGCCCCTCGATCCGTCTCGCTTAGAAACCAGCCAGACATCATATATTTATGACATCAACGGTAATGAAATCACTCCTCTGCATGGCGATCAACACCGTGTTATGGTTAGCCTGGAAGAAGTGCCTGAGCATGTTCAACAGGCCTTTATCGCCATCGAAGACGAGCGCTTCTACCAGCATTTTGGTTTTGATATTACCGGCAGTATCCGGGCAGCCTACATCAATTTGAAGGCCGGTTATATTGTGCAGGGCGCAAGCACCATAAGCCAGCAGCTGGCCCAGAATGCTTTTCTAACCACTGAAACCAGCTATAAGCGTAAAATTCAGGAGATCTGGCTGGCTATCCAGCTCGAGAAAGTCTACAGCAAGGAAGAGATCATGGAGCTGTATCTAAACCGAATCTACTTCGGCAATACCGCTTATGGGATTGAAGCTGCTGCTCAAACCTACTTCGGGAAAAGTGTATCAGAATTAAGCGTAGCAGAGGGTGCGATGTTGGCCGGCGCGGTAAGTTCGCCCAATTACTATAACCCGATTGACAACAAAGCTGCTGCTGAAGAGCGTATGCAGAACGTGCTTGCTAGTATGGTCAGGCTTGAATTTGTCTCCGAAACCCAGTATGAACAAATAATCAAACAGGGCCTCCATTACGTTGAGCTGCGCAGCACCGAATATCCATATCCCTACTTTATCGATTATGTGGTCCATAACGAGTTGATCAAGATTCTAACTTCAATCCCTACTATCGGTACCCGGGAGGAAGCGTACCGGACCATTTATAACGGTGGTTTGCGTGTCTATACCAGCTTGGAGCCCTCCATTCAAAGCCATGTGGAGAAAGTTTTGGGGCAGACCGATCTTTATCCAACTACGATTTATGTCGATATCAAAAAGATCAGGGAGGCGATTTCTAAACTGCCTCCGGATGAAGACCTGTCAGGAAGCCAGCTGGAGGAACTTGTCGACGAAGAAAGTGGTATAGCGCAGCCCCAGGCTGCAATAGTCATCGCTGATCCGGTTACCGGCCAGATAAAAGCACTGGGCGGGGGTCGTGAATACCGCAAAGGAGCAGATGAGGTGTTGCGCTTTATCAGCCTGCGCCAACCTGGTTCGGCTATCAAGCCAATTATTACTTATGGCCCTGCTTTTGAAGAAGGAACCCTGGCCGGAGCCGGCTCAACATTAGATGATGCTCCTTATATCGGGCCGCTGGGAAACTGGTTTCCTGAAAACTATGATTACCAGTTCCGGGGGATGATTACGGCCAGGCGAGCGCTAATCTATTCTTATAACCTACCGGCGGTTCGCGCTTTTGAAGCGCTTGGCGCCCGGATAGGTGTTGCATACGCAGAAAAAATGGGTATTTCAACCATAACCTCGGAAGAGGTAGATAATTTAAGCCTTACCCTTGGCGGTTTACATTTGGGAGTGAGTGCCGTTGATATGGCCCAGGCTTACAGTGTTTTAGCCAACCAGGGCCTGAAAGTTAATCTGCATACCGTAGAAAAAATAATTGACCGGCAGGGTAATCTATTATACGAATTCGAGGCTGATCCGAAACGAATCTTAAGCCCTCAGTCAGCATTCCTGGTCAATGACATCCTGCAGGAATTTGTAACCGACTATATCGCCCGGGATCTGAGGATCGATCGGCAGGTAGCTGCTAAAACCGGTACTACTAATGATTGGAGAGACGTTTACCTTGTTGCTTATACTCCCAACCTGGTTGCCTCATTCTGGATGGGTTATGATGAACCGCGGATGGGCGGTATTGAACAAGGTTGGCGATACTCGACCAAGTTTCTAAGAGAAGTATTCCTGGAAGTATTTGAAACCCTGGAAATTATAGAATTCGAACAACCGGAAGGAATTATCAGGCTATCGGTTTGCGACAAATCCGGCTTGAGGCCAACCAGCGACTGCAGTGCAGCCGGTACTGTCATCAGCGATTATTTTATTGCCAGCCAGGCACCCACCGCGGCTTGCGATATGCATGTAGGCGATACCTATGTTCGCCCGCCTTTTATCACCACTGATCACCGCTGGTCGGGCAGGGGAGGCGCGGGTAGGAAACCTGAAGATGCCGAGGAATTGCCTCCAGACGAAGGTGTGTTCGGGGGGTTCGGCTCTTTCAGTCAGCAAGATCCGGCAACGTCCATTGTTCCTGACGTGGGAGGATTGTTACTTCCGGTGGCAGAGATGCGCCTTACCTGGGCAAATCTCAGCGTTGGTATGGTCAGCAAGCAATATAGCAATGAGGTGCCGGAGAATGTGGTGATCGGACAATCGCCTGCGGCCGGTACGACTGTATTTAAAAACCTGGAGATCCACCTGGTGGTTTCCCAGGGACCCCGCTAGTTAACATTTTTACTTCCCGACCCACGTCCTGTTATACTGCGCAATAGCAACTAATCCTTGCACGTCTTTTTTCAACCAACCAGATAAAAGATGAATAGCGGCAATAAGAAACGAAACGCCATCGCTTTAAAATGCGAACTTTGCTAATAGCTTTCTAAGCACTTTGCCAAATATTATGTACCCACTAAGGAAAAAATGGAATTTTCGTAAAAGAAAAAGGCAGGGTGATAATAAATGTTTGGATCAATTGTAAGCATGCTCTTGATCATTTGGGTTCTCGGGATGTTGGCCTATTCATTTACCCTTACTGATGATTCAAAAAACATGGATTGACGGGAGCAGGGTGAATTTGCCGCAAAGTGCTCTTTTTAATAACCTTCAATCATAGATAAGAAAGGAGGATGAGCTATCATGGCTGAGCAAATGATCAAAGAAACAGAAACCCATAAGATCAGACAGAACAGTAATTTAGTCCAGCGCATTATTTATACCGTTTCCAGTGTAATCTTGGCGGTACTGGCGTTTCGCTTTATTTTTAGACTGTTTGGAGCAAATCCGGATAATGGCTTTGTGCGTTTTATCTATGCTTTTACGAAGCCCTTTGTGGGGATCTTCGAAGGCATATTTTCCACGGCTACGATCGACGGTACACAGACTTCAGTTGCTTTTGAACCTGCAACCTTGATTGCGATGGTGGTTATCGCCCTGATCTCCTGGGTTGTTCTGAAGCTAATTACACCGAGTAGGGGTAACCGTTTTGAAAGCACCGAATACACGAAGTATGATAAATCGGAAACAATTGAACAATAGTAAGACAGGATCATTATTATTACCAAGTACGCGGTGTTGGTTTTTCTACGTAGATTTATTAAAAACAAGAAGAAAGATAGGGTGAAATAGTATGTTGTGGACAATCGTTGTTATCCTCGTGGTTTTATGGCTTCTTGGTTTTCTTACTGCTACTGGTGGTGGGTTAGTGCATATCCTTTTGGTAATTGCGCTGATTGTAGTTGTAGTGCAGTTACTTCAAGGCAGAAGATTAAAATTTTAAATGCTACTGATCATTAGGCTTTTTAAACTGAAGTTGGCTTCGTATTGATAATTGAAAGCTGTTAAGATTTTAGTTGAGATGCAGAATCCGACATGCTTAAAAATCAAATATGCAAAGGAAGGAGGTTTGATCCGATGTTACAGGTGAATGATTTAACAATAGGGATAATCACTGTTATCTTTGGCATCATAGTAATGATTTTCCCTAAGATACTTAATTATTTAATCGGTATCTACCTGATTATTATCGGGGTTCTGGCAATTCTCCAGGCTTTATAATCGGCAATGCATTTAGATTTAAAGAGTTTTTTCGTTTATCAATTTGAAGAAGATATCAACAATTTGCGGATCAAAATGCTTGCCGCTTTCTTGTGCAATATGGTCAAGCGCTTTTTCTCTGCTCCAGGCCTTGCGGTAAGGACGATCGCTGATCAGGGCATCGAACACATCAACTATGGCAAATATTGAGCACTTGTTATGGACAAGCATCGGCATCAATCATAATTTTCATTACTTCCCGGTTGCCTCCAGCTTTTCGCGTATTTGATAATTAGAAGATTCGACGATTTGGGGGTGGCTATTTCATTGTCCAAATATCTGATGAACGGCCAACATAATCATTCGGGTCGGAAAGGATGTGCTTGCCCTGCAGGTGAAAACCGTGTTATGATCACCCGGACAGGCGTGCCCTGATCTTGAGAGCCCTAAACGGCAGACGGTAAGTAAGGATTATGAACAGGATGAAGATTGAGGAACTCTTAACTCAAATTGATTACCTGAATTTTTCGGGTGATCCCAGCTATGAAGTAAGCAATATTACATATAACTCTAAAAAGGCGGACGCCTATACAATTTTTGCCGCTATCAGAGGTTTTAAGCAGGACGGTCATCTATTTATCAACGAAGCGAAAAGAAATGGCTGCAAAGTGTTCTTGTGCGAAAGACTGGCTGATCCCGAAGAAGGGGTATCGACAATTTTGGTTAACAATAGCAGATCGACAATGGCTGATATCTCCTATCTGCTAAAAAATCCGAACGAAAACATTAGCCTCACCGGGGTAACCGGAACCAACGGTAAAACCAGTATAACTTATCTGCTTAAGAAAATTTTTGACCACTACCGGGTAGAATCCGGGGTCATTGGTTCCATGGGTGTTTTGATCGGTAATAGGAAACAACCTCTCGAAAATACTACTCCGGAAGCGCCTGATCTGCATGATCTGATCAACGAGATGAAAAAGAGGAATATAACCCACTGTCTAATGGAGGTATCCTCTCATGCCACGGAACTATTCAGGGTTAAAAAACTAAAATATCTGACCGGCATTTTTACCAACCTTACCGAAGACCATCTAATCCTTCATAAAACCATGGAAAACTACTACCAGGCTAAAAAAAAATTCTTTTATCAATGTGAAGGCTGTATAATTAATACCGATGACCACTACGGGGCCAGACTATACAAAGAACTAACCTCAGATGGGTTAAATGTAATCAGCTACTCATCAGATAAAGCAAGCGACTATGTTATCAAAGACATCAGGACCGATCGGACGGGCTCTGTTTTTAACCTACTCACAGCCGGCTGCTCTTACCGGATCAATTTAAGAACTCCTGGAACTTTTAATGTATACAATAATGTGGCAGCAATCGCTGCGGCAGCAAGAGCGGGATTTGAAATTACTGGCTCCATATCTGCTTTGGAACAAAACAGGGGAGTGGAAGGCAGGTTTGAGTTTATAGAAACTAAACTGGACTGTACGGTTATAGTCGATTTTGCTCATACCCCGGACGGACTGGAAAAAGTTATGGAAACAATCGAGCAGTTTGCAACAGGCAGAAAGGTTGTCATGTTTGGAGGCCAGGGGGAAAGAGATCGGGCCAGAAGAGCAAAGATGGGCGAAGTCGCTGGTAGACACTGTGATTTTATCATGCTCACCTCCGATAACCCTGTAAACGAAGACCCCTCGGCTATCTGCAGAGAGATTATTACTGGCGTGGAAAAACACCACAAAAACCACATGACAATTATTGATAGGGAACAAGCTATCCATTATCTGATCAAAAATCACCAACCCGGGGATACAATATTGCTGGCTGGAAAATCAACCGAGTATTATCAGATGATTGGAGATCGAAAAGTTCCATTTTTTGAAAAAAAGATTGCTCAACAGGCTATAAAAGAAGCGGAAGCTGCTTTGTTGGACAGTTGATCCTAATCGGTTCCGGTTCGATGCTGATCTGACCGGATGATGATGATGAAATAAAGAGAGAATCTGATAAACAGGGAGGGGTCGCGTTGTTTCTGAAGTTGATAACCGCAGAAGATGCCGGGCGGTTCGATGATTTTATACAGAGCAATCCCAACGGACATATTTTTCAATCATATTTATGGGGTGAGATAAAAAAACCGGCATGGGAGCCGATCAGGGTAATAATGGAAGATGAAAAGGGTCGGATAGTTGCCGCTGCTACGGTTCTGAAAAGAAAAATCCCTATCTTAAGAAAAACCTTTTTCTATCTGCCCCGAGGACCTGTATTTTGCGATTGGAATAATCAGGGGTTTGTTTTATTATTTATGACCCACCTTCAGCAACTGGCCCGCTCCCATCGGGCAATATTGGTAAAAATTGACCCTTGCCTGCCTGAAAGAGAAGCAGAACTCCAGAAGACCCTTAAGCAGGCTGGCTTTGTTTCTGCCACTGGCAACCACGATTTTGGCGGTCTGCAGCCCCGTTATACATTTCGTCTAAATATTGAGCAAGACCTGGAAGAGGTTATGAACTTATTTCCGAAAAAAATTCGATATAAAATCCGCTATGGGGAAAAAAAAGGGCTTAGATTTGTTCATCCCGGTGAGGAAGGATTAAAAACGTTCACGGAAATGATGCTGAAAACCGGAGAACGGGCTAATTTTGTGGCCCGTAATCTATCCTACTATCAAAAGGTTTTCCGAATCCTCTCCCAAAGAGAGGCTATTGATCTCACCATTGGTTTATATGGAGATGAACCGATTACAGCGGGGATAACCTTTGCTTTTGGCGACAAGGCTTGGGCCGCTTACGGTTGTCAGGCCGACCTGCATAAAAATCTTTATGCCTATCATGCAATGATATGGGAAAGAATAAAATGGGCACACGGTAAAGGCGCGAAGTGGTTTGATTTTTATGGGGTGCCGGACCAACCTGCTGAAGACCACCCACTTTATGGTATCTACCATTTCAAAAAAAGTTTTGGGGGGCAATACCTTGCTTTTATCGGGGAAAAAGACCTTATAATTTCGCCTATTTTTTACTGGTTCTGGTCAAGACTTTTTCCGACCTTCCGAAATATGGCGCTTAGTTTGATCAAAACCATCAGGTTGTTCCGCTCTACAAAGCTTTAAAGAGATTCTTACTTAGGGACTTTTCGGTTTAAAGGGAGCGCCTGCTATTTCTATGCAGTGATTATAACAAAAACCTATCTTCTGCGTGTAGAGTTAATGACTATGTTTGCAGATGTTTAGTTCCGTTCAGTGTGCTCAAGTAATCGGGGTGGCCAAGTGCTACCAGCTTGTCGCCTTTTTGCAAGGTATAATCGATCGAAGGTTCGATAACTTCGCTGTTTTTGACAACGCAGACAATTTTAAATTTGCTTTTATGCTTAGCGGTCAGCTCGCCAATGGTGACCGGTTCGGAAAACCATGATACTTCACGGAGCACATAGTCTGACATCTTGGGCAGGACGCCCATCTCAACCATCGCGATCTGCAGCAGCTGAAAGCCAAGAACTGATTCAGAAAGAACGTGATTAGCCCCCGCCTGATGCAGACGATCGATGGCATCTGCATGAACAGCCCGGGCCATAACATCAACATCAGGGTTTATTAAGCTGTTAGCCAGAACGATAAAGATGTTCAAGCTGTCATCGTTGATAGTCACAATCAGGGTGTCAGCATCTTCAATTCTCACTTTATGCAGAACATGCGGTTTTGTTGCATCGCCCACAATCAGTGTGCCGTCGAAAAGCAATGGGCGTTCCTGAATGTCTACAACATAAGGCTTAATGCCGGCTTCATTCAGCCTCTTGCCCGCTTCCTGTCCAACCTTGCCGGCTCCGATCAGCACAACATGGCCGCCCGGCCCCGGCCCGCCCATTAGAGAAGCAAGGCGGTCAACGTTGTTATGCGGCCCCAGGACCAGAAGGGTCGATTCATTGATAATGGTTTGGGGCAAAGGAGCGGAGAGGGTGCCGTCTTCATTCCATACGGCGGCTACTGTAGCACCTGTTTTCGAGCGCAGTCTGGAGTCGCCGATCGATTCGCCGCTTAGCTCACTGTTTGTCCCGACATGAATAATACTCGGTTTAAGTTGAGAGATGATTTCCGGGGATACTTCAACCTTGATTAGTTCTAAAAATTTAGTTGGGCTGGCATCAGCACAAATCCAGTCGACGAGTTGTTTGCCAAGGGTTTCTTCCAAGGTAACTACTTGCTTGGCCCCGGCAGCGTAGGCCAGTTCAGCTCTTTTTTCATTCTCCATCATGGCTAGAACCGGTGTGCTGTAAGCAGTTGAGATGCCTAAGGTGATGTTAATGTTATCAGTATCGGCATTGGTTGCCACAACCAGCTTGGCGGCCTTGATGTTTAGGCTTTTGATCCCTTCATCATACTTTGGATCGGCGCAGATCACGTGGATGCCCTTTTTCATCAGTTCAACGGCCATTGGTTGCTCTTCTACTGCCACCACGTAAGGAACGCGATGGTGATCAAGAAGGTTTATAGTGCGGGCAACCGTTTCGTTAAAAGCAGTAAAGACCACGTGATCTATTAGCCTGGTTTGAGTCGGCGCTTTTGGCACAAGGCGGCTTTCAACGAGGGAAGCCATCAGTGTTCCGGCGATCATGAAAATCATAAAAACGCCAGCAACCATCAGCAAAATAGTGAGGAGGATCATGGGAAACGAATGGAAGGGTAAAAGTTCACCGTAACCAGTGGTGGTCAAGCTCTGCACGATAAATATAACAGCCTGGCCTGTGGTTATATCCCTTCCTTCAAAGGTAGTCATTAAATAACTGACAATAGGAATCAGGATCAGAACCAGAAGCGTTGCCAGGATAAAGATGCGGATTAGGAGCCACTTGGTGTAATCGGCTAGTCTTAACTGCCGGGTCTCTTTTTCCGCATAATAAACGATTTGTTTTTGGGGATAGAATAGCTCTTTTATTCTTTTCAGGCCTCAATCTTCCTTTTCAATGAATTTATTTTCTATCCTCTGCGAGCGTAAATCGAACCAAATTCATTATAACATACCCATCAAATGGTAGAGAGAAGGATTTTGAACTGCAATAAGCGAAATTTATAGACCCGGCTTAATTTGTGACAGGTGTTTTTCATCATTGGCGACGAACAAGGGGGTTGCGATGGTTAAAAAAACAGGCCTGTTTCAGCTATTGCGTGAGCATAAAAAGTGGATAGCACTAAAGAATACCTTAACACTTGGGCCTAAAGCGTGGCAGGGGGCGGCAGTGTCTCTCTTAGCCTGCTCCGTCATTTTGTTTTTCAGCATTTTTATTGGCTCAGGCTTATCCAGCTTTTTAAATGGTTTATTCAACCTCGGGTTTGCATTGCTGCTAGTTGCTTTGTCCTTCCTGTTGGGATCGCTGATCGTGAAAATACTGGGGTGGATACAGGTTTTGCCGCAAACCTACCGCTGGGCTTTGTTTGGAGCGCTGGTTCTACTGGTCAATGTGTTGATCGCCACCGTTAAGCTACCCATTAATGTTCTAACCGTTGCTGTATATTTTGTGCTTACAGCATCCCTGCTTGGGGCCGGCATTGGCACCTGGATCTCTGCAAACAAAGAGGGGCGGCCCCGGTTGGTTTCGGCAATACTGTCTATCGCCGGGGGATTAGGGTTGTGTATTTTGATAATCTGGTTTGCCTGGCCCGGTCAGCCCTACACTGTTCCCGATCAGGGTGGCAGTGTTGCCGCCTCACCGCTAACCCCAACTGGGTTTAAGCATCCGGCCGAAGCGGGCCCTTATCAGGTGCTGCAGATGACTTACGGCAGCGGCAACGACCAACGTCGCAGTGAATATGGCCAAAGCGCTGACCTCATTACTGAAACAGCAGATGTATCTAAAATGGTTGACGCACCGATGGCTCCTGTACTCTGGTTGCGTAATACTTACTGGGGCTTCGGTCTCGATACGGTGCCTTTAAACGCGCGGGTCTGGTACCCCGAGGGCGACGGGCCCTTTCCGCTGGTACTTATCGTACACGGTAACCACATGATGGACGACTTTTCCGATCCCGGCTATGATTACTTAGGAGAATTGCTGGCCAGCCACGGTTACATTGTGGCCTCACTGGATCAAAACTTTCTAAACGCAGGCGGTTTCATCGAAGCTATGCTGGGCGGGCTGAATAATGAAAATGACGCCCGCGCTTATCTTCTTCTCCGTCACCTCGCGCTGTGGCATAGATGGAATGAAACCAGTGGCCACCGCTTTGAAGGGCTGGTTGACACCGATCATATTGCCCTGATCGGCCATTCAAGAGGAGGAGAGGCTGCTGCGATCGCGGCCGCTTTCAATCATTTACCCTGCCATCCCGGCAATGGAAATATTCAGTTCGACTTCGGTTTCAAAATCAAATCAGTGATAGCCATTGCCCCTTCAGACGGTCAGTTTCAACCGCGCAGGCAGAAAATGGAGCTGAGCGATCTTAACTACTTAGTACTGCAGGGCTCTGCCGATAGCGATGTTCGCTCGTTTCAGGGAGCGATGCAGTATGACCGTGTAACTTTTACAGCAGGCAGTGACTATTTTAAAGCATCTGTTTATATTTACGGAGCCAACCACGGACAATTTAATACTCGCTGGGGCCGGATCGACCAGACCTTTTCCCGCCTCTTCCTGGATCGCAGCAATATTATGCTGGCGGAAGAACAGAAATTGGTGGCCAAAGTTTTTATCAGCAGCTTTTTAGAAGATACGCTAAAAGGGCGCCAAGAATACCGGGTTCTATTTACAGAGCCCTTTCGGAGTCAGACCTGGCTCCCGGATACCTACTGTTTTATTCAGTATAGTGATGGAGAGGCCCTGGTTATAGCCGACTTCGGAGAGGACCTGGATCTGACCACGCTAACCGTTGCCGGAGGAAGCGCTCTCGGTGAGAATCTTCTTACCTGGAATGAGAAGCCGGTTGAACTTGGCTCAGGGAGCCTGCGCGACTCGATGAGCCTGCACCTCGGCTGGCCCTATGACAGTGAGAAAAAGGCTGCTTACACCCTGGCCCTCCCTGAAAATATGGTAGAGCTTCAGAGTGTAGAAGCTCTCTACTTCACCGTGGCAAATGCATCTGTTAACCTTGAGCCTGTTGATTTTACAATTGTGCTGAAAGACCAGGCCGGCGAAGAGGCAGCTTTGCCGTTAAGCCACATCGCTTCTTTGCCAACCTCACCACATTACCGTATGTTTAAAAAACCTTTGAGTGCTGAATTTTTAGCGGAACCAGTATTTACAACCTATAGGTTTTTACTTGCAGATTTCAAGCAGGTTAACAGTTCCTTCAACCCTGAAGCTATTGCTGAAATCAGTTATATTTTTCACAGTTCTGAAGGAACCATTTATCTCGATGAAGTCGGATTTCACCATATTGATTAAGCTCTTTATTTTATACTCATTGTTTCTGTTCAATTGATCACTCACACTTAATCCCAAATTGAGTTTCCTTAAATTTGCCTGAAAAACTTCAAAAGCCGTTGACAATTCTTTTAGGCATGTTAAAATTATGTTGTGATATATAAAACGCCGTTGCAAAATATGCAACACAAGTTGGGGCACACGAAACTAGATGTAATCCTAGCAATACCCCTGCTGCTAAAGATTTTAGTCTTACGGAGGTGTTTTTGTGGTTATTACGGGAGGACAGGTTGTCGCTAAAAGTTTGGTCAGAAACAAGGTGCCCTGGGTTGCCGGAATCCCGGGGCATGGGTGTCTTGGCCTGGTTGATGCGTTTCGCGAAGAGAAAGAGAATCTACCCGTTTACCTGGTGCGGCATGAGCAGAGCGCTGTTCACATGGCCGACGGTTATTACCGGGTGACAGGTGATCCGGCAGCGGTATTTACCTCTATCGGCCCCGGCGCTCTTAATCTTGCCGTGGGGTTGGGTACGGCCTATGTTGATTCAACTGCCATGATCTCGATTATCGGTGAGACCCACTCTTATATGTTCGGCAGAGGGGTTCTTCAGGAGATTGAACGAAAACGGGTTGCCGATTCCCTGAGAGTGTTGGAGCCGCTGACAAAATACTCAGCCTGTATTACCCAGGGTAATCAGCTTCCCCATGCTTTGACAAGAGCCTATATGGCTATGAAAACAGGGCGCCCGGGCCCAGCCGTGCTGGCGTTAACCATGGATGTTCAAAGTGAAGGAGTGCCGGCAGGTTTAAAAGATGAAGCG
>CAZVLE010000114.1:0-6840 GCA_964627855.1 uncultured Syntrophomonadaceae bacterium | reverse complement strand
CAGAATATTCGAATATATGGTCTGCATTAAAAAACGTCATAAAGGACCTCCATAACTAACATTTCTCCTGTTTTCAAAGAGCTATTTGCGGAATGCCTGTCATCCTGTGGCAGATACTTATTACCATTTTGCGGAGCAGCAGTTGACACAATGAGAAATTAATAAGTATAATTACGTAAACAGGGCGATCATGAAACTGAGGTGACAAGAATATGAAAGACAACGAGGTTGTGGGTGAGTTTCAGGAAATGGTGTCGGAGGTTTTAATCCGTCACCGCAGCATCCTCGATTGTTTATCCAAGTATCAGGAATCTACCGCCAGGGTGAACCGCAGTGTAATCAAAACTGTCACCGACTGCGGTTGTATTACGATCAACGCCAACAAGAAGCAGTACCCGGCCATGGACTCACTGAAAGAATGCGGCAAATTAATGGACTCGCATATAAAGGGTAAAATGTGCGAGCACTGCAGGGAAGTCATTGCCGAAGAGCTGGGTAAACACCTCTTTTACCTCGCCGCCCTTTGTAATATTCTTGATTACAAGTTAGAGGACCTTTTTGACCTGGAGTATAACCGAATCAGCACCCTCGGACACTTCCTGTTATCCTGATCGGCACAACTGCTCCCAGGCTCTATGATATTCTCAAACGGGGTTAGCCAGATGGCCATAACGGTCAGAGACGCTTTGCAGATTGGCGGACTGGTTGAGGCTAAGGTTCTGGCCGGTTCAGCCGGTTTAGACAAAATGATTCGCGCAGTTGATATCATTGATGTTCCGGATGCCGCGATCTGGTTTCGCAAAGATTCCCTCCTTTCTACCACTTTCTACGCCCTGAAAGACAATATTGAAGCCCAGCTGCAAATCCTTGAAGATATTCACCGCTGCGGCGGGGCCGCCCTGATTATTTTTTCACCCGAGCGCTACATCTCCTATATAGATGAACGTTTGATAAAAAAAGCAGACGAGTTAAAGCTGCCCCTGTTGCAGATGCCGGATTGTTCTTACATCGATGTTATCGTTCCGGTGATGAGCAGCATTCTCGACAAGCAGGTCCAGGCCCTCGAATATGCCCAGGAAGTACACAGCATGATGACCAATATTGTGCTTAAGGGCAAGGGCGTGCAGGAACTGCTCTCCTCTCTAACTACTTTATTGCAAAAGCCGGTTTTGATGGCAGATGCCGATTTAATGCTGCTAGATGCGGCCGCTCCCTCTAATGCCGCCGGTACAATCAACCCCTTTTTCGAAAGATGGCAAAAAAACAGCGGCCCTGTGTCGCTGAACAAATTTTACCCCCAGGCCCTGCTTAATACCCTCGTATACGGGAAAAAGCCGGACTATTACCAGCACGGCTCTGCTGACAGGGATTACCTTGACTTCTTTTTCCCCGTAGTTGCCGGTGACAATTTTTACGGCGTCCTGATCGTTCCCGATCTGGACCACAACCTTGACAAGGGTGAAATTGTGGCGGTAGAGGCTGGGGCGATGGCTATTTCACTGGATATCCTCAAGGAAATGGCGATCAGGGAAGCTGAACGGAAAAATGAACTGGACTTTTATAACGAGCTTCTCCTGGGCAACCTGAAAAATCGCGAAAATATCATCTCACGGGCTCGCCAGTTTGGGTTTGATGCCAGTGATAGTTACTACGTAATCCTGGTCGAGCCTGACAAGGCTACTTTTTACAACGGCAAGGCCGGCCGTGAAAATGTCAGGCTTTATGAAAAGGACCACGACTTGAAGCCCGGGAAAGAATTGATTGAAAAAAGAATGCTCCGCATTCTGCGCTATGCCCTGGAAAAAGAAAATACCCCGGGAGTTGTAGTTGAAGCCCTGGGTAGCCTGGTTATGCTGGTACAGGCTCCTGCCACTTCTGGCAGTATTGAACCAGGCAGTGAATTCGGTAAAACTATCATGCTAAAAATTAAGGATACAGTGGCCTCTAACCTGGAAGATATTCCGGTATTGATGGCCAGTGGTGATTTCTGCGCTGACATTGAGCGAATCAGCAACAGCTACCTGGAGGCCTGGGAAACAATGGAAATAGGTAAGAAGCTTTACAATAACGACTTTGCTTTATCCTATAAAGATATGCTGCCTTACCTTTTGGTTAAGCGATTTTTGAGCGGATCAAACAGCCCGGGCCTTTTTGAAAGTATTTTCGAGCCGCTTTTGAAATACGATCGCGAAAAAGACGGTGAACTGGTTTTAACCCTGGAAACTTACTTGCAAAACAACTACTCTCGAACAAAAACTGCCGATAAATTACACCTGCACCGTAATTCCCTCAACTACCGCCTGCAAAAAATTGAAGAGCTGCTGGGCCTGGAGCTGCAGCAACTTGACACCTTTCCCCTTTTGCTGGCCTCAATTAGCCGCCGCCTGTCGCTATGAAGGGGTTAAATTTGTGCATAATGCACAAAAGGCTGCCAATATTTCTACTCATCTTACAAAGGTTATGCAATCAGAAAATTTAATAGTCCAACTGTTGTGTAAATTTTCTGGTGCTCAAACATACTTAAGCCGGAATGGAGGTGTAACCCGGGGAGTCTGTCATGGCTTCCGTAGGCTCCTGTCTTATCTACAGGCAACTTTTTGCCTAAAAAAGTCATAGACTAGAAAGGAAGTAGGTAAGTATGGCACAACCTGGAATGTTTGTCCGCAAAGCCAGTGGCCTGGTGCGTTCATGGTCGGTCTTCGACGGCTTTGTCTACGCTTTCTTCTCTATCAACCTGGTTACGCTTGGCTTCTATATTTTTGCCTTCGCCCCCTATATCCCGGAAGCGAACCTTTTAACTGCCATCGTTATTGCAGGAATCTTTATTATATTCGAGGTCTTTGTTTACGGCTTGCTGGTAGCGGTAATGCCGCGGGCCGGCGGTGACTATGTCTGGCAGAGCCGGATTTTAGGCGGGGGTATCGGCTTCGTGCTCTCAATTACCGGCTGGGCCTGGATTCTCTGGCACTGGGTACCGCTTTACGGCAACATGCTTTCCTTCAATGTTTTTGCTCCCATCTTGGGGATGCTCGGCGGCTGGACCGGTAGTGAAGGCCTCAACAACGCTGCCAGCTGGTTTATCAGCACCAACGGCTTCTTTGTTGCTTCCCTGATTGTTATTGTGCTGGCTTTTATCTATGTCAGCCTGGGCATGAGCTGGTATGCCCGTATTCAAAAGTTCTGTTTTTACATCGGCATGGCCGGGATGGCTACCATGATCATCATGATGCTGGTCAATAACCGGGCCGACTTTATTGCCGGCTTCAACCATTACGCCAACAATTTTTATGCTGCCGGGGGAGGCGACGTCTACCAGCAGGTTCTGGCTGCCTCGGCTGACGGCGGATTCACGGCCGCCCCGATCAGCAGACTGGCCGTCGGCGCCAGCCTGGCCCTGATACCGATGGTTGTTTTCTTCAACCTCTGGCCCAACTGGGGCGCCACCCTTTATGGTGAAGTGCGCGGCGCTTCCGACTTCAAGCGCAACTTCTGGAGCATGGCCGCGGGATTGATTGCCACTACCATTTTAGCTTTAATCGTGCTGGGACTGATCGCCCGCGTCATCGGCTGGGATTTTTACAATGCCGCCAACTTTACCTATTATGAAGGAACTTCGCCTTTCGGTGCTTATCCCTACCCGGCTCTGCTGGTCAGCTTCCTTACTGACAGCCCGCTCTTGCAGATGTGGCTTTTAATCTCCATGAGCGCCTGGTTCTTCGGCTGGTGCGGCACGGTGTTCCTCTCTTCCACCCGCGTTATTTTTGCGGCAGCCTTTGACCGCATTTTGCCTGAGTGGATGGCCCGCGTGTCAACCAAGTTCCGCTCTCCTGTCAACGCCCTGCTGGTCATGGCTGTCGGTGGTGTAATAGTCAGCGCCGGCATGCATTACACGGCCAACTTGGAAACCCTGGCTCTTAACTCAACCGTGGTTATCGCCGTAACTTACTTCGGCACCACTATCGCGGCGATTATCCTGCCCTACAGGGATCCCGAGCTCTATAAAGCTTCACCAATCGCCAGACTAAAAGTCTTTGGCCTGCCGCTGATCACCGTTACCGGGGTCATTTTCGGCTTATTCCTGCTCTTCCTCTTTTACATGTGGGCAACCGATGCTGTTTACGGCATTAACGAGCCAACGTCGTATATCTACATGGCCGTGCTCTATACCATCTCTATTGTGATCTACTACGGCTCAAAGGCTTATCGCCGCAAGCAGGGTATTAACCTGGATGAAATTCACAAGAGCATCCCGGTTGAATAAATAACCTATTTTCGAAAATGCTGAGATTATTTCACCTCCACCCCTCCCCGGCACTCAAGATGCAATTGAGTGCCGGGATGGGGTAAATGGTGACGGAAATACCGTTAAGGCTGATAACTGATTGCAAAAATAAGTCTCCCTTTATCTCTGTGGAAGCTATAGCCGGGGTGAGGGGGATAAAGGAAGGAGGATGATAGATGACGACGATTTTTTTTGCCACTGATGTGCACGGTTCGGAGATCTGCTGGAAGAAATTCATCAACGCCGGCAAATTCTATAACGCCGATATCCTGGTTCTGGGCGGCGATATGACCGGCAAGGCCCTGGTTCCCTTCATCAAGGACAGTAAGGGCATGTACAAGGTTAATTTCCTGGAAGAGGATATGCTGCTCGATGAAGAGGGCAAGGCAAAAATGGTCAAAAATATATCCGACCGCGGCTACTATCCGATTGAAATAACCGATGACCGCTACGACGAACTAAACGCCGACTCGGAAAAGGTTGAAAAACTCTTTGTTGACGAAGTTATCAAGATGGCTGAACGCTGGGTTACTTTTGCCGACGAGAAACTGGCCGACACCGGCATAAAATGCTTTGTCTGCCCGGGTAACGACGACATGTTCGAACTTGATGAGATTCTTGCTTCATCTAAGGCGATCACCATGGCTGAAGGACTGATTCTTGATCTCGATGGTTACTACAATATGCTCAGTTGCGGCTGGTCTAACCCCACTCCCTGGGATACACACAGGGAATGCAGCGAGGAAGAACTAGCGGAAAAAATAGAGGCCATGGCTTCGAAAATTACCGATATCGACCGCTGTGTCTTTAACCTACACGCACCACCCTTCGGATCTGGACTTGATGAAGCTCCCGAACTTGATGAAAACCTGCGACCGAAGTATGCCGGCCGCTCGCTGATTCCGGTAGGCAGCACGGCAGTGCGCGACGCCATCAACAAGTACCAACCCCCGCTGGCCCTGACCGGCCACATTCACGAAGGCCGGGGTATCAAGCGGATGAAAAAGACATTTGTGGTTAACCCGGGCAGCTCTTATGAACAGAGCACCCTGCTCGGGGCAATCATTGAAATGGATAAAAAAGGGGTCAAAAAGTATGTTTTGACCTCGGGATAGGGCAGGGTTCATGCTGGACTCATAGCCTTGGAGAATAGAAAGGCCGAGCAGACAGGATCAAAAACACATCTCCCGGCTACAAGCTATATTTGAAGTGAGCAGTGGGAGATGGGAGGTCAGAAGTGAGAAGTCGGAGGACCAGTAAAATATCCCCCTCACTTCTGGAGACCGGAGGTTGGAGATCGGAGAACCGGATAAAGCCCCCCTTACCCCGGCCCTCTCCCGCCAGGGGAGAGGGAGAAGTACGGTAGGGGATACAATGTTGAGAACTTATTTCACCCTCCCCCTCGACGGGGGAGGGTCGGGGTGAGGGTGAAAGGTTTATAGATTTTCTAACCTCCAACTTCCAGTAAAGGGTGGAATGAAAGGTTTTCTCCGGTCCTCTGGGCCTCTGACCTTCAACCTCCAGTACTCAGACCTCCGCCCTCCGGCAGACTGGCGGGCAACAATTTTTCTATATTATACCTGCGTCCAAACTGAAAAAGTGAGATGCGGATCGGGCATAATATTTCAGGCAAAGGAGGTGAAAAATGTCCCAGTATACAGGTAAAGATGCCGGCGAGTTTATCGCCGAGGCAAAAAAAATTATCGAGCTGGCTGGAAGCAAAGGAGCACCGCTACGTTTAATCGGCGCGCTGGCCTTTCACCTGCACTGCTCAAAATACAACTACATTCATAAAAAGTGGGGCCGTGTTTTCACTGATACCGACTTTGTAGCTTATAACGAGCATGCCCCCATCATAACCGAGGCTTACAGGGAGCTCGGTTACCGCGATGACGAGATGATTACCACACTCTACGGAACGCACCGGATGGTTTTCGATAACCCTGCCACGGGTATGCATTCTGATATTTTCTTCGACAAACTCGATTTCTGCCATGTCCTTCAGTTGCGAGATCGGCTTGATGTCGATGAACTGACCATTCCCCTGGCCGAGCTGTTTCTTGAAAAATTGCAGATCGTCCAGATCAATGAAAAAGACCTGGTTGACACCATGATGCTGATCGTGGAACACCCGGTCGGCGAAAAGGACCAGGAAACAATCAATGCCCCGGTTATCGCCAGGGTTCTCGCCTCTGAATGGGGTTTCTGGCGCACCGTAACCGGCAATATTGAAAAACTGCTGCAACTGAACAGAAAGACAGATTTGTTTGATGAAGAAGAAAAGCAACTTATTGAAGAGCGCATCAGCGAAATTGTCAGGTTTGTTGATGATGAACCGAAACCACTAACCTGGAAAATGCGCAGCAAGCTGGGAGACAAGGTTAAGTGGTACAAGGATGTGGACGAACTATAAAACAGGTGCCATGACAGGGGGACGGGGTACTTGACTCACTTTTTGCTTAAACAAATTTGCTCCGCTGACGCCATGGTTTCTCCAAATGATTTTTAGTGGCCGGAAGTGAGAAGTCGGAGGGCCAGACAAAGATCCCCCTCACCCC
>CAZVLE010000113.1:0-7267 GCA_964627855.1 uncultured Syntrophomonadaceae bacterium | reverse complement strand
TTGGACCCGTTCTCCCGGCACGGACCGTGGCAACCACGTGCGCAACGTTCATGTCTCTGGTGTTTTCGACGGTCGCAACGCCCGCGACTCCGGCCCCGGTGTTCGCCCCGCTTTGAATCTGAAAGCTGACACCCTGGCATCTGAAACAGGGGACTAAAATTATATAGAAAGGGCAAGGGGATCTTTCTCTCGTCCTTTTTTCCCGATTTGTTATTTGTACTGCCTGAACCCAAATGCTTCGAAAGAAAAATGATGGTCGAAGGCAAGTGCTACTTTAACTTCTAAACTTTCCATGATTGCAAAGCTGGTGCAGTCGGTAAAAGAAAAAAGCTGATCGCCATATTTCTTATAGATCTCCAGGGCGCGGGGCAGGTAGCGCGGGGCAACAAAAATTACCTTGGCTGCCTGCTCAGAAAACAGCTCTTCCGCCAGGGTAGCGGCAACATGGTGATTTTTCAACCTGGTCCGTGTGAGGGTGATCGCTTCATCGATCACATAATCTGAAGTGTAACAAACTATCCCGGCAGCGGGTAAATTCTCAAAAAACCTATAGACACTCTGGTGATTGGGGTCGTTTTTATTTTTCAGGGCAAACCAGGCGCCTGTATCTACAAATATTTTTTTCAACGGTATAAAACCTCATCATGATCGGTGTAGTCAGTAGGCCCGTCCGCGGCGCTTTGGGCCATCTGCATGCCGCCTAAGGATTGCTTCGCAATAGTTTTAGCCATCTTTTCATCGATCAGCTTACGAATCACTTCAGATATGCTGCTGTTATTAACCGCTGCCTGCTGAACAAGGTAATCATGCTGTTCTTCTTTTACAAGTATTTGTGTTCTTTTCATAGCATTCATCCTTATTATACATCGTTACACATATACATCATAACATAAACAATTTGATCTATCAATATTCGAAAGACGTGGGGACGGGTTCCTTGTCCCTCCTGGTGCCCTTATGCCAGAAAAACCCGTATGCAGGAAGCGCTAACATTTGGGTGCAAAAGAATGCCTTTTTGCCAGGTGATTTTGCTATGTAGCGCCCTGTCGAGGCTGCGGACAGAGCAGTGGGGACGGCGCAGGCTTCATCATCATCAGTTATTTTCAGTATAATTCCTTTTAGTCTTCACTTTTGTGCCCATCTGTTTTAGGTGAGCTTTTAAATGGTTCTGTCTCCAGAGGTAGTTGGTTAGTTATATCTTGGCCGCATTTAGCGCAAGACCAGGTAGATTCGAGATGGGCAGAATAGGTATAGGTGCCACACTCCGGGCACAGTTTACGCTTCATGGTTATCATTCCTCCAGTTTAGGTCGTAAGCTTATATTTTGCCGTTATAAGCATTGATTGTCTTTAAAAAAACCTCCACCACATCGGGGTCGAAGTGGGTGCCGCTTTCTTCATGAATGTATTTCAACGCCTCTTCTTTGCTCCAGGCTTTACGGTAAGGGCGGTCGCTGGTCAGGGCATCATAGACATCGACTACGGCAAAGATGCGGGCCGGCAAGGGTATTTCTTCGCCTTTAAGACCCCTGGGGTATCCTGTGCCATCGAATTTTTCGTGATGGCAGTAAGGGATATCTAAAGCAGGGCGCAGGTAATCAATCGGAGCCAGCATATCGTAGGCGTAGACCGGGTGTTTACGCATGACCGCCCATTCTTCGACGGTCAACTTGCCCGGCTTAAGTAATATTGCATCGGGTATGCCCATCTTGCCGATATCATGCAGCAGGGCCCCACGGCGCACATGTACCAGTTCATCTGTCTTAACATTCATCATCCGTGCTATATTTAAAGTCATTTCAGTTACCCGCTGGCTATGGCCCTCTGTCTCTTCATCTCTTAATTCGAGTGCATTACTCCACCCTTCAATTGTTTCATCATAAGCTCGGAGTGTGCCTTCTTCCGCCAGCACTCGCTCTGTAATGTCGCGCCCCACCCCCTGGTACTCTTTGATCTCACCTGTTTCAGTAAATAGAGCCTGATCTGTCCATTCTTCCCAGCGAATGCTGCCATCAGCCGCGAAAACATAATGCTCATGCATTACGCTGGGGTTCTCGGGCGTTAAGCTCCTTATTAATTCAATTATCTCATCATGTAATTCAGGTGGTGTAAAATCCAGAAACTTTCGACCCAGCAATTCCTGGGGCGATTTCCCAAAAGACCGGCAGTAAGCATCATTAACAAAGGTTAAGGTGGTATCGGGCAGGTAGCGGGCAACCATCTCCTGCTGGGTGTCAACTACGGACCGGTACATCCGCCTGCTTTCAATAATCTGATCTTCCAACTGTTTGCGCGCGGTGATGTCTCTTGTTGTGCCCTGGATACCGATGGTATTGCCTTGCCCATCCAGAATCCACGAGATGCTCAGTTCAACATACAAGGGGCGATTATCCTTTGTTCTATAACGTGCTTGTAATGATGAGGAACGCTTCCGCTCTGCCGGCGATTTGGCCAGTTCTTCTGCCAATAGTGCCATCATGGCATCATAGTCTTTCTTAGCCACGTAATTACGCATGGGCATGGCCATGACTTCTTCGGGCGTAAAACCGATTAGTTCTTCGATTGCCGGGCTGATATAGGTGAGGTTATTTTCCAGGTCAGCAGCCCAGATAACATCTGTAAGATTCTCTGCCAGGTTGCGGTATTTCTCTTCGCTTTCATGCAGGGTTATGGTCATCTCCCGGGCCAGGGAAAGGGCCCGGTCACCGGTGGTTTGAAGCGTCCGCAGGTAGAAAAAGATCAGAAAACTGAGCAGCAGGCCGAAAGCAAGAACCCCTTTGGGGGTGATTCGATCGACGGCAGCTTCAAAAGGTGGCATGGTTTCAAAGGTTAAGGTCAATTGATGGTTGTGCAGATCCAGGGTTTGTTGACTGGCAAAAAGCGGTTCACGCCCTGTGCTACTGTTGTCGGGGGTTATATGGCTTTCGTAGAGCAGGGTTTCCGGTGAAGTTTCTGCGCCGTCATAAATTTGAAAGCTGATTTCATTTATTGAGTCTGGAAAGAGGCCCTGCATCAGTTCGCGCAAAAGAAAGGCTCCTGCAACATAGCCTTCGATCGCTGCCCTTCTCTCTGCAGTGGTATTTGTCGGCATGCCCTGTGCATAAATAGGAACAAACATTATAAAGCCGGGCTGGCTGTCCTGGTCTGTCGCTGTGACCAGGGTCACCTTGCTTGTTATCGCAACAGAGCCAATATCCCGCGCCTGCTCCATGGCGGACCGGCGGACCGGCTCGGAAAATATGTCATAGCCGAAAGCGCGCCGGCTAAGAGCATCAAAGGGTTCCAGGTAAATAGCTGGCGTATATATTTCGCGTTCACCTTCAGGCCAGACCGTATAGTCAGGGAAACCTTCGGCCCTGATCTCTTCAATATGCTGCGCCAGCTCCGCAGGCTGGACAACCCTGGAAACCGTTATCCTATGGATGCCCGGATAATGAGTGCTGACCTGCCGGTACTCAGAATAGGCCCGCCATTCCTCTCGGGTTACCTCTTCGGAGGCAACGAAGATTCCCGCGCCGCCAAGCAGAATCATTTCGTATTTATGGAGCTGGTCGGTGATCTCATCTGCAATGCGGTTAACTAGATCGTTATAGCGCCGCGCTTCTCTTTCCATTATGGCCTGCTCATAATACTGCAAGGCTAAAACAGAGAGGACGAGCAAAACCGCCAGAACTAAATAAGGTAACAGTTTTTTTGCGGTCGGTTGTTTAAGTATTTTACCGAATGATTTTTCCATTTTTACCGCACCTGTCTATTCATTATAATGATGCGAGAGCTGATTAAGTTGATGACCTTCAACCAACTAGCTTATCACTGTTTGTTGTATTACTTATATTTTTGCTACAGTGTTACAATACCAGTTTAGGAGAATAAGGGCAAGTTATTTTACAGATTTATCTGAATTGTATATGTTAAATAATAAAATATAGCGTGTCATGCTTTAAAAACTACGTTGGGTAGGGCACAACAATTAAGGCTGTAAATAATTCTATTGTTTACGGAAAAAGGAATTTAGGTAAGGATCTGAAATATTCTTATCTATAGAAGGAAGCATTCGTTATGTGGAGCCAAACAAATAGAAAAGGACGGATCTGGATTGGCAGGATCTCTTTTCGTGAAGATTTGCTGGATAGCATTCAAGAACTTTTAAAGTTTTAACCTATTCCTGCCTTAAATCTGATCCATCCGGATTAATGCTCCAGTTAGTCGCTTTTTCTGCATCGTTCAAAGCAATCCCATAGAGAATAATTGTGAGCTTTAATGTTGCCGGCTCATGTTCTGAAGTCAGCTAAAAGGTATAACTATTCATTTCATCAAGAAGGGTTTCAACACCGGTAACGGGAATGATATATGTAAATTTTTGCTCAACATTTTAGGCGCCGTGATCGAGATGGAGCGCGAAATGACCGTCGAGCGGATCCGCGAGGGGCTTGTCAAGGCTAAAAAATACGGCACCAAGACCGGCAGGCCAGCTTCAAGAAGTTTTACCCGATGTGGAAGGGCGGGGAGATCACGGCCACCGACTTCGCCAGGTTGGTTGGGGTCAGCCGGCCGACGCTATATCAGTATATCCGGGAACACAAGGCGGACTAAACAACATAAAAAGCATGAAAAGCACCCGGGTGCAGCAAGATGTATTAATTGAAGGGGTAGCACCCCGATAAAGTGTTTTTAAGCAGGGGGTTTTAAATAATGTCCGATCAGGATAAAGAACGCAGGTATATTGAAAAATTGCCCCAAGCTTTTGCCCGACACCGAATAGTCACCGGTGAAGACGGCAAACCGATCGATTACATATTCCTCGAAGTAAACGCCGCTTTTGAAAAGATGACCGGCCTTTTAAGAGATAAGATTCTTGGCCAAAAAGTGACCACGGTGCTGCCTGGTATTGAAAATAATGACTTCGACTGGATCGGCGTCTATGGCAAGGTGGCTTTGGAGGGGGAGCCCATTTCTTGCGAACAGTATTCAGAGCCCCTGGGTCGCTGGTATGATGTAACCGCTTACAGTGATGAACCCGGCCATTTTATTACTGTTTTTAATGAAATCACCGCCAGAAAAGAAGAACTGGCCTCCATGAAATCACTTTTGCAGCTGACCGAAAAGCTGATCAACACCAGCGCTGCTGAGCTTGATTATCAAGAACTGGCAGATTCGTTAAAAAGGCTTTCCGGCGCTAAATTCGTGGTCTTAAGTACCTACGAAGAAGGAAACACAAAAACCATAGCCAGGGCTATCGCCGGGGTCCCATCTGCTGTCAACCGGATCACGGATATACTTGGTTTCGACCTAACCGGGCACGCCTGGGAGATCACCCCCGATAGCCTGCGTAAGATCAAGGGCGGCAAGCTGGTACACTTCTCCGGTCTCTATGAAACAGCGATGGGCGTTCTCACCAAAAGCAGAGCTTTGCTGCTGGAAAAAACTTTTAACATCGGCGATATCTATATCATCTGTCTTGCTTTTGGAGAAATACCGCCCCTGGGTGATGTTATCTTTTTCATGCCCCGCAACCGGACCATTCAAAACCGGGAAGCGATAGAGCTATACGCCGGCCAGGTCGGCTCACTTTTAGAAAGAGTTCGGGCTGAGAAAGAGATGGATATAATTTATAAGCAGTATGAAGATGTGGTAAACACCCAGCAGGAACTGATTTGCCGTTTCAAGCCCGATACCATGCTCACCTTTGCCAACAAGGCCTATTGCCAATATTTTAATCTTACTGATGAAGACATTGGACATAAAAAATTCCTGGAACTGGTTCCGGAAAAAGAACATGAAAAGATCAGAAAGCACCTGCAAACACTCAGTGAAACCAAAAAGCCGGTTTCATACGAACATGAAGTTTTTGCAGACGGAAAAGTGAAATGGCAGCGCTGGACCGACTACCCCCTTGCCGATGAAAATGGAGAGGTAACTGGGTTTCAATCTCATGGTTGGGACATCACCGAGCGCAAGCAAGCCGAAGAATTATTGAACATGCAAAATGCCATGCTAAGAACCCAACTGGAAGTATCACCTGACGGTATCTTTGTTGTAGATGAGAACGAAAAAATTATTTCTTATAACCAAAATTTTTGCGATATCTGGGGTATACCCGGAGAAATTATGACCCTTACTCAGCGTAAAAAGGCATTGGACTATGTGCTTCCAAAACTTAGCGATCCCGAAGAGTTTGCCAGCCGGATACATGAACTTTATGATAACAGGCAGGAAAAAAGCTACGAGGAAATCAGCTTAAAAGATGGAAGAGTGCTTGAACGCTACTCGGCACCCATGTTTGGCGATGAAGGGCAATATTACGGCCGGGTATGGTATTACAGAGACATAACCGAGCGCAAGCAAGCCGAAGAAGCGCTGCAGGAAAGCGAAAATCGTTTTAACCTGGCTATTAGTGGCACCGGCGCCGGGTTGTGGGACTGGGATATGGTTAACGATAAAGTCTTTTTCTCAACCCTCTGGAAAACGATGCTTGGCTATGCTGACCATGAGATAGAAAATGCTTTCTCCGGATGGCAGAAACTCTGGCACCCCGAGGATGCAGAAAAAGTTAAAAAAGCAATCCAAGATCATTTAGACGGTAAAACAGAAAAATATGAAATAGAACACCGGCTTCTTCATAAAGACGGCAGCTGGCGTCACATTCTGACCCGCGGAGACCTGATCAAAGATGATAATGGTAAGCCGGTGCGCTGGGTGGGCACCAATCTTGATTTAACTCATATTAAAGAGATGGAGGAAGCGCTAAGGGCAAGCGAAAAAAAATACCGGGAAATTCTTTCCACCATCGAAGAAAGCTATTACGAGGTAGACTTGGCCGGTAATTTTGTTTTCTGTAACGATTCATTCTGTAAGGACTCAGGCTACAGCCAGGATGAGCTAATGCAAGGAAGCTATATAAAGTTTTTTAAAAATCCACAAGAAGTCTTTCAAGCTTATAACCGGGTATACCGGACCGGGATAGCGGAAAAAGCGGTGGACTGGCCACTTATAACCAAAGATGGGCGGGAAATCATTGTTGAGGGCTCTATTGCTTTACGCCGGGACGAAGCAGGCAACCCGATCGGCTTCAGGGGAATAGCAAGAGACATTACAGAGCGCAGGCTGGCGGAAGAGAAACTGCATGATTATGAAAAGCTGCAGCAACTGTTGATGAACATGGCTACTGACTTAATTAACGTTCCCCTGGAAAAGGTTGATCAGGCTATTAATGAGATGCTGGGAGCCGTCGGGGACTTTGCGAAGGTGGACCGCGCCTATATTTTTAA
>CAZVLE010000112.1:0-8088 GCA_964627855.1 uncultured Syntrophomonadaceae bacterium | reverse complement strand
GCCATATTGCAGGTGGGCGATCATAAATTTAGCCATATCTTCGGCTGTGCTGCTCATACTGCCGGCCGGTAAAGCAGAAATATATTCAAAGCTGCCCTGATGGTATTCGCCATTAGAAAACTTATAAGCCTTGGCCATATTGGCAGCTATCTGGTCCGGGAGTGGCTGGTGAAAAGTGCTGTTTTGCATGCCCAGGGGCTCAAAAATTTGCTGTTCAATATATTCTGCAAAAGGCAGTCCTGATTGCCGTTCTACTATGTAGCCGGCCAGGGCGGTGCCATAATTGGAATAAGCTATAACCGTACCCGGTGGAAAAACCCGAGCCGGAATATTATTTTTAAGAAAGTCTTCCAGGCTGGCCATCTCTTCAGCCGAGAGCACAAAAAGACCCGAACCCCGGTCTTCAAACCCGGCTGTGTGGGTAAGCAGGTGTTTTATGGTGATCGGTTCAGGAGAAGCATTATTGTCTCCCAAAAGGCTTGCTGGAAGCCTGAAATCAAGGTATTCACTCACATCAGTATCGAGGTTGAGTTTACCTTCTTCCACCAGCTGCATGACTGCGGTCCAGGTGAAGAGCTTAGAGGTTGAACCGGGGCGGAAAAGAGTTTTTGCAGGGTCAACCGGGGTTCTGCTATCACGGTCGGCAAAACCATAACCTTTAAGCAGGATTATTTCACCATTTTGCACAATCGAAAGGGTCACCCCGACGATATTTCCTTCTTTCATCTGGCTTGCTATAAATCCGTCCATAAAAGTTTCAAGATCTGCAGGATTGTCATCTGGGGCCGCCAGAACAGGGTTTCCCGCAACTGTAAAGTGTAGAAAAAATAGTAACGTAGAGACAATTAAGAATGGTATCCTTATTTTCATCAGTTCAACCTCACTTCTGATCCTGAAATGCTCAGTAACGGATCAAATGTCCTTCACTAGTCTAAGCATACCATGTTTTTGCCTTAAATCTTATTTTATAAAACTTTTATGTTTGATTGTAGACTGACAGCGTGGTATGATGTCACAAGCAAGCGAAGGACTAATGATCATAAACAAAGCAAAACACTATCAGTGGGGGTTTAACTCATAGTAAAGCGATCTTCACCAGTCATGCAGTTTTATCAATTTCGGGCATGGGCCGTTCATTTTTATACAGCACTGGGACTTATTGCGGGGTTGTTGGCTTTTGACGCTATCTGTCGCGGCGAAGCAAGACAGGTATTCATTTGGCTTGCTATTGCTGCGCTAATTGATGCTACAGATGGCACGCTGGCCCGCCATTTTGATGTTAAGCGCTGGGTGCCCCAGTTTGATGGCTGTCTGCTTGATAATATTATCGATTTTCTTACCTATACTTTTATTCCTGTTGTTTTTGCTTATCGCTTCGAACTGATTCCCCCCTTCGCCTTACCGGTTTTAACACTGGTTCTTTTTGCTTCTGCTTACGGTTTTTGTAACACCGCTGCCAAAACAGCTGATGGATACTTTACCGGTTTTCCGAACTACTGGAACGTAATGATCTTTTACTTTTATTTATTAGAGTTCCCCCCGCTGATCAATGCCCTGATCATGTTCACTTTTGTCATTCTGGTTTTTGTGCCGATCCGCTATATTTCTGCCTCAACCAAAAAGTTTAGATATTTAACTGTTGTTGTGATGGGTCTTTTTGGGGTGGCTTTAGTTGTTATGGGGGCAACCATGTATGATGTCGACAAACGCCTGGTAATCGGTTCGCTGCTGGCTGCTGTCTATTATTTTGCAGTATCTTTTTATTTGCATTTTACTGAAGCGCCTCCGCAGGAGAAGACTGTTAACTAAAGGCCATCATCCCAACTGACAACATCCAGTAAGTCGTTATGAAAGCTCCCATTTGAAACAACTATTCCAGGACTGCTTAAAGTCAGCGGATTGCGCTTTTGGTCACTGCAGCTGCCTCCAGCTTCGGTTACGATCAGTTGGCCGGCAGCGAAATCCCAGACAGATAGCTTGTACTCAAAGTAAGCATCAAACCGGCCACAGGCAACCCAGCAAAGATCCAGGGCGGCACTGCCAAATCTCCGGATGCCGTGAATATTTTGTTCAAAGAGTTTTTCGATGCTGGATAAAGTTTTTCGCATCATGGCACCACGGTCGTAGTAAAAACCGGTTGCAACGATGGCTTCCTGCAGCGAAGCTGCTCCTGAAACAGAAATTTTTTTACCGTTCAAATATGCGCCCATGCCCTCCGCGGCGCTAAAGAGCTCGCCGCGTACCGGATCGAAAACGACGCCGGCTTTTGCCTGCCCAAAGCGGGCATAGGCGATGGAAATGCTAAAATGAGGGATATGGTGGGCATAGTTGTTGGTGCCATCCAGCGGGTCAATGATCCAGAGGTCCGATTCACTAAGGTTGGCTAATCGGTCATTTTCTTCAGCGATAAAGCTGTGACCGGGGTGCTGTTCCGAAATAACCTTAATAATCTTTTCCTGTGCGGCGTAATCGGATTCTGTGACCAGGTTGTTATCGGTTTTTTCGGAAAATGAAATGCTACCCTTTTTGGTAATTATTATTGCTCCTGCCTGTCTTGCTGCCGATTCTGCCAGTTTAAGCTTTTCTTCCATAAATTTATCCATCAAATGTCCTGCCTTTTAATTTATTTAATGATCCGGTCTGGTTCTGATTGTAACACAGGGCTGGTAATTGTTGTTTTATGTAATTTATTCAGAAGGATTGCCTCAAAACACCTTTCTATGTTAGTTTATTGATAGTTGTCGACAAAAAACTTATTTGACCAATCTTTCGCTTTGCTGGAACAGGTATATTCACTAATTGCTGAACTGCTTCAATGTTATAATACGAGAGAAGGCCTACTATAAAAATGAAAAAAAGCGCAGTACTTTTTATCGAAACGGTTACAAAATATAATCCGATTGCGATATACATTCCTGGTTCGCCCGATCCGGATGCTATTGCCTCGGCTTTTGCTATTAAGATCATTCTTAAACAGTTTGCGGTGGAAGCCGATATCTTTACCGAAAAAGGCCTGTCGTTGCCGCAAAATAAAGCGTTTACGAAGAGACTGAGGATCCCTCTAAAAATTGGTAAAGGGATAGATGTAGATAAATATCAGGCATATATTGTGCCTGATTTTCAAAATAACTGGATTGAAGGGGTTGGTGATCAAATACCTTGTGCAGCGCATATTGACCATCATCGGGAAACTGAAGCTCCAGTCAAAGCAGAATTTTCATTGATCAGCACAGAGGCTGGTTCAACCAGCACACTCCTTGCCCTGATCATTAAAGATCTAAATCTGGATCTGGAAGAAAAAGAGCTCACGGCACTTGCAACTGCCCTGACTTTTGGCATCCAGACCGATACTGATAAATATGACAATATTACGGATCTTGATTTTGAAGCTCTCAGTTATTTGTCGGAGTACGTTAACAGGGATATCTTGCAGGGGATCAATAGTACGCCTCTTTATCCTCAAACTGAAGAGTTATTTGATCGGGCAATTGAAAATGAAAATATTTATAAGGATTGGGCTTTCTACGGACTCGGCTATCTTGACGCCAAATACAGGGATTCGATTGCTATAACTGCCGATAAAGTTTTGAAAAAAGATGAGCATAAAGTGGTGGCTGTTTTTGCAGTGATCGAGAATCACAGGAAAGAGGAAACCTACCTTGATGTATCGCTGCGGACCAAAAACAGTAACATTGACTTGAACCGCATCATTAAAAATATTACCCCTAACGGTGGTGGCCGAAAATACAAAGGGGCTTACCAAGTTAAGCTGAATTACCTTAAAAATACTCCTGATAAAGATCTACTCTGGCAGGTTGTGGAGACAGCTACCCTGGAGACTCTGCGTAAAAGCAGGGATACTCTTTATCGTACCGGCATCAAGGGTATTTATAGCAGTGTAAGGGATAAGTTGCGTTCAATTTTTAGTAATAAGGGGGCATAGTGGGTGGAAAATAAAGATAGTTATCGTCAAAAAATGCAAGAACAGTTGGATGTATGGAAGGAAGAAAAAAAAAAACTTAGAGCTCAGGCTCAGACTGCCGGGTCGGAAGCTGTGAAAAATGTACCTGATCAGATTAGAGTTTTGGAGCAGAAAATTAAGGAAGGGTCTGCTAAGCTAAAAGAGTTAGTTGATACGAACGAGGAAGCTTTTGAGGCATTAAGGGAAGGATTTGACACTGCCTGGGGAGCGCTATCTTCCGGTTTTAGCGAGGCAAAGTCAAAGTTTAAGTGGGAAAAGGATAAAGATTGAGTTTAAACGATCTTAATATCAGGCGCTTTCAGCCCAGATCTACAAGGCCACCCAAAATTGCTGTTGAAAAAGCTAGCGCTCTGATCAGAAACAATCTTGCTGAAATGGGTGAAATCGTCGCCCATATTTCAGGAAATTGCCCGCTTGCAATTGATAATGAACGGCGTAAACTGCTTTACCTGTGCAGCAACCTTTACGATTTTTACCTGTTGGTCGAAGAATGCCTGCTGCAGATTGCCCGCATAACTGATCACTGGGTTCCGGGTAGTCTCGATTGGCACTACCGGTTGATTCGGTTGCTGAGAGTGCCAATTCCTGATCAGCGACCTTCTGTGCTATCAGGTCAGACAGCAAACATGCTTGAGGATTACCTGGTGCTATATGTAAATTTTCATCAGCACTTTCCTAAGCTGTCGTCAGTAAAAATTGAAAGAATGGTTAATGACCTGCCAAACCTTTACCAGCGGCTGGAAAAAGAGCTGCAACTCCTGAATAATCTCGTCATACCCGGCAGGTTATAGAGCAGAGCTTAAAAGAGTTAAAGATCCATAGTTTATCAGAGGTTGATGAGCTAGGTGACAAAAAGAGGTTTTAATATAATATTACAATCACTGGAGTAGATGTTATGCCTCAGGAGCAGGGGAAAATTGCCCTAATTGGTTCGGGAGAGCTTTCAGGAACGATGGTTGAAACCCACAAGAGGTTATTGACTAATCGGAAATCCGGCGATCTCATACTGTTTCTCGATACACCGGCAGGGTTTCAGGAGAACGTCGATTTGATTTCCAGGCGGGCGGTGGAGTACTTTAAAGCGCAAGTTCTCCATACGATGGAAGTTGCCTCATTTAAATCAAAAGATGCAGAAAAAAGCGAACAAACCGAGAAGGTTTTTGGTCTGCTCGGCAGGGCCGGATATGTGCTAATCGGGCCGGGCAGCCCAACTTATAATGTCCGTCAGCTTGAGGCAACGCCAATCCCGACACTACTTGGTGCGATGATCAACCGGGGTGGTTGCCTGGCTGCCGCCAGTGCAGCAGCCCTGTCAGTAGGTAGCTATACTCTACCGGTTTATGAAATCTATAAAGTGGGCGAACCATTACATTGGTTGCCGGGTTTAAACATTCTCGGCAATTTGGGCCTTGAAATGGTTGTGATACCGCACTGGAACAACGCTGAAGGGGGTAACCACGACACCCGTTTCTGTTATATGGGTGAGAAAAGGTTCACCGCTCTTGAGACCATGTTGCCTCCTGGTGCATCAATCCTGGGGATTGATGAACATACCGTTTGCATCCTTGACTTTGCAGCCCAAACAGCTACAATTGATGGCCTGGGCCGGGTAACCGCCAGGCGTGGTAGCGTTGAGCACTGCTTCTCTAAAGGCGAAATTATTCCATTTAAGCTGCTCAAAGGCGACTTTGTATTGTCCGGGCACGATGAAATCACAGCGGGTGCAAAAAGCGTGGACGGCTGTAAACCTTTGACGGGGATGATAGAAAAAACACAACCTGCTCCGACTTTTTGGCAGAAAATGCATACAATCGAAGATGATTTTAAGGAAGCGCTGAAAGACCAGAATGTACTGGTGATGGTTACACAGATTCTCGAAGCCGATCGCTTCCTGTGGCAGGCGCAGCTTGATCTTGAAAACCCGGAATTTATCTCCCAGGGCAGGGAGATTTTCCGGGAGATGATTGTCCTTACAGGAACAGCCATTACTGAGTTATCAAGCTTTGTCCCTGATCAGCTTAAGCAGGTAGTTGCAGCTTTAGTTGATTTTAGGGAAGAATACCGGGATGCTAAAAGATGGGAAGATGCAGACCGGATCCGCACTATCCTGCACGGGGCCGGAATTGTCCTCGAAGATGCGGAAACAGGCCCGCGGTGGAGCATCTAATGTTGCAGGCTTCTAGTGTTAATTCAGCCACGGTTCTTAAAGTCTAAACTTAAAAACAGGAGTTATTATCGATGGAGATTAGAGAATCTACAAAACAGGATTTGATCGGTTTGCTGGCGGTGGAAGAGGAAGCTTTTGGTGAAACCGAAGGGCCGGTTATTGTAAAGCTGGTAATAGATCTTTTAATGGATCCAACTGCACTGCCGCTGCTTTCGCTTATCGCACTGCATGACCAGGAAATTGTGGGTCACGCTCTGTTTACCAAAACTGAAGTTAACGGTTTTGCGGAAATAGCCTCAGCCATACTGGCTCCCTTAGCTGTTAAACCGGGGTTTCAAAAGCAGGGAATTGGCGGCAGCTTGATGAATAAAGGGTTAAAACTCCTGGCTGATGCCCAGATTAAACTGGTCTTTGTCCTTGGCCATCCGGAATACTATCCCCGGTTCGGGTTTAAACCGGCCGGTCGGTATGGTCTTGACGCACCATATCCAATTCCCGCTGATGTGGAAGAAGCATGGATGGTCCTGGAACTAAGTCCCGGCTATATCGAAACGGTTAAGGGCAAGGTAAAATGCGCAGAAGCTTTAGACCACCCGGAGCATTGGGCAGAATAATTTTAACATTTGATCTAAAAGTACTTAAAGATCGATTAGAAGAACTTTAAAATATTGATCCAAGATCAGCTTGCTGTTACTGTCTCTGCACTAATTCTATGCATATATATACGCCTTGCCAGTGTTGATTTTAGTCTGAACCGCAGTTTTTGTAAAAGTGACTAAGTTGTTCAAGGGAGCTTGGTTTAATGAAAAACAAAAACGACTCAATAAAACCTTCTGTAGAAATTAAGTCAAAGAAAAGAGTTTTTGATATTGATGAACATTACAGGGATCTGGTTGACAAGGCAAAAGATTTAATCCAGTGTGTTGATAGCAACGGCAGGTTTGTCTTTGTAAACCAGGGTTGGTTATCTGCCTTGAAATATAGCCATGAAGAAATTGAAAAGCTGACCCTGTGGGATGTTATTCACCCCGATTCAATGGAGCACTGCACGGAAGCCTTTAAAAAAGTGGTTTCCGGAGCGGCATTTGGTGGAGTGGAAGCAGTCTTTGTTGCAAAAGATGGTTCAGCAATTATGGTGGAAGGCAATATCAACGTTAAACTTGACGAAGAAGGACAGTTTGAACATACCCGGGGTATATTCCGTGATGTTACCGATCGCAAAGCAGCAGAGCAGGCTTTGATCGAGAGAGAAGAGAAATACCATGGTTTATATTCCCTGGTTCGATTAATGAGTGATACCATGCCGGACATGCTGTGGGCGAAGGATTTGGAGCGCAGATATATATTTGCCAATGAGGCTATTTGTCGGAATCTCCTCAATGCTAAAGATACGGAAGAGCCGCTGGGTAAAACTGATCTTTTTTTCGCTAAACGTGAGCGCGAAGCTCATCCTGATAATCCTGAATGGCATACTTTCGGTGAACTGTGCATGGATTCTGATTCCGTAACTTTACAGGCGATGAGGCCGATGCAATTTGATGAATTTGGCAATGTTAAAGGCCAGTTTCTTTTCCTCGATGTCCGTAAAGCTCCGCTGTTTGACAGCAATGGAGAGTTGATTGGTGTAGTTGGTTCGGCCAGGGACATTACAGAAAGTAAAAGAGTTTATGAAGAGCTGGTTAACCGGGAACAGCTGCAACAACTATTAATGAGCATGTCTACTGAACTGATAAATATCAAGCTTGATGAAGTAGATGCTGCTCTTCATAAAATGCTGGAAGAGGTCGGTTCTTTTAGCGGACTTGATCGCGTCTATATATTTATCAACAATTATAAGCTAGGTATAACAACCAATACACATGAGTGGTGCGCTGAGGGCATCATCCCCCAAATTGATAACCTGAAAGCTGTCCCTTTAGATCAGTTAGGTGATTTGCTG
>CAZVLE010000111.1:0-37678 GCA_964627855.1 uncultured Syntrophomonadaceae bacterium | reverse complement strand
CTTCATCTTCGGATTCCAACGGCGGGTTTGATGTCCAAAATGCACTCCCGCCTCAAGTAACTGCTTCATACTAACTCTGGCCAAACTTCTACCTCCTCTGGTTTTAACCACCGCCTGCATCATAACCCGATACAGAGCTTTAAGCCCACCGGTAAAGGGTTTAACAGACGTGAGTTTTATTAATTACCAGAGGTAGTATAGCACAGTTTTGAACTTAGAGCAATGATTGACCGGCCGATTTTATTGCAAAAATAGCAACATTATTATAAAATCAAAAAGCCACCTTTTAAAAGTCTCAGACTCATGATGATATGATAATGGAGGGATAGTAATGGCCACAGTCAAACCGTTCCGGGGCATCAGGTATAACCAGTCTTTGGTAAAGGATCCCGGGGCTGTCATTACTCCGCCTTACGATGTGATTGATAATAAAGAACAGGCTTTACTTCACGAAAAAAGCCCCTATAACATTATCCGTCTTGAATACGGTAAAGAATATCCGGATGACGACAAAACAGAAAACCGTTACAGCAGGGCGGAAAACAACCTCAACACCTGGTTGGAGGAAGGCGTTCTGCAAGTTGAAGAACAGCCCTGTTTCTACCTATATGAGCAATCTTTCAAATATCAGGGCCAGGATTATACCAGGCGGGGCCTGATGGCTGCCCTGAAGCTCGAAGACTACGCAAATAAAGTAGTACTGCCGCATGAACTAACCATGTCAGGTCCAAAAATTGATCGCCTCTCCCTGCTCAAGCGGGTAAAAACCAATATCAGCCCCATATTTAACCTTTTCCCCGATCCTGAGCAGCGGTTCGGGTCTTTCTTTTACCATTTAAACGATCAGGAGCCTCACATCAATGCCACTGAATCATCTGGGCAGAATCACCGGATCTGGCTCGTAAAAGATCGCAACCTGCAAAATGACATTGCTGCTTACCTGTCACCGCAGCCCCTGCTTATTGCAGATGGTCATCATCGTTATGAGACAGCCCTGGAGTATAGCGGGAGCTTAAAAGGTGGGCATACTGACGGAGCAGCCTACATTCTCTCTGTCCTGGTCAGTATGCATGACCCCGGTCTGCTCGTTCTTTCCACCCATCGTTTATTGCACAATTTAGGGGTTACAGAGAAATCATTGCTGCATAAATTTATTGAAGCTAATTTTAAGCGGCTAGCTATCGGTAATCCGGAGCAGCTAAGTGAAAAGAACACTTTAGAAGAGCTGGAGAAAAACGACCGTGCTAACAGTTTTGTTTTTCTGGATCGCGATCAGGCCTGGTTGTTAAAGCCCCTGGAAACCTCTGCCGCACAATCCCTGGCTGTAGTTTTATTGCATGAATTGATCTTGAAGCCGCTTTTACAATCAGGGGAGGGCCTACAATCAGATTCAGGTAAACTAAGCTTCTCACATGATTTATCCTTCGTACGAGACCAGGTCAGATCGGGTGAAGCCGATGCTGCCTTTTTACTGGCGCCCATTTCTATCCAAAAAGTCCTCGATTACTCATTAAAAGGATCGGTCATGCCTCAGAAATCAACTTACTTTTACCCCAAACTGCCCAGCGGCCTGGTTCTGCGCCACCTTGATCTCAGTTAATAAATAACCGCTTTATAGATCCCAGTATCTCTTTTGCCTCTCGGTGACCTCATCCAGTCTCCTCTGGAAGTGCATGCCAGGCTCAAGTTCAGGAGCCTTCTCAGGGATGAGCAGGCCCCACTGACCCAGGGCATTTAAAACCTGCACGATTGCCCCTGCCTGCCCCTCTAAATGGTATCCCCCTTCAAGGCATAATAACATTCTACCTTCTGACCAGCGTCTTGCTGCTGCTGCCAGCGCTTCGGCCATGTAAAAATAACCACTGTAGGTAAGCGACATGCCGGCAAGAGGATCTTTATGGTAGGCATCCTGCCCGGCAGAAATCAGCAGCAGTTCAGGCTGATACTGGTCAAGAATCGGGATAATTACTTTTTCAAAACAGAACCTGTACTCAACATCACCGCAACCGGGAGGCAAGGGAATATTGACAGTGTATCCTTCACCGGCGCCGCTGCCAACTTCACCCAGGCTTCCTGTGCCGGGATATGCCGGACTCTGGTGGGTGGATATGAACAAAACTTCACTGCTTTCCTCGAAACTGTGCTGAGTACCGTTACCATGGTGAACATCCCAATCAACAATGGCGATGCGACTGATACCGTACTCACGTCTGGCAACTTCGGCGGCAATGGCAATATTATTAAAAAGGCAGAAACCCATAGCCCTTGAACGTTCAGCGTGATGGCCGGGAGGACGGTTAAGGACAAAGGCTTTGTTTCCTTTTTTAGCCATCACTTTTTCCAGGCCGGTGAGTGCTCCACCGGCAGAAAGAAGGGCTATCTGATAAGATTCAGGTACTATGTAAGTATCCATATCCAGGAAACGTTTGCCGGAGAGGCATGCTTCTTCTAAGGAGCTTATATAGCTTCGATCATGAACCAGGGCAATTTGTTCAAGGCCGGCCGGCTTTGGTTCGATCATTTCGTAGTTGCCTCTCAGCTTATCATCATCAAGGGCTGTGATTATCTGCTCCAGTCTTTCCTTTCTTTCCGGATGCTGCCCCTGCGTGTGAATTAAATAATCCTGATCATAGATCAACGTGATTTTTTCTTTAGCAGTAATTGTTATCACCTTCTTTTTCCTTTTGGTTTTCAAAGGCTTTACAGAGATGATTCCATAAAAAAGGACTGGTTTTCTTTAAAGCCACCGGCTTGCCCCTCTCATTGATAAAGGCATGTTCAGTATAACCTCTGGCCATCAGGCGATTATCCAGGCGAATTTCATATCTAAAAAACAGTCTCACATTCTGTAATTCTTGTAACCTGGTTATCACTGTTACCTGATCATCATATTTAACGGCATGTTTATATTCACAATAAGCTTTCAGCACCGGTAAGAAAAGTCCGTTTTTTTCGAATTCCCGGTAGGGTAAATCAATACTTCTCATCAGTTCAGCCCTGCCTACCTCAAACCAGACCAGGTAATTGGCATGGTAAGCAACACCCATCTGATCAGTTTCCTCGTAACGAACCCTTATTTCAGTTTCATTTTTCATGTCAACCATTTTCTGTTCGTTTGCAGTTTATCAGAGAACATTAGCCTTACCGCGGTAAATCAGGCCTCTGATAGCATCTACAGTAATTATTTCTCCGTTTTCAATCAATTCCAGGGCATTTTCAACGCCAACAATCGCAGGTTTACCAAGATTAATTGCTACAATTGCACCGTGAGAAGTCAGCCCGCCTTCTTCAGTCACGAATGCTGCTGCTTTTTGAATTGCCGGCATGTATTTCTTGTTTGTCATCCTGGCTACCATAACCTGGCCCTCTGCAAAGTTTTCGAGATCATTTTCGCTGCGCACGATAAAAGCCGGTCCACTGGCCGCTGCTTTACCGACACCTGTACCTTTCACGATAATCTCCCCCACTGTTTCGACTCTCAGCAAATTGGTTGTTCCTGACACTCCGACCGGAACGCCGGCCGTGATGACAACCAGATCCCCGTCGGAAATCAAATCTTCTTTCAGTGAAGCCTGGATTGCATTAAAGAACATATCGTCTGTTGAATTGACCGGGGGACAAACTACGGCATGGACTCCCCAGGTCAGCGTCAATTGCGCTGCCACCTTGCGGCGTGAAGATACGGCCACTATTGGGGCTCGTGGTTTGAATTTTGAAACCATACGTGCGGTATGCCCTGACTGCGTTGCCGTAATAATTGCATCAACATCCAGTTCATGGGCAATGTGACATGTGGCATAACTGATTGCGTCGGTCACTGTACGATCAATAGCAGGACTCAGGTCATCCATGATTTTTTTGTAATCAAGATTTTCTTCTGTGCGTATGGCTATCCGGCTCATAGTCTGGACTGCTTCTACCGGAAAGCGCCCCACTGCAGTTTCACCGGAGAGCATTACTGCATCAGTTCCGTCAAAAATCGCATTGGCTACATCACTCGCTTCAGCCCTGGTTGGCCTTGGGTTACGAATCATGCTATCCAACATCTGCGTGGCTGTAATAACAGGCTTGCCGACCAGGTTGCATTTCCGAATAAAGTCTTTCTGCAAAAGAGGGACATCCTCTGTTGGTATTTCTACACCCAGATCCCCGCGAGCAACCATAATTCCGTCGGCAACTTCTAAAATCTCATCAAAATTATCCACGCCTTCTTTGCTCTCAATCTTGGCCAGGATCATAATACTGCCCCGGTTTTCTTCGACCAGCTGCCTGATTTCGATAATGTCAGCTGCGCTTCGTGTGAAAGAAGCAGCCAGAAAATCAACTTCATTTTCAAGAGCCACCTTGATATCAGCCCGATCTTCGCTGCCTATAGCCGGTAAATTAATTCTTGTCCCCGGTGTATTCAAGCCCTTGTAACTGCGCAGTTCTCCACCGTGCGTAACAATACAGATTATATCCCTATCTTTGATCTCTTGGACCTTCAATTCGATCAAACCATCATCAATCAGGATTGGACAGCCTGGTTTAAGATCCAGGTGCAGATCAGAATAAGTAACCGATACCCTGCTATCATTGCCCTTGACTGAACTGGTCGTGAGAATAAACTTTTGGCCTTCTTCTAAAACTACATATTCACTTGCCAGGTCGCCGGTTCTCACTTCCGGTCCACGCGTGTCAAAGAGAAAACCAACATTTCTTTTCATGCTCTTACTTAAAGCAGCGATCAGTTCAAGTCGACGAAGATGGTCTTCCCTTTTACCATGTGAAAGATTTAGCCTGGCTACATCCATCCCGGCCGCGAGCATTTCTCTTATTTTCTCTTCTGCATCTATACTCGGTCCAATCGTGCAGACAATTTTTGTTCTTCGCATCGTCTGACCCCCTGTTGCAATCTGAATGTCATACTCTTACAAACTTACCTGACTGTTATTGACAGGTTCACTTTCGATTTGCTCAATGACGTTTTCTTCTCCCAGCAATCCCTCCAACCGTCGACGACAGGCCGGGTGAGCACTAATCCAGTATTCTTCGTCAAGAGCAAGCGTTCGCTGGTCCTTTTTGAAATATAGAGATACCGGCATATCACCATTTTCAGCCAGCAGGGTATTTTTCAGGTTTTCCAGTATTTCCTGATCGTGGCCTTCACCAATGATCAGACGGTAGTTTTTTCTAACCTTGACCAAAGGTCGAATTATACTGGCTAATATTTTAACATCTTCTTCTTCTTTCACGTCTGTTCTACCTTCAACCATAACCAGGCTGTCTTCGTCGAGAAGGGTAGAGTATTTTTCAAGCAGATCAGGAAAAACTACCAGTTCGACGCTACCCGTCAGGTCTTCCAGCCTGGCAAAAGCCATTTGCTTATTCTTTTTCGTATAGAATTTACGAATTGCAGCAATTATACCCCCAACCAGAACCTGTTGATTATCAACACAATCAGTCAATTCAGCACAGGGAACCAGGTTGGGTGTTTGTTGAAGTAGATTTCGATAAGGCTCTAAGGGATGCCCGGTAATGTAGAGGCCAAGCATTTCTTTTTCCTGTGACAGTCTTTCTTTTTCGGAAAATGGCTCAATATCGTTCAGGTTATCCGTAAGCAGCTCCTCCTGGACTTTACTATCCATCAGCGAGAACATCGAGATTTGACCATTTTCCCTTTCCTGCTGGGCGCAATGACCCTGGGCCAAAACATCGTCAATCGCGTTTAGGTATTGGGCTCTGTGTCCGCCGAGGGAATCAAAAGCTCCGCATTTAACCAGGCTTTCCAAAGTCTTGCGGTTGCAAGCTCTCAGATCAATGCGAGAAGCAAAATCACATAGAGATAAATAGGGTTTTTCTTTGCGGGCCTTAATAATCGATTCGATCGCCCCCTGCCCTACGTTCTTAACTGCAGCAAGGCCAAAACGGACCTTATCTTCGCTTACCACGGTAAAGTCGATATCACTTTCATTGATATCCGGCGGGAGTACATTTATACCCATCCGGCGGCAATCGCTGATGTAGAGAGCAACTTTATCACTGTTGGCAAAATGTACCGTAAGCAGGGCTGCCATATATTCGACCGGGTAATTGGCTTTCAGATAAGCGGTTTGGTAAGCTATCAGTGCATAGGCTGCCGCATGAGACTTGTTAAAACCATAGGAGGCAAATTTAAGGATCAGGTCATAAATTTCATTAGCCAGCTCCGGGGAATAACCATTATTCAGGCATCCTTCGATAAATAGCTGGCGCTGCTCATCAAGAATCTCTTTTTTCTTTTTACCGATCGCACGACGCAACAGGTCAGCCTGGCCCAGTGAAAAACCGGCCATACGGGCGGCTATTTCCATAATCTGCTCCTGGTAAACAATGACACCGTATGTTTCATTTAAAATCGGCTCGAGAATTGGGTGCGCGTATTTGATGTCTCGTTTACCGTGCTTACTGCGGACAAAAGTAGGGATCTGTTCCATCGGGCCGGGCCGGTAGAGGGCAACGACTGCAATGATATCTTCAAACTTATTCGGTAAAAGTTCCCTCAAGACCGAGCGCATACCAGTACTTTCCAGCTGAAAGGTACCTGTAGTCTCGCCCTGAGATAACATTGTATAAGTAGCGCTATCTTCAAGGGGAATATCTTCTATATTTAGTTTGAGGTTATGGCGTTTTTCAATGTTTTCCAGCGCTTTTCCGATGATGCTGAGAGTTTTAAGGCCTAAAAAATCCATTTTCAAAAGACCGAGTTCTTCCAGGGTGTTCATCGGAAACTGGGTTACAACGGCTGTATCAGCCATCTTGTAAAGTGGAACATAATTGACAAGAGGCTCCCTGGCTATCACCACACCAGCTGCATGGGTAGAAGCATGGCGGGGCATTCCTTCTACGGCCATTGAAGTATCAAGCAGGTAACGATACTGTTCCTCATGGTAAAGGGTTTTAAGCTCCTTGCTCTGCTTGAGAGCTTTTTCTATGGTCATGTTTGGTTCTGTGGGAATCAATTTGGCAATCCTGTCAACTTCGGCATAAGGTATGGCAAGGGCACGGCCGACATCACGCACTGCGGCCCTGGCAGCCATGGTGCCAAAAGTAATAATCTGAGCTACCTTATCCCGACCGTATTTTTCTGTGACATAATTAAGAATCCGGTCACGTTTGTCATCGCAGAAATCGATATCAATGTCAGGCATGGAGATACGTTCCGGATTTAAAAATCTTTCGAAGAGCAGCCCAAACTGCAGCGGTTCAATATTGGTGATGCCGAGGCTGTAAGCCACCAGACTGCCGGCAGCAGAACCCCGGCCCGGCCCGACAATAACTCCTTCCTGCCTGGCAAATTCAATCAGGTCGCAGATAATCAGGAAGTAGTTGGCATAATCCATCTGCTTGATTACTTCAAGTTCATAATACAGCCTTTGCTCAATTTCCGGTGTAATATCCTTATATCTATTCTTCAGGCCGGTTTTGCAGAGTTTTTCCAGGTAGCTGTTTGGATCGTTATCTCCGCTAAAAATATACTCCGGAAGGTGCATTTGGGTAAAATCTTGTTCAACATTACAGCGCTCGGCAATCAGGAGACTGTTACTAATCGCACCGGGATAATCGGCAAAACGTTCAGCCATTTCAGCAGGATTTTTAAAATAAAATTCCTGAGATTCAAAACGCATTCTATCTGTTTCTTCAACAGTTTTCCCGGTCTGAATGCAAAGCAATACATCATGTACCCCGGCATCATCACGCGATAAATAGTGAACATCATTTGACGCCACCATGGGAATCTCTTCTTCGACAGAAATTTGTTTGAGGATTTTATTAACAATATTTTGCTCTTCCAGGCCGTGATCATGCAATTCAAGAAAGAAATTTTCAGGACCGAATAAATTCTTAAAGTAACGTGCACTATCACGCGCTTTTTCTGTTTGTCCCTTAAGAATTAATGATGGTATTTCCCCTGCCAGGCAGGCGCTTAGCGCAATAAGGCCTTCGCTGTGTTTTTCCAGCAACTGGCGGTCTACCCTTGGCTTATAATAAAAGCCCTCCAGGTATCCGGCCGATACAAGATGCATCAGGTTTTGATAGCCTTTGTTGTTTTCTGCGAGCAGGACCAGGTGATATTGAGAATCATCAACCTTAGCTTCCTTATCAAACCGTGAGCGCAGGGCTACGTAGACTTCGCAACCCAGAATCGGCTTGATGCCGGCCTTTTTTGCTGCCTTGTAAAAATCGATTACGCCAAACATGGTCCCGTGATCGGTAATGGCCAAAGCAGACATTTTATTATCTACTGCACGGGCAATTAGCCTGTTGATCCTTGCTGCACCGTCAAGCAGGCTGAATTCGGTGTGGCAGTGCAGGTGAACAAAGCTTGATTCCGGCAAACTTTTCAACCTCTATTCTTTGTCTGTACTATAACTGGTTTTGCACCATAAAGATCTTTCGACTTTTTGTCAAAGAGTTCCTTTAGGCCGGTTACTTTTTTTAAACCCTTCTTTATGCTACAATTAGATCGCTTGTTGTGCAATAAATAACCGGCGCAAATCTTATATCTTAACAACTTTTTTTAAGCGTAATCCGGTAATTAAGGCAAAACCAGTTATTAAATATTTATAGCGCCGGCTGAGCAGTTACAACAAAGAAAGATAATTAACTGACAGGGTCCAGATAACAATTAACGGAGATATATGTTGTGTTCAAAGACAGAGAAACCCGCCTTGCCTTAAAAATTGTTCTCATCGCTACAGCAGTATTTATCTTGATCTGGGCTATCATCAAGCTGGCTCCGGTAATATCTTTATTGATCATTGCTATCTTTCTTGTCTACTGTATAAACCCTCTGGTTAGCTTTCTGATCGGCATGAAGATCAAACCTGTTGTTGCCGCAATAATATCATCACTCCTCATCCTGATCACAGTAGTCCTGCTATTTTACCTTCTCATTCCAGGCCTTATTGTCGAGATGAGGCAACTGCTTTTTTTCTTTACGACAGAAATTATTCAGGATCTACCGCACATTATTTCGCAGCTCGAAGAACTTGATCAGAGATTCAACCTTGAACTGACAGAGATTTTTATCGAGTATAGCAATCAGTTTGTCAGGCAGGTGCCGGGAAATGTTCAGCAAATTTTACGCATACTAACATCTATTTCGATGAGCGTAGTTACACAAATTTGGGTTGTTCTTGTCCTCGTATTTCTTGTCTTCTATATAGTGCAGGATCTCGGAAAGGCCAGAAAAAATTTAACCTTACTTTTTCCGATTATTTATAAGGAAAACATCGCTCACCTGCTCGGTACAATAGATGCCAAAGTCGGAGCTTATATACGCGGCACGCTTCTCAAATGCGTCTTTGTCGGGTTACTAACCTGGCTTGGCCTTACGCTATTGGGCATGCCCTTTGCCCTGCTGCTCGGAATTATTGCCGGCGCCTTCAATATTATTCTCTACATTGGACCGATAGTTGCTACTGTGCCGGCCCTGCTACTCAGCCTGATGCCTGATACGCCAAACTTTTTTCTCGTTGTATTGCTCTATGTTCTAGTCCAGATCCTTGACGCCTTTGTCTTTACACCATTTTTCCTCGGCAAAGCTACTGACTTAAGCCCTCTTACGGTAATCATTATCGTTCTGATCGGAGGACAACTAATGGGTCTGCTCGGCATCATCCTGGCGATTCCTATTACTGCCACCCTGAAGGTCCTTCTTGTTCACTACTATTTGGATAAACGCATCAGCGAGGAAACAGGTGAGAGCACTGAGGCTTAACTTGCACCAGTATTTTTAAAGCACTTTTCCGCTTCCAAACTGCTCATAAGTTTCGTAATGCATGCCAACCAGCAGCCTGAGCTGAATAAAGGGACTGTGTAAGTCCTTAATGCATGCCGGGAAAGCCCTTCTGCCGCAGCGCTTCGTAGAGAACCAGGGCTACCGAGTTACCTAAGTTAAGTGAACGGGGAATCTGTTCAACCATGGGAATGCGCACTGTCAGTTCGGCCTCATCCAGTATCGCTTTGGGTAGCCCTTTAGTTTCGCAACCAAAAACGAGAAAGTCATTTTCACGATAAGTTACCTGATGATAATAAGACTTGCCGCTGGTTGAAAAGAAAATGAAACGACCCTGCGGGAAGTTCGTTTTTAAAACAGAAAAATTGCTATGTACTTCCAAGTCAAGAAATTGCCAATAATCAAGGCCTGAGCGACGAACTTCCTTCGCGGACAGAGAAAATCCGAGTGGTTCTACCAGGTGCAGCCTGGTTGCCGTCATGACGCAGGTCCTGGCTACATTGCCGGTATTGGGCGGTATTTCAGGTTCGACCAACACCACGTGAAGACCGGAACTGCTGCTGTAATTGCTTTTATGGCAGGCGGTATTATTAAGACTACTTTTTATCTGTTTCCGCCCCCCTGGCATCTTCAGTCGCTTCCTTTCGCATGGTTTGGTTGTAGCTAATTAATTTTTGCAGCACCTTTTCATTGAAACTGTCTTTTGTAAAAGTACCGTCTTCCTCTAGACCGCCAACTTCAAGACCGGTTAGAAGTTCCAGACCTTCGTCGACCGTATTGATGCTGTAAATATTAAAATCTCCATTTTCAACGGCTTCAACAATTTCTTTTTTTAACATCAGGGCATTGCGATTTTTTGCCGGAATGATTACACCCTGTTCACCAGTCAACCCGACCGTTTTACAGGCGGCATAAAAACCTTCTATTTTTGCACTGATCCCGCCGACTGGCTGTATTTCTCCCTTCTGGTTGATTGAGCCGGTTACAGCCAGATCCTGTCTGAGCGGAACCTCGGCCAGGCTTGAAAGCAGGCAAAACAGCTCAGCGGCAGAAGCGCTGTCACCATCTACACCGCCGTATGACTGTTCAAAACATAAGCTGGCCGTTAAATTTAGGGGCGTCAGTGAGCCGTAACGCATTCCCAGATGACCGCTTAAGATCAAAACTCCCTTATTGTGAATGTTTCCGCTCAAATCGCTTTCTCTTTCGATATTGATAATACCTTTGCGCCCCAGGTAAGTTGATGCCGTAATCCTCGACGGCCTCCCAAAACGATAGTCACCCTGGTCGATAACCGATAAGGCATTAATCTGACCAACCATTTTGTCTTTCAGGTCAAGCAGAATCTCTCCCTTACCGATCGCCTCGATTATTTTTTGCTCGTACTTGTTAGACCGGTAAACCATCTCTTCGAGGGCTTTTTCAACATGTTTCTGACCGACCACTTCCTCGCCATCAAGATCAGCCCAGGCATCCGCTTCAAAAAGAACATCCACAATTTCATTGAAACGGGTGCTCATTTTTTCACGGTTTTCCGCCAGTCTCGTGCTGTACTCGACAATTTCTGTTACTGCCGAGCTGTCAAAATGGCGTAGTTTTTGCTTATTACAGTGATAAGATATGAAACCGGCCATCTTGATCAAGTTATCCTCGGCCCTGTCCATTTCTATGTCAAAATCCGCTTTAACCTTGAAGAGTTTGCGGAAATCCTCGTCATAGTGGTAAAGAAGATGGTAAAGGTAGGGGTTGCCGATCATGATTACCTTAATGTTGAGAGGAATTGGCTCTGGCCGCAGCGTTGCCATGGCTACCAAACCAAAATGCTCACCGATATTTTCGATTCGAATCTCCCTGGTGCGTAAAACGCGCTTCAAAACATCCCATGATTGCATGGCCGTCAGAACATCTCTGGCCTGCAAGATCAGGTAGCCGCCATTGGCTCTGTGCAAAGCTCCAGCCTTGATCATCATGAAGTCAGTAACAACCATACCAAAACGGTTTTCATATTCAACGCGCCCCAAAAGGTTATAGTAAGAAGGGTTGGTTTCATAAACCATTGGTGCACCTTCAGTCTCCCGGTTATCTACCAGCAGGTTTACCTTGTAACGCTGATCTGCCTGCTCCTGGCTCTGGCGCCTCAGCCAGAGCATGGGATTCTGCTGTTCTTCTTCATCACTTCTGAAATCGGCCAGGTTTGAAAGGACATCTTCCTGGTAGGCCTCGAGATATTTCTTTAAAGCTGGATAATCGGTATAATTCTCTACCAGTTCATTGAAGAGATGGCCAATAGCCGAAAGACCGATCTTCTGGTCAAGCTCCTTCAGCTGTTCTTTAAGATCTTTTTCTACCTTCTGAATGCGGCGCATAATTTCCATGGCCTTAATCTGTACTTCAGTTGACTTTTTTTCCAGTTCATCCTTTTTCTCCTGCTCAAGCTTGGCATAATCTTCTTCACTGATCTGTTCTCCCTCGACCAGGGGAATTGTAACAAAACCGGAACTGGTTCTTTTCAGGGCAAAACCCTTTTCCTGGGCTTTTTTATTCAGTTCCTCGAAAAGAGTTGCCCGTGCCTCCTGAAATTGCTTGACGTAAACAGATTTTTGCCGTTCATAGTCTTCTCCATCAAAAGCCTTGGGAATGTTTACCTTTAAATCTTCCAGCAATTCCTCTATGCAATGGCAAAACTCAGTTCCCATTCCGGCCGGAAGGTTCATTGCCAGGGGTTCACCAGGGTTTTCAAAGTTATATACATAGACCCAGTCATCAGGCACCGGTTCTTCTGCAGACATCTTTTTAATGATGGATTGAGCATAACTTGACTTTCCTGTTCCGGTTAAACCGGTCATGAAAATATTGAACCCCGGCCTTTTAATCCGGAGACCAAAATCGGTTGCCTTAACAGCTCTTTCCTGTCCGATCATGCCTTCTAAGGGAGGCACCTCTGCAGTAGTTTTAAAGCCAACTTTTTTTGGTAGTTCGGTCAGACCCAATTCATCACTGGCAACTTTTTCCCAGGTCATTATCTATTTATCTCTCCTCTCCGGTGCGTTCAGGCATAGTGACGCTAGAAAACAATTGTCACATTGTGGGTTACGGGCATGACATATTGCTCGCCCGTGATTTATTAAGCGGTGGTGAGCGGCGCTCCACTCATTGCTGGGTATCAACGCTTTAAGTTCTTCCTCAACTTTTTCTACCGTGTTACAGGTGGCCAGGCCCAGCCTTTTGGAGACACGATAAACATGTGTATCTACGGCCAGAGCCGGTTTTCCAAAGGCGCTGCTTAGAATTACATTTGCCGTTTTACGTCCTACCCCTGGCAGTTTGATCAGTTCACTAAAGCTGGACGGTATATTTCCACCATGCTCTTTAACAATGATCCGGCTTGCTTCAATGAGGTATTTACTTTTATGGCGATAAAGTCCGCAGCTTTTCAGAAAGGGCTGCAGGGTAGATATTTCCATGCTTGCCAGCGCATACACATCAGGAACAACGGTAAATAGATTTTCAGTTATCTTATTAACCTGCTCATCGGTTGTCTGAGCAGAAAGAACAGTGGCCACGAAAAGCTGATAGGGGTTATCGTGTTTGAGTTTTGTTACAGCGACCGGGTAATGTTCGGCCAGCTTATTCATGATCAGCGTTGCGTTTGGCTTTAATTCAGTTTTCTGTCCTGTTTTTAACATATAACATTATAGATCGGTAACGGGCTTCGGTAAAGCCAAAACAGTGCATATTTATTTCCTGATTAGGTTTTCCTCTTAACGGTCAAGCTTCGCTTAGGAATATTAAAGATAATCTGATATTTTTGATCAATACCAGGCTTACGATTCGATCGACGCTGATTTGCCAGGAATTATCATCAAAAGAAGTAATCAGGCTATTGCTTACAACACGATCAGATTTCACTCTTCCTGGCAGTAAAAAGCCTAAAAAAGAGAGAACTGATCTGGTTTAAAAGCTGCATTAACCCTCCGGGATAAAACAAAATAATTACACAGATTAAAGCCCCCAGAAGCATGAGTCTTAATGTACCGGCAAGCCGTAAAAATTCATTCCCAAACACAATAAGCCCCGAGCCAAGTATCGGACCCAGGAAAGTGCCTACTCCTCCAAGTTCAATCATGGCCAGGGCCAGCAGGAAGGGTTCAATACCAAGAGTTGTCGGAGAGATATCACCCTGGCTGTGAACGTAAAACCCACCGGCTATGCCGGTCATAAAAGAAGATATGGCAAAAACTTTTAATCTTTCACGATAACGGCTTACGCCTAAAGTGGAGGCAAACTCTTCCGAATCACGCAAAGCAACAAAGGCCAGCCCGGTATTGGAATTGATAATCCTGTAAATAATATAAAGGGCTACAATAAAAAAGACAAGACAAAAATAGTAGGCATGAATACGCTGCATTTCAGGTATAAAGCCCGGTATGCCGTGCAGGCCCATTCCTCCGCCGGTAATATCTCGGGTTTGTGTCAAAAGTGAAGGAAGCATGCTGGCAAAGATCAAGGTCAGTAAAGCAATATAGATACCCCTCAGACGCAATGCGGGTAAACCCAAAAAAATGGTAACCAGAAGGCTGGCCACCAGACCGCCAATAATGATTGTTATAAAAGGTGACATACCATAGCTCTTGGCCAGGATGCCTGATGTGTAGCCACCGATTGCCAGGAATCCAATATTGCCAAGCGAGTAAATACCTACATAACCGATTAGTAAATTCCAGTAGGCGGCAACCACAGCCCAGACAAAGAAGAGGATAAATAGGTGTAGCATGTAGCTGGTTGCCCCCATAAAAGGATAAATTGCCAGAAAGAGAATTCCAAGCAAAGCAAATAGTATGCCGTATTTTTGACTTAAAAATCTGTTCATAACCGCCTCCGTTAGCTTCTGCCGCCCAGGATGCCCTGAGGGCGTACAAGCAAGATCACCAGGAAGATAACAAACCAGATTGGCCATACCCAGCTTGCCCCAAAGTAGAGCATGGTCATGGCTTCGACAATTCCAAGAATTACCGCAGCAAATATCGCCCCGCTGGTACTGCCCAGGCCTCCGAAACTGACTATGACGAAACCTTTTACCATCCAATCCCAGCCAATGTGAGGATTCATAAAAAATTTCGTGCTGAGTAGCACACCGCTAAAGGCTGTTACGACGAAGGCAAGACCAAAAGTTATTGCAAAAATCTTTTCAATGTTAATGCCGACTACTTTAGCGCCCTGAACTGATTGGGCCACGGCTCGCATCGACTGGCCCGTGCGGGTATATTTAAAAAAGATGTTTAAGCCAATTATGGCCGCAGTGACAACAATTATAATTACCACCTCGTGCCAGTTTATCTGGACCATACTAAGCCGTAGAGTTCCTTCAACGAAAAGGGGAATTGACTTTATGCGCGGCCCAAAAAACTGCAGTAAAATATTCTCAAGCATGATACCAAGGCCAAGCATAAACAGAACTGTAGATATTTCCCAGTTTGGTTTATTCAACAATGGTCCGATGGCATATTTGTAAAGAACAATACCGAAAGTAAACATCACCACCAGGGTAACCGCCAAACCCAGGAGCAGGGATGCCCCTGCTGCAGTAGTTCCCTGCACAAAAAGCCAGGCCAGGTAAGCGCCCACCAGGGCAACCATACCGTGGCCAAAATTAAAAACACGGCTGATACCGTAAATAATGGTCAGACCTAAAGCCATCGTCGCATATAAAGAACCGGAGATCAGGCCGCTGACTAGAGCATTAATTATACTTTCCATCTGTTCACCTTTACTTAAAAGTATGCCTTCTCAATTTCAGAAACATCTATATCTGATGCAGCGCGCTCAAAAAGGATGCGTCCTTTCTTCATCATGTAGATGCGCTGGGAAAGCTTCAGGGCATCACGTATTTCCTGTTCAACAATCAGGATGGTAATTCCCTTGTCCCGGTTAATTTTTTCAAAGGATTGAAACACTATACTGCGCATGCTTGGCGACAAACCAATCGAAGGTTCATCTACCAGAAGTAATGAAGGTTCACTCATCAGACCGCGTGCTAAAGCTACCATACGGCTTTCTCCACCGCTTAGAGTCGATGTGAGTTGATTTTTTCGCTCTTCAAGGCGAGGAAAGATTTTATAAACAAAGGTTAGGTTTTCCTGAAACGATTTACGAGCCCGGTCATTATACGCACCAAGCAATAGATTTTCGTAAACTGACATTTCAACGAAAAGGTGCCGTTCTTCCGGGATATAGGCAATCCCTTTTTCAACTATTATATGTGAGGACACTTTACTGATGTCGTCTCCATTAAAAAAGATGGTTCCACTGCGAGCGGGGTGTAGACCGCAGATAGTTTTTAGGAGAGTGCTCTTACCGTGACCATTAGGGCCGAAAAGGGCGACTATTTCCCCTTTCCTGACCTCAAGATCTACCTGCCTGATTACATGCATGTCGTCATAATAATTATCCACCCCGTGCAATTCAAGCATCTTCTCCCCCCTTACTTTCACTGCCCAGGTAAACTTCAATGACACGGCGATCTTCTGTTACGCCTGAAGAGGAGCCAAGATAGAGCAGTGAACCGTTATCCAGGATCAGAGTTCTTCCTGTAATGCTGATTAAAATATCGATGAGATGCTCGATAATAATAACAGTCAAACCCCATTTTTCATTGACTGAGCGGACCACATCAATAAATTTATCTATTTCCGACACCGAAAACCCGGCCATTGGTTCATCAAGCATTAAAAGCTCACAATCAGTAGCCAGAACACTGCCGAGCATAACCAGTTTTGTTGAAAAAAGATCAAGATTTTTCGCCGGCTGGTGGGCAATTTCCGATAATTTCAGGAAATCAATAATCTCTTCGACGGGCCGGGTCTTTTTACCACCAAAGGTTGCACCGACCCTGATGTTGTCCTGTACAGAAAGGCTTTGGAAGGTGGCCGGAATCTGATAGGTGCGGCCGATACCGGCATGGCAAACCCTGTCCGGACCAAATGGAGTTATGTCGCGTCCTTTGAAAAAGACTTTCCCGCTCGTCGGTTTATAATTACCGGTGATTACGTTAAAGAGGGTGGATTTACCCGCTCCGTTGGGTCCGGCAATTCCGAATACTTCTCCTTCTTCAACGCTAAAGCTGACATCTACTAAAGCATTGAGTTTGCCAAAACTTTTTGAAATCGATACTGTTTCGAGCATAGCATCTCTCCAGGTCAGAATAAGGGGGGATAAGAGCGCAGAGCTTTTATCCCCCACCAGATTGTTGCTTATTTCACCCAAGGTGGAATTATGTATGCTGCTTCAGGCCCGAAGGCATCCGGCCCCACCAAAAGGTGTTCAACGTCTTGAACCTGATACCAGAGGGTTGGGATGTAATCATCCCCAAAAAGAGCCTGCTGGTCACGGGAGTCAAATACATAGGTGCCACTAAAACCAGTGTAGTCTGAGGCCCTGATTATATCTATGATCTGATCGTAGCAGTCAACACATCCGGCCTGTTCAACAGCAGAAACCCAGATTTCAAAGGCATCCCGAACACTGTAAGCGTATGTTGCTTTCGGTTCCTCGCCGAAAAATTCTTCCCATCTTTCAGCATATGCCGGGGCATCATCACTGACAACACCAACACTGGTTGACCATACTACACCATTTGCGTTATTTCCGGCCAGCTCCAAGAATTCGGGAATATTAGGTGTATACTGCATGTAAACAATACCATTGTAGCCTGTTTCGCCAAACCTTTCATTAAACTGGGTAATAAAACGAGCTGCATCAGCCGGGTCAAGAATCCAGAAGGTCACATAAGCAGGCTCTGTTTCTGCCAGTCTGGAAAGAATCGGACCCCACTCAACAATGCCAAACTGGACAATGTCGTCGAAAACTACTTCATAGCCCTTTGCTTCAGCACCTTCCAGGAAAACATCAGAGGCAAGGACATTATAGCTATAGTCAGCCCTGATTGCAGCTACTTTTTTATTTGGTTCTTCCCATCCCATTTCTGCCGGAAGATCGAAAAGTCTTTCTGCTGTGTCATAGCCGTAGGATATTTCACTGGGACAGAACTGGAATACATTGCCGAATTCTTCGATGTTTTCTGCTACTACTTCGGTGCTCTCTGTCATAGCATCAGCATGCAGGTATGGATAATCATAGCCTCCGAAAACGCGAGCATCAACGCCTGAATCAGCGTAGCCTGTAATGGCTGCATGAACTCCCTCACCGGACAACCTTTCACCTACTGCCCGAATTTTTTCTGCTTCTAGCGCGCCGACATCACCGGGAATCAATTCCAGCTTCCTGCCCAGCAGCCCCCCTGCCTCGTTCTTTTCAGCAATTGCCAGTTCAAGAGCCATTTGCATCTGTTCTCCATCGCTGGCATATGGACCGGTCATTGGTATGGGAGCTCCAATTTTGATCACATCTTCGTCAGCTTCTCCACAACCGATCAGGTTGAAAATTGCAAGGAGAAAGAGTGCCAGAAGAATCAACATGAACTTCTTATTAAACATCTTATTGAACCCCTTTCCAAATTTTGATAGAGTTAAAAGCATTTATTATTTATGCACACCCCCCAGCAAAAACTAGTGCCCTGTCAATCAAGTTTTTCACAACCTAACTGCTATTGCCGTGTCAAATAAAATTTTCCATTTTTAATTGCACTGTTTGCATTAATTGCCATTTCACGCCCCATAAAAGTTGTCAAGGCACCATTTAATATAAAGCTACTTACTGTAATCACGACATGATTAGAACCATGACCGCTTTTTCAGTATGCATGCGATTTTCTGCCTGATCGTATATAACAGCGTGTGGTCCGTCCATAACTTCATCTGTCACCTCTACCCCGCGCATTGCCGGTAAGCAATGCTCGAAAATGACATTATCATCGCACTTGGCCAGGATCTCAGCCGTGACCTGGTAGGGAGCAAAGAGCCTCCTTCTCTCCTCTTCCTCTTCTTCCTGGCCGATCCACCACCATACATCGGTGTAAACAACATGAGCGCCTGAGCAGGCTTCATCGATGTCGGCCGTATGCTGATAAGTTCCTCCCGATAACCTGTTATTGCGCTCGAATACCTCGGTGTAATCGGGTAAAATAGCATATTTTTCCGGACAGCAGTGCACGAAGTTAAGTCCCAGTTTCGAGCAAATCACTCCCAGCGAATGAGCCGGTTGAGTGCGGTCGCCGAAAAATACCACCTTCTTATTGTTCAGGTCAGCAAATTTTTCCATCATAGTATAAATATCAGCCAGAGCCTGGCAGGGATGATTTTTCTCCGTCATCCCGTTAATAACCGGTATATCGGCACTGTCGGCAAGTTCTTTCATTTCAGCATAATCATTCCAGCGAATCATTATTGCATCGAAATAACGGCTCAGGACTTTAGCCGTGTCGTAGATGCTTTCCTTTTTGCCGAGGTGAATTTCCCCCGGCTTCAGGTAAGTCACATAACCGCCGAGCTGCTGGATACCAAGTTCAAAAGAAATCCTGGTTCGCGTTGAAGGCTGGTCGAATATGCAACCGAGAGCTTTATGTTTCAGGTAAGGATAAAACTTGCCTCTTTTCGTTTCAAGTTTTAAATCCCGGGTGGTTTCCAGGATTAACATGATCTCTTCCTTTGTGAAGTCATCAAGATCCATAAAATTGCGCCCGCTAAGCTTGTTCATTCAAGTTCACTCCTGATAAAAAGTTGTAGCGATCCTAAACGGCAGGCCCTAAAGGCCTGCCGCTATTTCTTTCAGAGTATCTTCGAGGCGGTTTACAACCTCGTCTATCTGTTCCCGGGTGATTATCAGGGCCGGTTCAAAGCGCACTGTATTGGCACTGATCAGGGTGCCGGCCACCAGGACCTTACGTTTAAAGAGTCCGGATGCCACCTTGTAGCCATACTCCGGTTCCTGGAAATGCTGACCGATCAACAGTCCCTTACCTGTAAAACCCTTATAGATTTGCGGGTAACGTTCATGTAGCTCATTTAATCTGGACATGAAATAATCACCCATTTCCGCTGCCCTTTCGGCCAGCTTGTCACGCAGGGTTACATTGATTGCCGCTATGGCGGCAGCGCAGGCCATCGGGTTGCCACCGGTTGTGGTGGTGTGCATGAAAGGGTTGGGATCTTCAAAAGCTTGCCATATTTTCCCATTACCCATGAAGGCGCCGATCGGCATTACTCCTCCACCGAGAGATTTGGCCACACAGAGAATGTCGGGAACTATATTCCAGTGTTCCACACCCCACAGTTTTCCAGTCCGGCCCATCCCTGTCTGGACCTCATCGGTAATCAAAAGGATTTCGTAGCTGTCGCAGATCTTTCTGACCTGTGGCCAGTACTGATCCGGAGGGACGATTGCACCGGCTTCGCCCTGAATCGGTTCCGCTATAAAAGCTGCTATTTCAATGCCCACTTTCTCACAGATACTTAGCTGCTGTTCCAGGGCATCGGCATCGCCAAAGGGAACGTAAAAGGTTTGTCCGCCAAATGGCTGTAGGGCCTGGCGAAAATCTTTTTTGCCCATTACGCTAAGCGAGCCAAGCGTTTTACCATGAAAGGCCGAAACGGTGGAGATAAAATTATGTTTTCCGGTGTAGAGCCTGGCAATCTTCAGGGCTCCTTCGATTGTTTCGGTTCCGCTGTTGACGAAGAAAGCGTGGTCAATATTCCCGGGTGTGATAAGAGCCAGTAGACGAGCCAGCACTCCTCGCAGGGGATCCATCAGTTCCTGGCTCGGGATGCCCGATTTTCCGGCCTGAGCCCTGACTGCTTCCACAACTTCGGGATGTGACCATCCCAGGTCGAGGGCTCCGTAACCACCCAGGCAGTCAATATATTCCTGGCCGAATACGTCGTAGTAATAAACCCCGCTACCGCGCCATTCAGTTCCGGCGTAGTCGCCGGCTTCTGTTACAGACTTGCGGTAATCGACCCATCCTTTATTAAAATGATTGACAAAATTCTCTATGGTTTCCTTCGAAACCTCCTGAGCGGTCGATTCATCAAGCTCTTCACGGCCGATAATATCGAGCCAGCGCTCAGCATACTGCCTTGCATCATCGTAGCTCTTCATTTTTTCCCTTCCCTTTCTGCTGATCTATTTTCAGTTATTCATAACCAGAGAGTAATAAGAGCTTGCAAAGCTAAACTAGAAAGATATGCCATTATTATAACTGTTTATTTTAAATAATGCAACAAAATAATAGCGTAAAGGAACAAGTTATTACTTTATCGGTATATATCAGTTCCGAATCGGCATTGTTTGCCAAAAATTTTTTATTCGGCAAAATCATCTTCAGAAGGCAGCCATTCGTCAATATTCCTTAAAATACGTGGTACCAGGGCATACTTGGTTACCTTTACCCCTTCGATGCCAGGAATAATCTTCCAGAGAAACTCATACAGCTGCTCGGTACTTTTATATCTCGCTTCAAGAGAAAGCTCATTGGTTTCCTGACCAAAGGCCAGGTAAGATACCTGGGGCATTGCCAGTAATTTACTGACAATTTCCTCTTCCCTTTCAAGATCTATCTCCAGAAAAATATCGACAGATATGGAGTAACCAAATCGTCCGGGATCGAGTATAAGGGAAAATCTGCCGACATCCATCTCGATCATACGGTCAATTCTTTTTCTTACAGTTCGATCATTTAAATTCAATTCTTCGGCAATTTTCTTAGCCGAGCAGCGGGCGTTTCTTTGTAATTTCTTGATGATCATGAAATCCACCCTGTCAAAAATGGCAAATGGATTTTTATGATTAACTTTCATACTCTACCTTCCCTCTTTGGGCCATTATGCAAAACACTTATATAATCACACTTTTTGTATTATAATCCTATCATAGTTATTTTTCAAACGCTAATTTGATTATCACCGCCAAGAGTTAGGAGCGAATTTGTCAATGCGCTACGACCTGGTAATAAAAAATGGCCGGGTTATTGATCCGGCGGAAGATTTTGATGCTCAGACTACCATCGCTATCAGCAATGGTAAAATTGCCACTTTGAACGATAGTGCCGGAGGAAATCTTGAAATTGATGCTTCAGGGAAAATAGTTTGCCCCGGTTTTGTTGACATTCACTCTCATGTCGACAATCACCTTTATTCAGGACAATGCTGCGCCTTGCAGGGCATTACCACCACCATCGGCGGCAACTGCGGTCTTTCACCTCAACCGCCGGCAGTGTTTTTCGAGCAGATGCAAAGAGAAGGTTTTCCCATTAACCAGGGGCAGCTCGTCGGGCATTCTTTTACACTTCGTGAGGAAACAGCGATAACCGATCTTAACCTACCGGCTACTGAAAACCAAATTGAGAGGATGGTTGAGCTAGCTGAAGAACGGCTGAGCCAGGGGGCGCTGGGTATTTCCTTTGGTCTGGAGTATGCTCCCGGTAGCTCTTACAGTGAAGTGCTAGCCCTCTGCCACTTGGCAGCTCGCTATAGCCGCCCGGTGGCCATTCATACCCGTCATGACTCCTGGGAGGGGATCAGGGCAATCCGTGAAGCTGCTGATCTGGTCAGGGATAGTGGTGTATCGCTGCAAATATCGCATCTCGTTTACATGGTCGGTATGGGCATGATGAAAGAAGCGCTTCAGGAAATTGAACTGGCTCTTAACGAAGGGCTGAACATTGCTGTTGACAGCGGACTTTACAGCGCTTTTGCCACCTTTATCGGTTCTGCCGTATTTAGCCCCGGCTGCCTGGATAAATGGCAATGCGATTACGACAGCCTTTATATTGCAACAGGTCCCTATGCCCACCGGCAATGCACTGCCGAACTGTTCACCCGGCTTCGCCGTGATGAACCGGATACTGTTATTGTCGCCTTTGTGGGCAAAGAGGCTGAAGTTGTTGAAGCCCTATGCAAGCCTTATGTTTTTGTTTCAACTGACGGAGCTGTCGGTTCTCCGGAACCCGGCAGTGGACATCCCCAGGACAGTGGGACCTTTCCCAGGTTCTTACGCCTTATGGTCAGGGAAACTGGGTTATTAAGTTTCCCTGATGCTATTGCTAAATGCACCAGTCAGCCAGCCCGGAAAATGGGCCTTGTCAGCAAGGGTACCCTCAGGCCAGGCTCAGATGCAGATCTAGTGGTCTTTGACCCTGAAATAATCACCGACACCAGTGATTATCCGGGCTTGGGAGAACCAGACTCACCGCCTCTTGGCATAGAACATGTCATTGTCAACGGAACACCGGTGGTAAAGAATGGACAGCTTATTAAAGATGCCCATCCAGGTAAAGCGGTTCTGGCTTTTTAAGCTATTTGCCGGCCAGGAGAACTACTCGTTCCCTGGCCATGGCCGCGATTGCCTGGTCCTGGTAGCCGAGTGAACGTAAAATCTCTTCCGTGTGCCGGCCATGGCTTGGCGGGGGTAAACGTCTCTCTCCCTGGATGCCTGAAAAGAGCAGCGGAAAGCCGGCTGTCTTTTCCTGCTTACCGCCTTCGAGCGTCTGCTCAAGCCAGTAATCGCCTGCCCTGGAAATTGGGTGCTCAGCAGCCTCAAAAAGATCGAGCACCGGTTCGCAGCAAGCGTCAATATTTTTAAAATGTCTTTCCCACTCAGCTCTCGTTTTTTCTAAAAATATTTTACCTACAGCTTTGATCAGCTCTGCCCTTCCCTCCTGCGCAAACTGCAGCGGTACCCATTGCGGTTTACCAACTGACTCGCAAAATCGTTGCCAGAAGACAGGTTCCAGGGCTCCGAGGCTCATCCGACCTCCGTCGGCTGTTTTATAAATGTTGTAACAGGCAAAGGCGCCGGTAATGTAGCCATTGTTTCTCCTGGGTATTTCCTCAGGAGTGCCCAGATATGAGGCAGCGTAGGCCAACCAGGGTAGTAAACCCCTCGTCATAGCCACGTCCACGTAACTGCCTTCTCCCGTCTGCTTCATCCTGTAGAGAGCGATCATAATTCCACTCAGGGCCATCAGCGAACCGCCGGCGATATCGGCTATTTGCACGTGTGGCATAACCGGACCTTCACCACCGGTTGCGCTTAGATCGAGCAATCCACTGAGCGCCGTGTAGTTTAGATCATGGCCGGCTCTGTCACGGTAAGGACCTTGCTGACCATAACCGCTGATTGAAGCATAAACCAGGCGCGGATTAACTTTTTTCAGGTTATCGTAATCAAGACCCAGCCTGGTCATAACCCCCGGACGGAATCCCTCAACAAGAATATCGGCCCGGGCGGCCAATTTTATGATTACCTCCCTGCCCTGCTCTTCCTTCAGATTGAGGGCGACGCTTTTTTTGTTACGGTTGAGCTGGCGAAAAAAAGAGCCACTGCCTTCAATGAACGGGCCGACGAACCTGGTTGGGTCGCCGGCCTCTGTATCTTCGATCTTGATTATTTCAGCCCCATAATCACCTAGCAGCATCGTGCAGAGAGGCCCCGGCAGGAGCCTGGTTAGATCAATGACTAACAGGCCTTCCAGGGGTTGATCCTGCCGCTTTCCGCAGTCCTTTCTCACCGGTGAGTGTAATGGGGCAGCAGCATCGGCCCAACCCTTTCGCCGGCCGCCCCGGTTTCCTCCAGTTCCCGGTGATAAGCCTTAAGATGATCGATGTTAAGCCCTTCAGGAGGGGCCATTTCCTTACTTTTTGCCGCGGCATCCCTGCCGGCTCTTCTGCCGAAAACAATAATGTCCAGCAGTGAGTTCCCCATCAGGCGGTTGGTCCCATGAATCCCACCGGCCGCTTCTCCGGCCACGTAAAGGTTTTCGACAGTGCTGTGAGCATTTTCATCGATCAAAAGACCGCCGTTCTGGTAATGCAGTGTCGGGTAGATTAGCATCGGTTCCTTGCGAATATCAACATCGAAGCGCTGGAACTGGCGCATCATCGCCGGCAGCTGCCTTTCAATAGTTCCTTCGCCGTGGGTCAATTCAATAATTGGCGAATCGAGCCATACAGCAGTTATACCGGTGGGCAGGGGCACGCCAAGCTCTCTTTCCTCGCACTCCCGGATAATCGCTGAAGATTCTACATCGCGTGTCTCGAGATGGTAAACAAACTGCTCACCCTTGATATTCAGCGGGGTTGCCCCGAGGCCACGGGTCTTTTCCGTTACCAGTAAGCCTAACAGCTGTGGCGGGTAAGCCCCACCCGTGGGATGGTACTGGATCGAATCGGCATAAATCGTCTTCGCCCCGGCCCGGTAACCCATTACCAGACCGTCGGCGGTGGCGCCGTAATGGTTGCTGGTCGGAAAACCACGGTAGTGCAGCCTGCCGGAACCTCCCGTGGCAATAATGACCGTTTTTGCCCGGGCGATCAGGTACTGCTCTGTCTCCAGGTTAAGCAAAACAGCGCCGGCAGCACGCCCATGCTGGTCAAGGATCAGCTCCACTGCAGCCGTAAACTCTGCTATGGTAATGCCCTTGTTATATACTTCATCGCGCAGGGTGCGCATGATCTCCGCCCCGGTATAATCCCTTGCCGCGTGCATTCTCTTACGGGAAGTTCCCCCGCCGTGAATGGTCACCATGGTACCATCTTCTTTTTTATCAAACATTGTTCCCATGTCTTCCAGCCACTTGATGACCAGTGGAGCATCCATGACTAGTGCTCTTGCCAGCTCGGGAATATTTTCAAAACGTCCCCCGCCGACTACATCGAGATAATGAATAGCAGGCGTGTCATTTTCCTTATCGGCAGCCTGAATCCCACCCTGGGCCATCATGGTGTTGGCATCGCCGAAACGCAATTTCGTGGCAATCAATACGTCAGCCCCGGCCGCATGAGCATCAAGGGCCGCCGAAGCGCCTGCACCACCACCACCGATAATCAGGATATCCACATCGTAATCAGGCTCGGCGCTCAGATCAATATCAGCATCACGCAGTCGGCTCCAGGATTCGAAAACATCGGCCATTTCAGTCGGCATCCTGGAACCCTTATTGACCCCTACTTGAAGCTCACGGAATCCGTCCTCGATATAGTCGGGGTGAAATTGCTGTAAAACATCGCGCCTTTCCTCAGGAGACATGCGCGGATAGTTGACACCGACCCGGGAAGGTCTGCTTTCTTCCACTTTTTTCATTAATTCCATTAACTGTGGTGTATAAGGCAATAATTTTCCTCCTCTCCAGGTCTACTTTTCTATCTCACGGTTGTTATACAATTCCTGCAGCTCTTCCTTGTCGGCCCTTACAAGGTTGTCTATTTCTTCATCCAGAAGCCCTTCCTCTATGGCTATGGTTCTTTCAGCCAGAAAAGCATCGGCGCTGGCAATATAGCGGCTGTACAGACGGCGGCCTGTCAGGGCGGCATTATAGTGAACAATATTAGCCGGACAACGTGAAACACAGAGTCCACACATTACGCAGTCGAAGGAAATATCTGCAGCCTTGCTGAAGTCTCCGCGCTGCAGGTAGGCAATATACTGCATAACATCGATATCCTGAGGACAGACCTTTGTACATGAATTGCAGCCGAGGCAGCGAAACACCTCGGGGTAAAGCTGGGCAAAGTGTGCCGTGGATGGTTTGATCTCTTCCAGGTCGAAGTTTGCTTTGCGCCCCGGGAAAAAAGGGATCTGCGCCAGGTACATGCCCTCTTCTACCTTTGTCTGGCAGGCCAGGCCCACCTTTAACTCATAATCACCGGCCATGCGGTAAACTGTGGCACAGGCTCCGCAAAAGCCGGCCCGGCATCCGCAACCCCTTTTCAGCTGGTAACCGGCATATTCCATCGCATCCATGATCGTCAATGTTTCCGGCACAGTGTAGCGCTTGCCCATTAAAAATATATCAACCATTTTTATTTCGTCGCTCATAATATCCTCCTCTTTTATTCAGCCGGAGGCATTGGGATAAAGCCTTGATCCATAGCCAGCTTAGTATAATCCTGGGCGCGCTTGATCGTTTCCTCTGCCTTTTTATAGATTTCTTCACGGCTCGGTGTAATCCTGGCCACGCCTTCTTCAATCGCTTTCATCGCTGTGGCTGTGGCCACACGCGGAAAGACTTCCCACATATCCATGGTCGGAAGAATTTTCTCCGGGTTCATCCCGCCGTCCGGTGCACAGGCAGCCAGTTCTTCCGCTGCGGCGATACACATCGTATCTGTAATAGTCGTAGCCTGAACATCAAGCACGCCGCGGAAAATGGCCGGGAAGCCAAGTGAATTGTTGACCTGGTTTGGAAAATCGGAACGCCCGGTGGAAACAATTTTTGCCCCTGCTTCGATTGCTTCCCAGGGCCATATTTCCGGGATAGGGTTGGCACAGGCGAAAACGATGGCATCTGCGGCCATGCTTTCAATCCATTCTTTTTTAATCGTATCGGGACCGGGAGTGGACAGACCGATTAAAATATCGGCGCCTTTGCAGGCTTCCTCGGCTCCGGTTGTAATGCCGGCACCATTGGTTATCTGGGCCAGTTCCCATTTAACATGGTGAGTTTCCTTAAGTTCCGTGCGTCCCTTGTGCAGGGCTCCCTTGCTGTCAATCATTATTACGTTTTTCGGGTCCGCCCCGGCGGCAATGAGCAGGCGAATGGTGCAGATATTGGCCGCTCCCGCGCCCATCATGACAGTTTTTACATCTTCCATCTTTTTGCCTACTATTTTCAGGGCGTTGATCAAACCGGCCAGGGTAACCAGGGCAGTTCCCTGCTGGTCATCGTGCCAGACCGGAATGTGGCATTCTTCCTTCAGTCGGTCAAGAATATAGAAACATTTCGGGCTCGCTATATCTTCGAGATTTATGCCGCCGAAGCAAGGCTGCAGCATCTTGACGAACTTAATAAATTCTTCGGGATCTTTTGTGTCGACACAGACCGGGAAGGCGTCAACTCCGCCTAGATATTTGAAGAGTAATGCCTTGCCCTCCATGACCGGCATGCTGGCTTCCGGCCCGATATCACCTAAACCAAGAACCCTGGTGCCGTCAGAAACCACGGCCAGGAAATTTCCTTTGTTGGTATGCTCGTATACCAGTTCCTTGTTGGCGGCAATCGCTTTGCAGGGCTCGGCCACCCCTGGTGTATACCAGATCGCAAAATCACCGATATCGCGCACACAGCATTTCAGGGTAGTTTCCATCTTACCCCTGTAAAATGGGTGCAGCCGCATCGCATCAGCGGCAGGTTTCTTCGCCTTGGCCAATAATTCATCTTTGTTCATTGTCATTTTCCTGTCCCTACTTTCAATTTTATAAATAGCAGATCAGAGCAACTTTATCTTTAATACCTCAGTCCATAGGCTATTAGACCTTTAACGGGCGTATTCTTTTGCCCCCTCGGCATAAAGATCGTTACCATAGGCATCATTGATTACCGTAGCCGGGAAATCTTCTACTTCCAGGCGGTGAATTGCTTCAGCACCCAGTTCAGGGTAGGCTACCACTTCGCACTTCTTAATTTTTTTTGATAGCAGAGCGCCGGCCCCTCCTACAGCCGCCAGGTAAACTCCCTTGTGCTGCTGCAGGGCATTCTTGACAGCCTGGTTGCGCAAGCCCTTACCAATACAGGCCTTCATGCCTTTTTCAAGCATTTTGGGCGTGTAGGCATCCATCCGCCCGCTTGTTGTCGGACCGGCTGAACCGATTGCCTGACCCGGCTTGGCCGGAGTAGGCCCGACATAATAAATGAATTGCCCCTTTAAATCGATGGGCAGTGCTTCACCCTTGTCCATCAGTTCAACCAGTTTCTTATGGGCAGCATCACGGGCTGTGTAAATAACCCCGTCAATCAGGACGTTATCGCCGGCCTTCAAAGCCATTATATCGTCATCGCTCAGGGGGGCTTGAATTTTTTTTGCTTCCATCGCTTCCTTCTGCCTCCTCTCTTGGCCTCTAAGTTAAATAACCCTCTCAAGATGCCGGCAGGCATGACAGTTAATGTTTACTGCCGCTGCCATGCTGGCGATATGAGAAGGAAAAGTTTCAATATGCACGGCCAGGGCAAAAGTTCGCCCGCCAAAACCCTGGGGTCCCACCCCTAGATCGTTGATCTTATCGAGAATGGTCTTTTCAAGGGCTGCAAACTTGCTTTCGGGATTACTCTGGCCGACCGGACGGAAAAGGGCTTTTTTGGCCAATACTGCCACCTTGTCAAAAGTACCGCCAATACCGACGCCGACCACGATAGGCGGACAGGGATTAGGTCCGGCAGCTTTGACATGGTTGACGACAAAATCTATGACCCCGGCCTCACCGTCTGATGGCTTGAGCATTTTCACCGTGCTCATGTTCTCACTGCCGCCACCCTTTGGCGCAAAAGCAATTTTCACTTTGTCACCAGGTACAATATCGGTATAAATGACAGCCGGAGTGTTGTCCTTGGTATTTTTTCGCTCGTAAAGGGGATCATCTACAATCGATTTGCGCAGGTATCCATCTTCATAGCCACGACGCACTCCGGCATTAATGGCCTCTTCCAGGGTCCCGCCGCTCAGATGCACTTCCTGGCCCCATTCCACAAAGAAAACGGCAAATCCCGTATCCTGGCAGATCGGAATTTGCTCGTTACGGGCGATTTCCACATTTTCTATCAACTGCCTTAACACTTCTTTGCCTGTCGGTGATTCTTCGCTTTCCAGAGAATCTTTCAGTGCCTTAAAAACATCTTCCCCGAGATAAATATTCGCTTCTTCACACATCTCCGCCACGTGATCGGAAATAGTTGACGCGGCAAGTTCCCGCAAAACCCGACACCTCCCTGTGATCATTTAAACAAGATAAACATCTAAATTATTTTTCTGCTCCACGCAGAAAAATCCTGCTGCCGGTTATAATATTTATTATAATTCTAAAATTTATTTGCCTTGCGTGTCGACTGAACTCTTTCCATCAGCCCTTCCCACTCATGATCCACTTCAAACTGCAGTTCTTCGCGGCGGACCGGATCCATCTGCTTAAAACGTCGCTGTAAACCAAGATACTCTTTGAGAGGAACCCTTTTATCCTCGGGATGGTAAGTCATGCGCCACTCCACACCGTTAATGATCTCGTAAAGAGGGAAAAACCCCGTTGTTACAGCAAGGCGCGAAAGCTGGACCGTTTCGGCAGACTCGGTCCCCCAACCTGGCGGACAGGGAGAAAGAATATGGATAAAGCGAAAACCCCTGGTGGCCTTGGCCCTTTTAAGTTTTTTCTCCATATCTTCAGGAAAGGCTATCGTTGCCGTGGCAGCGTAAGGAATGCCGTGTGCTGCCATGATCTGCATAATATCTTTCTTTTGCCCTTCTTTAAATAGTGGATATGGCGCCGTATTGGTCCTGGCCCCGAAAGGAGTGGCCGAGCTGGTCTGCATGCCGGTGTTCATGTAAGCTTCGTTATCATAGCAGACGAAAATGTAATCTTCGTTACGTTGTGCCGCCCCTGACAGAGCCTGCAAACCGATATCAAAAGTGCCGCCGTCACCGGCCAGCACGACTACAGTTGTGTCCCGGTGACCTTTTGCATTAAGTCCGCGTTTTAAACCGCTGCCGACTGAACCGGCACTGGGAAAGGGACAGTGCAGTACGGGGCACTTAAGGGCCGACAGGGGTGGCATGCCAACTATAATACTCCAGCAGGATGCTGTCAGTACCAGGGCCAGGTTTGGTCCGAGAGTTCTGGTCAGGTAGCGGACCGAAAGGGCCGCCCCGCATCCCGGACAGGCATTGTGACCGGCATAAAGCATTTCTGATTCTGCTCTTAACTGATCAATTTTCATTGCAGATCAACCCCCCATTTTTGATCAACCCGCTGACCGTTCAGCGCCGAACCAATGAAGTTTTTGAGCATAATTTCTGTCAGATCGACCCCCCCGGCCAGGATCAGGTTATAAACTGCCGGCGGTTCGCTGAGCCCGTAGATTGCCGCCCGCAATTCCTGGGCAAAAATACCGCCCATGCCAATGGAGCAATTCCGATCAACCACAATGACATTTTTAATCGCGTGAGCCTCTAAAATGTTACTGATATCCGTTCCAGGAAAAGGCCTGAACATTCTTAACTGAATCATGCCGCAATTTTCCAGGCGGGGCAGGCACCATCTGATTGTCTCAGCAGTAGCTCCTGCTGCTACAATAACGGTGTCAACTCCTGCCGGAATGACAGCATCGATAACATTATAACTCCGGCCAAAAAGATCATTATACTGGCTATTTATTTCCTTGAAGAGTCCCATCGCAGATAGCATCGCTTCGTGGCGGTTTCGGACCAGGTTAGACTGCCCTTCGCTGGAGGTCATGCCGTGCAGGTTGGCCGTCGTGCCCGGAATTACCTGGGCCCTAAACTGCGGTGGGCCGATCAATTTTTTCACTTCTTCCCTGGTGGGCACATCTACCGCTTCATAGGTATGTGAAATATAAAAACCGTCAAAGATAACCATACAGGGCAGCAGGAGAGTCTCACTGAGCAGAAAAGCCTGTAAAACAGTATCGAAAACTTCCTGCGCTCCCGAGCAGTAGATTTGCATCCATCCGGTATCGCGCTGGCTGAGACTGTCACCCTGGTCGGGGTCAAGGCACCAGGGCGCTCCGATGGCCCGGTTTACATTAACCATGACAATTGGAAAGCGGGCTCCGCTGCACCAGTGAATCATCTCATGCATGTAAGCAAGTCCGTGGGATGCGGTGGCTGTAAAAGCCCTTGCTCCTGCAGCAGCGGCTCCGTTACAAAAAGAAAGGGCAGCATATTCCGATTCGAGGCTGACAAACTCTCCGTCAAGCTCACCCCGGGCGGCGAAATTTGCCAGGGTCTCAACAATTGCTGTCTGCGGTGTAATCGGGTAAGCTGCAACAAGCTCAACTCCCGCCCTTTGAACAGCTGTTGCGGCCGCTTGGCTGCCGCTGATCAATTCATAAGCCATTCTTAACGGCCTCCTTCCATCATTAAAGCCCGGGCCGGGCATTCCTGGACACAGATACCGCAACCCTTGCAATAATCAAGATTTAGTTCATAGCGGCCATCCCTGATATCTACGGCCATATCGGGACAGAAAAGATAGCAGATTCCGCATGAATTGCAGGTTCCACAACCCAGACAGCGAGCGGCTTCAGCAACCGGGTCCTCTTCTCTCTGCTGCAGCTGCAGGCTTATCTTTGCCTGCAGATTCAACTCTTCAAAGCTGACCGGTTTTTCAGCGCTTAATGCCAATGGTGCTAATGAAATTCCTTCACTGACTGCCCTGATTCCCATTGCGCCGATCCGGCCGGCTTTTATAGCTTCCGGCACAGTTGCCGGACCGCTAACCAGGTCTCCACCGGCAAATAGCGGCACACTTTTACTCACGCTGTCGAAGAGTGAGTAATCTGCCTCCTGGCCCAGGGCCATGATTACCGTTCCGCAATCTTTCCTGAACGATCTGCTGCAATCGACAACCAGCCCTTCCCGACCAGTTTGGCAATGATCGAGAACTAAACTTTCCACCCCGGCATCATCCTTACCCTCAATTTCGCGCGGCAAAGCATTAAAAATCAACTCCACGCCTTCCTTTTCCGCCGCTTCAACTTCCTCCGGGTCGGCCGGCATCTCAACCCTGCTGCGGCGATAGATTAAACTGACGTGATTGACACCTTTCAGCCGCAGGGCGCTGCGGGCGCTGTCTATAGCTGCATTGCCGCCGCCGATAACCACTACCGCTTCCGTTACCTCCGGCGGATGACCGCTATTGACAAGACTTAAGAAATCAAGTGCATTCCAGACACCGCTGCATTCTTCACCTTCAACCATAGCCTTTCTCGGCAACCAGGCACCGGTGGCGACAAAAACGTGATCAAACTGTTCATAAAGCTGGTTCAGGGGCAGCTTAGAGCCGATTTCACAGCCGGTTATAAACTCAACTCCCTCTCCCCTGAGAATATCAAGCTCCTGCTGCAATACTTTGCGTGGCAGGCGGTATTCGGGTATGCCGAGGGCAAACATGCCGCCAAGCAATTCTGAACGCTCGAAGACAGTTATCTTGTACCCGGCTTCAATAAGGTAATAAGCACAACTCAAACCGGCCGGTCCAGAGCCAACAACTGCTACTTTACCCCTGACCGCTTTCGGTTTTCGCTTTTTCTCATAATTAGCAAGACGCCACAAGCCTATTGCCTTCTCCACTTCCCGGATATCAATTTCCTGGTCCAACTGGCCACGGTTGCAATTCTCGGTACATGGATGAAAGCAAACATATCCGGTCAAAGCCGGAAAAGGATTGTAGCGGCTCATTATTTGCCAGGCTTCCTGCCAGTTTTTCTTTTTTACCGCTTCCAACCAGAGCGGTATTTCTCCTTCCAGGAGGCAGCCCTGCCGGCAGGGTGATACTCTGGAAGCTCTTTGCGGAGTTAAAAAGCGCCACTCCCCTGTTTTATTGGCAAAGCTTGGCTCACTGCCACAAACATAGGGAATTGCTTCTCTGACCATTTCAGTTAACAAGTCTACCCACCTCCTTTACTTTTTCGTAGCCCTCCTGAACTGCATCAATATTTGCTTCCAGGCTGGCACTAACCCGCTTTTTGATCGAAGTGATTAGGTTATCCAGTGAGGCCAGGCCGCTGATACGGCCCATCGCGCCGAGCATGACAGTGTTAACCATCGGAAAACTGCCGATGGTTAACCCGTGTTTCCAGGCAATCTCCGCCGCATCAACGGTAATCAGGTGATACTGTTTGCCGGCCAGTGATTCGCCACCGAAACTTTCATCCCACTTTTCAGGTGCATTAACCAGCAGGGTCCCATGCTTCTTTAACCCTGCCAGCAGGGCACTGCCGCTAATGGTTGCATCGAAAACTATTACATAGTCAGGATTGTAGATGCGGCTGCGCGGCATCAAACGCTCCCTGCTGACCCTGATAAAGGCTGTTACCGGGGCCCCCCTGCGTTCAGCGCCAAAGAGTGAAAAAGCACGGGCATAGTATCCTTCAAGGAATACTGCCTCAGCAAATATTGCCGCCGCAACAACAATGCCCTGACCGCCCCTGCCATGCAACCTGAACTCCAACATGGTCGTATCCATAATCATCCCCTCCCTGCAAAATAGTGCATGGTGTAATTGTTTGCCTGCAAAATAATGCACGGTTCTTTTGCCTTGTTTTGTCTGCAAATCGTTTTTACTTTGATCCGGCTGGTCTTATCGTTGCTCCGTAATACTGCTTAGCGCTAATCCTCTATTTAAAGTAACTGCTCAGCTATAGTTTAAGTGTAAGGCTATTCCAAGGTATCCGGGCTGCCCATACACTTAAGTCGCTCCTACGAATTTATGGGCAGCGCGGGCACCCTGGAAGGGGCAATCTTTATTCTCACATTCCAGGCTGAGCAGTTACTATTTATATGTCGCAATTTTCGTACCAAGCACAGCAAAATAAAATTCTGCACCCAGCGGTTGGGCCGAAATTATTTTAGTTTGGCTCGATCTTCAGTTGTTCAGGGAAAAATAGAATGGTCAGACAGCTGTTGAGTCTGGATCAGAGCAACCGGTGCTGGTGTAGTTTGTTATATAAGTTGCGAATCGAGATATCCAGGCGCCGTGCTGCTTCGGCTTTGTTGCCTCCGGCTTCATGAAGCGCTTGCAGCAGTACATCCCTTTCCCAGCTCCTGTGCATATCCTTCAGGGAGCCTTCTATGGTAACCAGTTCGCCTTTCAGCAAAGCCGGTTCTGCGACAAAGGGCATCACCAGGTGTTTTTCTTCGATGATATTTTCATCACGATCGAGGTTGATCAGGGCCCTGGTAATTACATTTTGCAGCTCGCGCATATTTCCGGGCCAGTCATATTCTTTCAGGCGGCGAAATACGGCCGGTGATACCTCGAGAACTGTGCGGCCATAATCAATGGCATAGCGGGACAAATAGTGGTTGACCAGCAGGGGAATATCACTTTTAATATCTCTTAAAGGCGGCATCTTGATCGGAAAAACGTTCAGACGGTAATAAAGATCCTTACGGAATCGGCCGCTGTCAACCATCTTCTCCAGATCTGCATTGGTAGCAGCAATCAGGCGCACATCGATACGTCTTGTCCGCGACTCACCAACCCTGATGATTTCCCCCTCCTGGATCGCTCTCAGCAGGCGGGCCTGGGCCTCCAGGCTCATGGCCCCGATTTCATCGAGAAAAAGGGTGCCGCCCGATGCTTCCTCGAAATATCCTTTGCGCCCACCCTTCCTGGCCCCGGTAAAGGCTCCGTCTGCATAGCCGAAAAGTTCGCTTTCCAGCAGAGTATCAGTCAGCGATGCACAATTGACCCGGATGAAGGGCTTTGCCGCTCTTTCGCTGGCATGGTGAATGGCATGGGCAAACAGCTCTTTTCCGGTGCCGCACTCACCGCGCAGAAGAACAGCGGCCGGTGCCTTAGCTGCCTGGATGGCCCTTTCGATGGTTTTGCGAATTGCTTCGCTGCTGCCAATTATGTCATCAAAGGTGTAGCGAGATTCAAGCCTTCTGATCATCCGTCTAGTTCTTTCCAGCTCTTCCATGACCCGGCGTAATTCAGAAATATCCTGAATTACGCCTACGCTGCCCTTCAGTTTTCCATCGATGATCAGTGGGGCACAGCTGACTATTACTTCCCGCCTGAAAGGCCCTACCTTCATCCGTACCCCCTTGATGGCCTTGCCGGTTTGCAAGACTTTCATGTGCACGCTTTCACCTTCGGCTATATCAACTGTAGCCGGTTTCTTTAAAACCTGTTCTTCGCTGAGACCGGTGATACGGGTGTAGGCACGGTTGATCATGATACCAATTCCCTTTTCGTCAACAACAGAAACAGCATCAGAGAGGGAATCTATAATTTTTTGCAGAAGAAGCATACTTTCCGCATCGGTTTTCAGGGTTGAAGTTTTCTTCTCACCCATGTCCTTCACCCTTTCTTTGCCCTAACCGGGGATTTACACAACCGCGAAACTTTTACGATCTGACTGATTTTGCTAAACCACGGAGATGGCATCACCTTATTCTTATACCAATCGCTGTAGCGTTAGATAAAGATTTTAAGACAGGAGATTTTTAAAAGCACCTTCGTCGATGATTTCCACACCGAGCCGGCGCGCCTTTTCGAGTTTGCTGCCCGGCTCACTACCCGCCACCAGGTAGTCAGTTTTCTTGCTGACTGCTGAAGCGACCCTGCCACCAGCCGCTTCAACCAGGGCTGCTGCCTCCTCGCGGCTAAAATTATCCAGGGCCCCGCTGAAAACAAAAATTTTGTCCATTATCGTCGAGGAAGTATTTTTTTGATCCGGAACCGGTTCAGTGAAATTGACCCCGGCTTTGCGGAGTTTTTCCAGAAGCGGCTCTGTTTCGGGAGTATTGAAGAAAGTAACCACCGCCTCGGCGATTTTAGGACCAATCTCTTCTATGGACGTAAGTTCAGTTTCTTCGGCGCTTGACAAGTTATCGAGACTCAAAAAATGTTCGGCCAGCAGCCTGGCCGCCTTTTCACCGACGAAACGTATTCCCAGACCAAAAAGCAGCCTGCGCAAAGGGTTGGCTTTGCTCTTTTCAATTGCCGCCATTAAATTTCCAGCCGACTTGTCAGCCATGCGGGGCAGGGCTGTCAGCTCTTCCTTGTTTAGATAGTATAGATCACCTACGTCAGAGACAAGATCAGCCCTGTAAATCATTTCAGCGACAGCAGGTCCCAGGCTTTCTATATCCATGGCCCGGCGGGAAGCAAAATGGGCCAGTCTTTCAACCAGCTGGGCCGGGCAGGATGGATTAAGACAGCGCCTGGCCGCCTCACCACTCAGGCGGACTGTTTCTGTCCTGCAGGAAGGGCACTGCCGCGGCATGGAGAACTCTTTTTCCAGGCCGCTGCGTTTTTCCTTCACCACGCGCACCACCTCGGGGATGATTTCGCCTGCCTTGCGCACGATTACCAGGTCACCAATGAGAATTTCCTTCTCGGCGATTAGATCTTCATTATGCAAACTGGCTCGCTGCACCGTCGTACCGCTCAAACTAATTGGTTCCAGGATCGCTACAGGGGTAATGGCGCCCGTTCGACCAACATTTACCCTGATATCAATAATCCTACTTGCTTTCTCCTCGGGAGGATACTTATAAGCCACCGCCCAGCGGGGGCTCCTGGCCGTGTTACCGAGCGCTTTCTGTAGCTTTAACTCATTAACTTTAATAACGATGCCATCTATTTCATAGGGTAGCTGTTCTCTTTTTTCCTGCCACTGCTGACAGTATTGCCAGACCTGGTCCGGACCGTTACATATTTTGCGGTGCTGGTTGACCGGTAGCTGCAGCTTTTCCAGGTAGTCAAGTAAATCTGCCTGTCCGGGCAGGCTCAAAGAATTTTCACCAAGACCGTAAAGGAATATGCGCAGTGGCCGCGCAGCAGTTAAACGGGGATCCAGCTGGCGCAGGGAGCCGGCAGCGGCATTGCGCGGGTTGGCGAAGAGCAGCAGGCCCTCTAACTCGCGTTGCCGGTTTAATTCGGCAAATTCTTCCTTGTTGATATATACTTCGCCCCTCACCTCGATAGTTATTTCTTTAGGCAAACGCAGGGGTATCTGCCTGATGGTGCGCAGATTTAAAGTGATATCCTCACCACTAAAACCGTCACCGCGTGTCGAGCCGCGTACGAAGGTGCCATTTTCATATTGCAGCGATACTGCTAATCCATCAATTTTTAATTCGCAGAAATAGGCCACTTCTTCCTTACCGGAAAATTTTTTCACCCTGGCATCAAAGTCAACCAGATCCTGTTCAGAGAAGGCATTATCGAGGCCGAGCATGGCTACCCTGTGCTCAACTGTAGCAAAGACTCCGAGGGGCTCACCGCCAATTCTACGGGTCGGGGATTCCGGATCGCTTAGGGAGGGGTATTTCTCTTCCAGTTCTTTTAGCTCCCGCATCAGAAGATCAAACTGCCGATCATCGATTAAAGGGTTATCCAGGACATGGTACCGATAATTATGTTTTTCTATCTCCCGCCGCAGGCTCTCAACTCTTTGCCTGGCCTTCTCGTAACCTTTATTAACCATCGCTTCACCTACAATACAAGGGG
>CAZVLE010000110.1:0-23665 GCA_964627855.1 uncultured Syntrophomonadaceae bacterium | reverse complement strand
TTTTTCCTGTCCGGATGTGCAGACTCTCAGCCTGAAAACTATAGTGTCACTGAAGCCCCCGGTATTAGCATAACTGGTGAGGCTATGGAAGTCATAAGCAATCAAACTGAAGCATACAATCTCAGCTATACCGAGCGAGCATCATGAGCAGGTAGGTTCATCATACCTGCCGTGAATGCAGGTACTCCTAATAATCTTGATAGGTATATTGAAGTTGACCTGGTAGGCAAACCCTTCTACATCAACAGCGATCTAATCGGTAGAAATATTGAGGTTTACTGGATTGGCATTGAAAGTGCAGGGAAACTGGCCGCCAGAGAATATTGATCACGAGGGATTGTGTAGCTCTTAGGCTTACTGGGTTCGATTGATTAATCTTAGTTCCCTCAGGGTGATCACTGCCATTACAATAATGGCAAGTTCAACTAAAAGCCAGGCGCTTTCAAATTAAGATCGCTCCACTTTAGAGGTGTTGAAAAGTCTATTCCGCATTCTTTCAGCCACTGCTATAATTTTTGTCATCGCATCAGGTTCCAGGGCGCTCATAATAGTTTCGTATTTATTTTCCCATTCTGTCTCGCAATAATTGTCACTATGAGGAAGATAACCTAAGTAACCATTAGCCAGGCTGGCAATGTAGGCTTTTTCACCGGCCAGTTTCCGCCAGGCAAAAGCAGCTTCAACGAGTACTTCTCCAGGCAAAGCCAGCAACAGGCTTTCGCCCATCCGGATCAGCTGTACTTTTACTGATATAGGTTGTTGCATGGACGGATTAAAAAGACGGTTTAAAAAGACGAAATAACGGCAGACTGCTGCCATCAGATGCTGCATTTCTTTTTTGTTCATATTATTTTTAACTACCAGGTTTGAAGCGTCAGCCCAGAGGTTGTCAAGCGGACTTAAATCCTCCGGTGTAAAGCGGGTGAAATCTTCTCCCAGGTATTGTGAAATAGTCTTTTGATTTTCCGTCAATTTTTCGATAGTTTCATCTGCACTCAGGTGATAATAGTTGGGGTTTACCTTAATATCTTCCATGACAGAATCAAGTTCAAGGGTTTCCCGGCAAGAAGCTTTTCCAAGGGCTTCCAGCACAGATTGAGCCAGGGCAGAGCCGATTATTTTTGCATCTTCACTGCTTCCCCCGGAATAACCGCGTGTATCAAGCGAATCTGCTGGAGGGCGGGTATTAGGTATGAGATTTCCTTCCGCCATATTGAAAAAGTGGGCGTGACAATCGGGGTATCTGTTTTCAAGGATTAAGCGGGCCTGGCCAGGAAAATCAGCGTTTATCAAGTAGTTGTTGTGGCCCAAACAGACAGGATGACAGGCACAACCATAAAGTATTGCCTTTGGTTTGTTTTGGTTTATTTCGTGAATGGCCAGGACAAAGAGACGATTGTCTACCGGATTTCCATGTATGCTGGTGCGGCGATTAATCGTTGAGGAAAAAATCCCCCGGGTTTCTGATGCTCGGGCAGGGAAACAGTTTTGCTCTGCATTATTTGCCAATAAGACAAGCTTTTCCAGGAGCATTTTCCGGTAACGCTTAACGGCAGCGGTTGGCTTGAAGTATTCCATTAATTCTGGACCGGAATGAGTGTGTGAAGCTGTGAGGCAGATTGCAGAGCTGTCAAGCCCAGTTTGTTGACATATGAGCTCGGTTGCTTCTTCGGCGAGACTATCCGGTATGCAGATTAAGTCGCTGGTTATGAAGAGAAGCCTTTTAGGGCCTTGCGATAAGTAAAGAGCACCGGAATAGAGCCGATCGCCAATGCCTCTACTAAGGCCGGTACGTTGGCCAAAGCCGCCCATTCTGATTGGCTCATCCGGGGTTATATCTATTTTCGCTGTTCCTGCTATTAAACCGCTGATCTTGATTACACCCCCTGCATGAATATGCCTATCCTGTGGCATTTTCTTTGTCACAGGATAATGGTTTACATAGTCGCAGCCTCAATTATTGCCTCCAGATTTGGCTCTGCTGTTACTACCGGTTCGGTTATAGTTTCAGCTGAAGCTGTATCTTTTAAGCCGGTTCCGGTTACAAGGCAGCATACCCGTTCTTGCTTCCCAATTACCCCGGCTTTTCTAAGAGATATTAGACCTGCCAGGGAAGCTGCCCCGGAAGGCTCGGCAAATATTCCTCCCTTGACTGCCAGCAGCTGCATTGCTTCGAGGATTGATTGATCGGTCACTGCTACAGCAGTTCCACCGCTGTCGCGAATAGCGGGTAAAACGCGATGCGCATCAAAGAGAACATCATCGGCAATCCCACCTGCGATGGTGCAGGGCTCTTTCCAGCGCTCGGTCATTGCTGTATCGGGATCCAGGTTTTTTTCAAGTGCTCTGACCAAAGGTGCGCAGCCAGCTGCCTGAACTCCGGCCAGGCGAGGTAAAAAAGGAGCCAGGCCCAGTACCTGTAAATCAAGAAAACCTCGCCATAACCCACCCAGTAATCCACCGCCACCGACTGGTACAAGAATCCAGTCAGGTAGGTTTCCCCGGTATTGTTCATATAATTCATAAGCAATTGTCTTAGAACCTTCAACGCTGAATGGATTAAAACAGCCTGCAGTGGATAGATGACACCAACCTTTAAGTTTTGATGCTTTTACAACGAGCTCCATGATCAGGGATGATGAAGTGCTTTTGATGCGGCAGATACGTGCTCCGTAAGCTGCCGGTTGAATAAGTTTGCCCAGCGGGGCTGTAGCTGGTACAAAAACCAGGCATTTTATCCCTCGTCTTGCTGCCTGAGCTGCTGCCGCTGCTGCAACGTTACCGGAAGAAATAACGGCAATTACTGAAGGGCCACTTGCTGCTGACAGGCCCACTGCCACCTGACGATCTTTGAAGGAGCCTGTAGGGTTAACGGTTTCATTTTTTATCTGCAACTCACGAATTTCAAGCTGGTGAGTTAAAAGTGGTGTCAAAAGCAGTGGTGTGCCACCCTCTTGCAGGGTATCATTATAAGAATGAGATTTAACAGGCAAAAGCTCCCGGTATTTCCATATGTCCGAGATTCTAAAGTCGAAAAGTTTATTTAGCTCAGAACGCTTCTCCATTAGATGGGGTTGAAGCAGCAGCACGCCTCCACAGTTTGAGCAGCGGGGCTCAGAAGAAAGTTCTTGTACTCCATTGCACTTACTGCATTGCAGACTGTAATCTAACATCTAAAGGCTCCTTTTCTATCACAACACAAGATTACACTGTCAGGCCGCCGATCATTTCTTTGGCATTTTCTAATATGCCCAGTCCGCGTACCTTAAAAGCTTCGGCTAGTTCCATTCCGGCTTGTTTGCCTGTTTCCTCGGCCATAGCCCGCAGGGTTAGCTCAACTGCCTGACTAAAGTCGCTTTCAAATATTGGCAAGCTGAGGCCTAATGCAGCCAGTCTTTGTTTGCCCTCTTCTTGCATCAGTTCGATTTGACTGCGGTAGCAGAGGGCGGCTTTTACTTTTCTCTCAAGAGTTTCTGCTATATCAAAAAAAGTATTAGGGGCAGCAGTTTTGCAGAGGATAACTTTTGCTACGGTGGCAGGCTCCAGGCCTTCGGCGAGGTGCTCAGGGTGAAAAAGATGCATGTGGGCGAAAGAACACCCTTCGAGCACTGTCATACCTACCGCTCGGTGGTCCGGATTTTCGTCTTCATTCCAGGGGTCCAGGGTAAACACTGCCTGGGGTTGGATTCGGCGTATATGGCGGACAATCTTTTCTCTTAATGCATGAGTCGGCTGGAGAAAATGGTTCTTCTCACCCAGGAAGGTAACTTCCTTTATGCCCAGAAAGGTGCAGGCCTGCTCCTGCTCATTTCTCATCGTTTCAGCTAATTTCTCCTCGCTGTCGTAAGTGCGATCAAGGGTCCCCTGCTGGCCGTCAGTTACAGTGATGACAAAAACCTCATGACCATCCTGTATTAGTTTAGCTACGGTGCCTCCGCAAAAGAAGGCCATATCGTCCGGATGTGCTTCAACTACAAGGTATCTCATACCATCTCACTCTCCTTACGTCTTTCTTCCAGCTGTTTGCGTATTTTTTCATGCTCTTCACGGTCTAATTTAAAAGCAAACATAACGATTCCGGCCGCAAGGTAAATGAAGGCCGGACCAATGCCAAACATCAACCTGATACCACTAACAACTTCGGGGGTTTGCGTTACGCCTCCGGAAACAAATCCCAAAATTCCGAGGATCATCATCGGGGCCCACTTGCCCAGGTTCGAGCATAGCTTGCGTATAAACTCCCAGGTGCCATAATAGAGTCCCTCTCGGCGCTGGCCTGTTTTAAGTTCATCAAGATCAACCACATCGGCAAGAATAGCGTGAGGTACAGTCATCATTCCACCGTAACCGATACCGGCGATCCCCAGGATTAGATAAAGTATTCCGGTGCCGCCTTCGGGAATGAGTAGCGTTAACAGAGCGGCTGCCGTGGAGAAAAAGAGTGAAGCGATAAAAGCTTTTTTCTTATTTGTTTTTTGAGCCAACTTGACCCAAATCGGTACGCTTATTATGGCTAAGATCATGTATATTGGGATGGCCAGTAGGACTGCTGACTCAGATATTTTCATCCAGTGGATGGCGAAATATATGAGCAGAGTATTGGGAATAGCGGCTGCAGTGTGATAGAGTAGGTAGCCGATCTGAATAATCATGTATGGCTTGTTTGAAAAGAGTATTTTCAGGCCTTGCCAATAATTAATCTTTTCTGTTTTCCGCCAGTGACTTGGATCTTCACGAGTGCCGAAGAAAGTGACCAGGACGCTGAAAGTGATGAATATGCCCATAACTAAGCCGATCATCCCATAGGCAGCACTTGGATCCGGCATGCTTTCCAATAAAGCAATGGGGATAAAAACACCGAGTAATAAGCCAATAATCCAAAATCCCTGCTTATAGCCCATAATGCTGGTTCGTTCGTCGTAGTTTGGAGACATCTCTGCACCCAGTGAAACATGGGGGATGAGGACGACGGTCAACGATAAACGAAACATCAGAAATGCGGCCAGAAATGAAGCTGCAAAGTGATCCATAAAGGGATTAAAGAGCCAGAAAAAGCTTAAACCCAGTGGAATAGCGCCTATTAAAAAATAAGGCCGACGACGCCCCCAGCGGGTGTGGGTCCTGTCTGATAATCCTCCAAGAACTGGGTCAGTTAAAGCGTCCCATATTCCTGCTGCCAGTGCCACCCAGCCGGCTATGGTTACAGGAACACCAAGAATTTCCGTGTAGAAAGGGAGGAGCAACAAATCGATCGGCAAATCAGTCATTCCCCCACCCAGTGAGGCAAAAGCATACTTAATTTTAATCCAGGGACGCAACTTCTCTGCAACTACGGAAGCATTACTGGTACTCATTAATAGGTCCTCCTTTAACTTTTAGATGATTCATAAAGCTGTCTGACAGTGTTCAGTCAATATTAATTATTTTTTGCCAAAGGGCGTTCTTACTCAGTCTTTACTGCTAATCTGCAGGTAATAGTCGGCCGATCTCGTTAAGTGCTCGAGCATGGTTTCCTTTGCTCCGGAAGGATTTTGCTCTTCAACCATCCCTAAGATTTCCCGGTGAGAATTCAGTTCCCAGAGGGTAAAAGCCTGATATTCTTCAATTTTTGCCCCTCGGGCGGCCATTAGATTAATGATCGACTCTAGAAAGCGAACAAAAACGGTATTGCGAGAAGCTCGGGCCAATAGAAAGTGGAATCCGGCTGAAAGGCTATATACCGGCTCGCCACTTTGAAGTGCTTCCTCACATTCATTGAGGATCTTACTCATACCTGACAAATCATTTTCAGTTCTTCTGACAGCGGCCAATTCAGCTACTACCGGTTCAACAGCCACTCTTGCCTCAAGCAGTTCGGCGGTGGTTTCCGGGTCAACCAGAGGCAAAAAAAGAGACGGTTGTATAACCGTCTCTTTCTTGATATCTCGAATAAAAGTGCCCTGCCCTGGCCGTATATCGATTAAACCCATCAAGGCCAGGGCCTGGAATGCTTCTCTTATTGTAGAGCGTCCCACCGCAAAGAGATACATCAACTCCTTTTCAGGGGGGAGTTTCTGACCCGGTTTATATTCGCCCTTGGCTATTCTGGATACAATCAGGCGAGCAATGGTTTCAGGAAGATTGGTTTTTACTACCTGTTCCAATCAGGCAAAGCCTCCCTAACAAATAGATCAGACGATCAGATCTTTCAGTTAATTCTAATAATAACTTGTATCACTAGTTTTGTCTACACTGAATATTGGCAAACAGCTTGGTTGCAGTGAGTTGTTAGGGGGGATTCTTTTTATCTGTTTTTTTTATAAGCTTACAAACTTTTAACTCATAGAAAGGCTTGCTTCCAGCGTAATGCCGGTTTTTGCGAGCTCTTCAAAACCTATTATTTCTAAAAAAATTAGTTTCTATGCCTGCCGATCCTGACGGCAACATTTTACCCGCGCCCTACCTCATGCTGCGCTGTCCAGGTCTTTCATTTCCCGGCGGTCTGATGTGCTGCCAAAAAGCAAAATGAGTATGATAGCCAGGATGAAAATTCCGGGAGCCAAATATGCGGCCGGCACAATTTTATCAAGGAGCATATTCAGGGCAAAGCCGGCTGTAAATGCAGTTAGGATCATGATGATGGCGGACTTGGCCATATCTTTTACTCCCATTTCTTTTATCATTACTGTAAATGTTGCAGCGCAGGGAAAATAAGCAGCCAGGACAACAGCGCCGATTACAAACTGGCGGGCATCAAGGCCAAGCGGAACCATCATGGCTACTGCAACGTCTTTACGTAAAAAGCCGATCAAAAGGGTTGAAACCGCCTCGCCAGGCAGGCCGAGCAAGCCTTGTATAACCGGGGCAAAGAGATTGCCAAGAAATTCGACCACCCCTAAAGTGTAAAATATATTTACTACCAGGATGCCACCTAAAATGTAGGGTGTCGCATGAATAAGAAAGCCCTTGATACGCATGCCCAGTTTCTTGGCCTGTGCCTTAAAGCTGGGGATGCGATATGGGGGTATTTCCACGACCATCGAGGGGGTGTATCCGGGCATAACCCGATCCATGATTAGACCCAGCACGATCCAGATGAAAAAGAGGCTGGCGAAGACTACAGCCAGGTAGGCGAAACCGAAACGGCCGACCAGACCAATAATCATGGCAAGCTGGGCCATGCAAGGCACGGCAACTGCCATCAGCGTACAGGCTATAAACCTTTCTCGTCTGCTTTCCAGGTTTCTTGCCGCCATAGCCGCCGGCACGTTGCATCCGAAACCCAGTACCATTGGAATAATCGAGTAACCATGCAGCCCCATGCGGTGCAGGCCACGGTCTACCATTACCGCCAAACGGGGAAGGTAGCCGGAATCTTCAAGAAAACCCAGCACCAGGTAAAATACAGTTAAAAATGGGAGCACTACACCTATTTCGACAAAAACGCCGGTTGTCAGCACCCCGAGGGATTCCTCGAATTCGATTTCTCCGTCGATTAATCTGCCAATGAGAATGTCATGTAAAAAGCCGCTCTGACCCATCAATTCACTAAGGCGGACAAGTATTGGTTCATAGAGGCCGGCAAAGATATAATCTTCCAGAAACTCAGCGATAAATTCGCCCAGGCCTATTACAAACTGGAAAGCGAGAAAAAGTACAGCTGCGGCTATTGGTATACCGGTAAGTGGTCTTAAACTGGCATCCTGGAGTGTTTCCAGCCAACTGTGGTGGCGATGGACAATTTCTTGCACCTGGCTGACAATGCTGCCAACATAAGCCCAGCGATCATCGGTATGAAGCGGTTTGATTTGGCGGTTCTCAGCCCCGGGCAGGGCATCCACGAGGTCTTTGAGCCCCTCTCCACTGACGGCAACTGTTGGTATAACGGGAAGTCCGAGCAGCTTTTCGAGCATTTCTACATCAATCTGCACCCCTTTGTGGCCGGCTTCATCGATCATATTCAAGGCCACAATCATAGGTACATTGCGTTCCATAATCTCGGTTGTGAGCAAAAGGTTGCGTTCCAGGTTAGTGGCATCAACAACATTGATGACAATATCTGCCTCATCAACCAGGGAAGCAGCCACCTCTTCAACCCTTGACGAAGGATGAAGGCTGTAAGTGCCGGGAGCATCTAAAACCTCGAATACTTCTTTTTCAGTCTTAAGCTGGCCTTTTGTATATTCAACCGTAGTACCGGCATAGTTTGAGATCATCACTTTTGAACCTGTCAATTGAGAAAAGACTACACTTTTACCAACGTTCGGATTGCCGACCATGACTATTTTACGCATCTTCATTTACCTCCACCCTTATCCGCACTGCCTTGCCGTAGCCAATGGCAATCTGAAAATTATCTACAGATATTGTAACCGGCCCGCGGCTAAAGATAGAACTGACTTTTTTGATCTTTTTTCCAGTACGCAGGCCGATCTGGTTTATTTTTTCTTTAAAACCCGGGCCACCCTGAATAGTTGAAATAGTACCAACCTGACCAGGTTTCATTTCAACGAGGCTTAATTCCATGTATTTGCACCTCCTAAATTCTCTCTATTTTTCATAATCCCAGCCGACTTCTTTTACAAGGTCGGCATCGATGTTTTGGCTGCGTAAAAAAAGCAGCAGCTTTTTGAAAGATTCACTACTCAGATCATGTTCGAGAAGACAGGCATCTTTTTCGGCAGATGCAGGGGATACACCGAGTACCTGGGTTAGGAAACCGTAGATTATTGTATGCCTGTGCCTGATTATTTGAGCATAACGTTCTCCTTCTGCTGTAAGCTCAACCGGGCCATAGCGTTCCTGGATAATCAGGCCCTTTTCTTTGAGCAGAGTTAAAGCCTGGATAACACTTGGCTTGGCAATATTCATCTGCCTGGCAATATCTGTAACTCTTGTTTTTTTCTTTTCCTTGGCCAGACTTAATATCGTTTCCAGGTAGTCTTGCAGGGATGAAGTAACAGGTAAAGTATGCATCATAGCAACGCACCCCTTCGAATATAGTTAGTCTCCTCTAACACTACGGCCACATAAAAAGCCATTTGGTTAGGTTTGGCTAACTTAAATAGTAGCAGCAATAGTTTCTCTTGTCAATATAGCCAGAAAAAAAATTGTCAGCCTAAGAGGGCTAAGAAACACAATAGAGAAGAACTTAAAAGGAAAAGTAGAGTTTATTGAGGATAATTTTTTGCTGGTTATTAATATTTTATTTATTTTGTGATATCTTAAGTTTAGTTTCAAAATTATTGCAATACTTTCCCGGCGAACTGAAGTAATTTAAATACATTAAACAAGGGTAGGTGAGTGAATTGAGGGCAGCGACTCTTAACGGCCCCGAAGATTTGCAGATTGTCGATAAGCCAAAGCCGGAACCAGCGGAAGGAGAGGTTTTGGTCAGAGTGGAATACTGTGGCATATGCGGTTCTGACCTGCATGCTTACAAGAGCGGTCTATTTCCCTTTGGGATGGCCATTGGCCACGAGTATGCAGGCATTATCGAGGCCTTGGGCCCGGGAGTGGACGAACTGGAAAATGGACAGCAAGTTACCGGCACTGCCTCGCTGGCCTGTCGAAACTGTTATTCCTGCAGTTCGGGAAGAGACAACATTTGCGAAGCAATGAATGTAATCGGGGTGACCCGGGAAGGGGCCATGGCAGAATACCTGCTGGTTCCAAGTGAAAGCATTGTCGCTATTGGAAAAGAAACCCCTCTCGAGTTAGGAGCCCTGGCCGAGCCATACAGTGTCGCTTTACATGCGGTCGAGATGGTCGGTGTTAATTCCGAACAATCCGTGGTTATTTTGGGTGCGGGAGCCATTGGGCTCTGCCTGCTGGCTGAGCTGAAACGGCGTGGCCTGGAAAAAATATTTGTGGTTGACATGAATGACAAGCGTCTGTCCGTTGCCGGCGAGATGGGTGCTACTGCCCTGATTAACCCCGCCAGAGAAGGTGTGGATAAACAAATTGGTGAGCTGACCTCCGGTGCCGGTGCCGATCTTGTTTTCGAATGCGTCGGTAGTCCGGAAACAATCAGTGAAGCGACGAACCTGGTGCGTCAGGGTGGTACGGTAATTGTTCTTGGTATTTGTGAGGTCCCCGTGGAATTATTTTTCCTCGGCCTGGTTACCCGTGAGATCCAGCTTAGAACATCTTACGGGGCAACGGCTGCTGAATTCAGGCAGGCTATGGATATTATTGCTTCCAACCCTTCGGCCGTAAAGCCCCTGGTGGGGAAGGTTGTTGCCCTGGAAAAAATGGCTGAAGATGGCTTTGCCCCCTTATTTGATCCTGGCTGCTCCGATATAAAAATACTCGTCAAAATGAATTAAAGGAGGAAGATGATGACACGCATTAAAGGCGGACACCTGGCAGTTAAATATCTCAAGGAAGTTGAAAATGTCGAAATCACATTTGGTATTTCCGGAGGCCATATTGAAACGTTACTGGACGGCTTCACGGAGTACGACGTGCGCACCATCGATGTAAGGCACGAGCAGGCGGCGGTAATGGCCGCCCAGGCCTGGTCAATTTATAGCGGGCAGACTGGCGTGTGCTTCTTAACTGCCGGACCGGGTTTCACAAACGGTCTTACCGGCCTGGTTAATGCCCACCTGGACAACACTCCCCTGGTTGTGCTCTGCGGCAGACATGCGGTGCGTGATGATCTCAGAGGTGCCCTGCAGGAAATGAACCAGATTGATATGATTAAACCAGTTACGAAATGGTGGGCAACTTGCCATGACGCTAAACGTATCCCCGAGTATTTATCCATTGCTTTCCACAAGGCTCGCGAGGGACGGCCGGGACCTGTATTTTTGGAGCTACCTCCCGATGTGTTGAACGTTTCGGTTGATGAAAGTGAAATTTCCTTTCCTTCGCGAGCTCCCCGCCATTATACTTTCCGGCCCGATCAGCAATCACTGCAGAAAGCAGCAGAGATTATCAACAGCGCCAGTCAGCCCCTTTTCCTGGGCGGTACCGGTGTTGGCTTAAGTAAGAGCGCCAGATCCCTGCAGCAATTCATCGAGAAAACCGGTATGCCCTTCATGTTGCTTAATTACGGGCGGGGCGAACTTCCCGATGATCATCCCCTTTCAATCTGGGACTGTGGCTATATTGGCTTGATGGCCAATACCCCCCAGGCTGATGTCATTGTTACTGCCGGCCTCCGTTATAACTGGCTGCTTCAGTCCGGGGCTATCATACCCCAGGGGGCCAAGGTTATTCGCATTGATGTCGAACCCTGTGAACTGGATCGCAACCGTGCCGCCGATTTGGGACTCGCTGGTGACGTAGCTGTAACCCTGGAAGAACTACTTCCCCTTGTAGAGAAAAAAGACCATGGTCAGTGGTTGCAAACCATTAAAGATAACAGCCGGGCCATGCTGGAATACGAGTTGCAATTGCGAGAGACACCCTCTGATCCGATTCATCCTGTGAGGCTGGCTGCCAGGGTTGCCGAATTTGTGGGTAAAGATGCTCTCTACCTGGCTGACGGAGGCGATACCGTTTATTTCGGGTTGACAGGTTTTATGTCAAGCCGTAAGGCTGGAGTGATCGGTACGGCTGCCGGTCTTTTTGGCTGCCTTGGGACCGGAATACCCTTTGCCATGGCTGCCAAGCTGGCCAACCCTGACCAAAAAGTAGTTCTCTTAAACGGGGATGGTTCTTTTGGCTTTAACGCCATGGAGTTTGATACCATGGTTCGCCACAATATTCCAGTGGTCTGCGTTGTCAACAACGACTGTGCCTGGGGTATGATTAAACACGGCCAAAAAATGTCAATCGGAGAAGATCGCCTTCAGTGTGCCGAGCTGGGCCTGCGCCGTTATGAAAAAGTGGTGGAAGGCCTGGGCGGGCATGGTGAATATGTGACCGAAGATGAAGAGATCATACCGGCTCTGGAGAGGGCCTTCGCTTCCGGGAAACCGGCCTGTGTCAACGTGGTGGTTGACCCCTCGGTCACCAGCCTGATTACCCCATTTTTCTCGGAGTCTTTGAAGATGGAGTAGCAAAGCTGATCAGGTTTTTAAGGTCATCATAAAAGGCGGATTTATAAATCCGCCTTTTAAATTGTGCGCAGCCCTTTTTTGCAATTACCCAGGACTGCCATAACGGCAGGAGCTTTACTTCGCTTAGTAAAATTCAGTCTCGATGAAATCGGTGAAGTACTCATTCTGCTGAACATCAACCAGCAGAAAACCATAGAGAAATATTTCACCGGGCGCTACTTCCAGCAGCTCCAGGACCAGTTCATCTTCAACGATTATCTCTTCGCTTTCATACCAGAGTTCGTGATCTTCGGCAAACATTTCATCAAGATCAGGATCATCCTGCTCAACAAAGAGGGTAGCGTAATAGAGGAATTTGATCCTGTCTCCGGGGTTAATTTCCAGCAGGGCTTTGGCGGCCATCTCGGTATGTTCTAATAATGGCCTTGCCCCTATGATCTTTCCATCAGGATGATGATCGTTAAAAAGGACGATGATATCTACTTCCCGGCCGTTCAGTTCTGCCGGGATAGCATAGGTTCCTGATTCACCCTCATCTTCGATTTCATAAAGACAGACATATTCACCGTTTATACCAGGCCAATAGCCATCAAATTCTGTAATGATTGTTCCGTCATCACTGACTTCAACATCACTCGATATGCCGAGCATGTAGTAATAGTCGGGGAGGTCGGAAACCGGTTCCCACAAGGTAAAAAATATTTCCAGTAAATTATCAAGCTCTTCTTCCGTTAACTTGATCTCAATATCGCCATCCTCATTTAACTCCGGAAAGATCTCGTCAAAATCAATGATAAACAGCGGTTCGCCGATCAGCTCAGCACCGAAGTTCGTCAAATAGGTTGTGTAATATGGATCAAAATCTATGATCTGGTAATATTGAATGGAATCCTCGGCCAACTTTTTGTTATCAAAGATATAATATGCAGACAACCCAAAGGCTCTGTCAACGTTTTCAGAGTTTTGGTAGTAGATGACAGCATCATTAACTGCTTCAATGAGAGCTAAAGACTCGTCTGGGTAGTATGGCATTAAGTTGTAAGCCATATCGACGATATCAACCATGTCCGTGCCACTTTCTCTGGGGCTGCCGCCGCCGAATGACCTGGTATTGTTTCTCGCCTGGGCAAACCTGCTGAAAGTTTCAGCTGATAAATCAATGTTGCATGCTTCCATCAGTTTGCCCATAGATACAATAACAGGTTCAATTTTATCCAGGTCAATGATCGAAAGGGTTGAGTTTTCGTCACTACCGGTATACTGGTCGGTAAAAGTATCAACAATGGTTTCGCCTATCTCCGCCCCGTTTAAGTGAGGGTTATCACCAAGAGTTTGCAGCCATCCATAATCCCAGCCACTGCCAGGTTCAAGGTCCTGGGAGGCAATCAGGAAATGGGCGTAATCCTTTGTTACATGAGCAACCTCTACCGTAGCCATCAGGCAGGCATCAAAACCTATGAACTCAAACTTTTCTTCCAGGGCTTTTGAGTTGTTGAGGGCATAGCTTAATTCAAGAGTGGAAAGGTTATCATAGGCAAAATGTTCATCTACCCCGAAACCGAGAATGGAACCACCACCATGATTCCATAGGATCAAACCGTACTTTTCGGCCGGATAAGCCTGCATGGCAAAGTCAATAAAGCCGGTCAGGGTTCCTGAATCGCCCATGTTGAGCAAGCCGACCTGATCAACAACTTTAAGTTCTTCTGTTACTTCAATAATTGCACAGTTGTCGCTGGGTATAAGGTCGTTATGCCATTCCAGGGAGCCGCCGGTCAAAACAACCAAATGGATATTATCGGTGTTGAATCCTGATTCCACCATTTCCAGCAAATCTGCTGTTGCCAGGGCATATTCTGTTTCCAGGTCAGATCCGTTTAAGTATACCATGATCGTATAGGGCTTTTTGTTTTTAATGCCAACCTTGTTTAGGGAAGCATCCACGTCCCATGGTGTTATGATTACCTCTTCGACACTTTTCAAGATGTGAGGTTCAAACTCTTCTGAGTCATCGGCAAAAAGTATAACAATTAGTAATAGCAGTAATAATACAGTGCCAACAATGATGGCAATTTTAACGGATTTTTTCATTAAGAACTTCCACCTCATTAATAATGTTAAGGCTCTGTCAACTAATTTCCCTTTTTACCTGCAGTTATTACAAACCACCGCGCTCAGGCTGCTCTCCTGTACTTCCTAACGGCTTCCTTTAAGGGTATGGGTGGCCCGGGCACCTTGGAACAGCCGTACGCTTAAACTAAAGCTGAGCAGTTACAATTAAGGAAACTATGTTGTATAAGGCACTTAAGCAAAATTTATCATATTTGATTGTCTATGGTTTCTTTTTTGCCTGATCAAGCCAGTAAGTGTAACCCTGCCTTGACGCCGGTTCGAGTCCGCACTCTTCCAGTATGGGGATGGTACCGGCAACACTTCTGCTGCCTTCATCGATATTTAGAGTGCTTTGTGATACTCCTAGAAAGCCCTTCTGTGGCGGTATAATGGAAGTGATGACATTGGCTCCTGCATTCAGACGACTTTTAAGACCGGCGATGCCATCAACATCCAGTGAGCCTGGGATAAGTTTGTCAGGGAATAGCAGGCGCATGACGGCAATAATGAGCATTTCCCGCAGGCGGGGAGTCATCTTTAACTTCTTCAGCGGTGTTCCTTCCTGGGGAATAAAGCTCATTACTCTAACCTGGTCGGCTGAAAGCCGGTCCATGACCTGAAAAGAGTGGTATAGATCTGCAGTTGTTTCACCAAGCCCTGCCAGAAGTCCTTCTTCAATTAAAAAGCCCAGCTTACGGGCATATTCCTTAAGCTCCAGGCGCTCATCATAACTCTGGTTTATCCTGAGCCTGGCATAGAGTTCGCGGTTGTGCGTCTCCTGGTAACAGGCATACCAGTCAACCCCGCTATTATATAATTCCTCTAAAACAGCTTTGGGCACAACACCCGGTGAGATCATCAAGGGTAACTGGCAGCTTTCTTTTACCGCTGCTACCGTCTCGATTAGGTCAGCGAAATGGCCGTTGGAAAAGAAGTGGGGATCTTCACCCATGGTCAGATCCAGCAGGTGAACGCCCGATTCGGCCAGTTGAAGCCCCGTATCTAAAATCTCCTCGCGTGATTTGCGATATCTTTTACCGCTGTTATTCGAGCGGCGATAGAGGCAGAAAGTGCAATTATTACGACAAAAAGTGGAAAAGTAAATAAAGCCATACAGAAAAACCTTGTTGCCAAAATAGTTTTGGCGCAGTCTGCGGGCAGTATCAAAAAGATTTTCGATTTCACTTTCTTCTTGCAGGTCAAGCAGGTAAATTACTTCCTCTTTAGCCAGGGGAAGACGATCGGCTGCCTTTTCCAGTATGTTAGTCAGTGATAAGTCGCCGCTCATTTTCAACATGATGGAACCTCTTCATAATTAACAGTCATGCTTTTTCATGTATTTTTGACAAAGGTTTTTCGATCTTGATCTTAACTGTCAGCATCTAAAAGGTCAAATCTATTTTATACTCAGGCAGCGCAGCCAGTTTTTTTCTTCAACCAGGTCGCTAGAGATTTTTCTAAAACCGGCTTCACTTAATAATGCTTCAATTTGATCTGGGGAATAGATGATCATCTCTCCTGTGGACCTGCAAACTGAAGTTAAATAAGAGGGATTGTTAATTTACACTGGGTTTTCTGACCTCTTGCTCTTGAGGTGGTCAAGGCGAACAATAGCCAGGCTTAGGAGAATAAAGAATACGGAGAGAGCCAGCAGCCAGAGCAGAGCCGAAAGCAGGCCGATTTCGCCGATATCCATAAAAAAATAGGGATATAAGCCGCTAAATCTACCCTGGACTACTGTAACAAGCCAGTAGAGAATGGGATAGATAAGCCAGTATTTAATATCTCCATAGCGCATCATGTTCCTCTCATCGAAGAGCAGCCAGTCGAGAGCAAAACCAAGGGGTGCAATGGTATGAGTGATGTGTTGGTTGAAGGGGATTCCTTCGGCGAAGAATTCAGGCAGGTTTGGAACAAGCAAGCCATGAAATACAAGGCCGGTTATCATAATATAGAGGAGAACCCCTCCGCGAATAATTGTCCTCAATCGGCTTTCTGATTGGTTCTGCAACAGAAAGAAAATCAAGGCCAGGGCTACCATAATATTGCTTTGCGTGGTGAAGTAGGCAATTGAGGGCAGCAGGGGGATATCAACTTCGATGGGCACAAAAAAGGAATGATATAAACCATATAGAATGATCACGAGCAGAAGCACCCTGTATATGTTAGATTTTGTTGATGTGCTCTTTTTCATAATTCATTCACCATATCCTCTCCAGCAAGATTCTGCTTTAAGTAATGCAGCCCCATTAAATTATTTCCTGGGAAATTGTCTGATCAGTCGATTCGGTTGCCTTATGCAGAGCTACGAAATTTACTAACCGATCAGGATCAGTCCGTAAACTGCCCCCATTTTTAAAGCTTCGGATTTATTTTTTCCTTCACCGGTGCTATTATTCCAGCCTGCCAAATCTTTCAGGCGCGATACGTTAACCCCGAATCCGGACATGGAAGGACGGGAAAGACCCGGGTTGCGGCACTCGCTATTTCTTTCTAAAACATTGCAGTCTGTATATTTAAAGCAAAATAGTTCCTTGCAAGATCCACCGGCAAAACCACGGGAGTTTGTATGGCCACCAGCAATTACAGCAGTTTCAATTTTCACTACCATTTCATGTAGCAGGCGCATGATGTCACGATATTCATAAGAAAGCAGGCTATCCATGGGAACATCAATCTTGATAAAGAGAGCCTGTTTGTAAGATTTGAGCCATCTTCTAAATGCTGCCGGGCCTTCAACATGTGGTGGGCAACCCGGTGAGGCGCCGTAATTGTGGCAACCCGGGTCTATACATACCTTGGCCAGGTTATCTTCTATCTCAATTTTGTCAGCAGCAATAACAGCTGCATCAACGGCCCCTTCGCTAACCTGCCGGGCCATTTTAACCAGTGGTTCAGTTATAATTATATGCCTCACTTAAATTATTGCTGATAAGTATAAATGCCGGAACAAAGATAATTATATCCCAAAATAGGAAAAGAGCAATCCTTCCAGGATCACTCATTTTTAGAACTACTGATAAACCAGGAATTGTTTTATGTGTAGTAATCATGGTGAACTTTGTTGCCTTTTATAGTGCCGTCTTTTGCATGTTCCTTGATAAAAGTGCCGGCGTCGATTTCTTTGAATGCTTGGGTTAGCTCTTCCTTCGTGTTCATTACGATGGGACCGCCCCAGGCGATTGACTCATTGAGCCGCTTACCGGAGAAGAGAAGCATCAGCAGGCCATTGGAGCCGGCTTCCAACTTCAATTCTTTTCCTTCCCCGAAAAGGATTGCTCTTCCTGCCGGCACATTCAATTTTTCGTCAGCAGGGAGCAGGGCCGATCCTCTGAGGATATAGATGAATAAGGTGTTTTCGGTTAAGGTTTCATAGGTAAATTCCCTGCCTGGTTTAATCGATACTTCCAGGAAAGTGGGTTGCACTGTTATCTCTTCCATCGGTCCGGAAATGCCGTTATACTGACCTGATATTACCCTGATGATACTATCTTCCTGCTCGATCTTTGGTATGTCGTCCCTGGTAAAATCGCGGTAGCGGGGGGCTGTCATTTTATGGCTGGCCGGCAGGTTGACCCAAAGTTGAACCCCTAGCATTTTAGGTCTGGCCTGCGGCATTTCCTGGTGGATAATACCGCTGCCGGCAGTCATCCATTGGCAGTCACCGCTATTGATGACCCCCTTATTTCCCAGGCTGTCACCATGTTCAATTTCGCCTTCCAGCAGGTAGGTGACTGTTTCTATCCCGCGGTGTGGGTGCCAGGGAAAGCCCCGGGTGTACTTGGTTGGATCATCATGATCAAATGCATCCAGCATCAAAAAGGGATCAAAATCATATACATCAGGTTTACCGATTACCCTGGTTAATTCAACTCCGGCTCCGTCTATCTGCTGTGTTCCACGAACAATCCGTTTCATTTTCCTCAACATCACTGCTTGCCTCCTTGCATTGTTGTAATAGTCACGCCTATTGAGGATACTTCATAGTCTGCCGGATTTGCATATTATATCTATTATTATTATATCATTTGGTACAAGTGAAAAGCATATTTATTAACCAGCGCATGAATAACTCCGGCCCTGATCAGGTTGTCAGTAAGAGAAACAATGGGTATGATTGTTATTAGGAGCGTGCTATTATGTTAATTGATAGGGCCAGGCATTATCCCGGTCACCACTGCGCCAGCGCTGGAATAAGAAACCTTGTCAACTATCATGGTTTTAACTGGAGCGAGGAGTTTTGCTTCGGCATCGGCTGCGGGCTCGGTATATGGTATCTAAAACTTCCCGGGTTTTCACCCAGCCGCCTGATTCACGTCCGATCGGCCGATATTGAAACACAGTTTTTCAAAAGAATCGGCTACCCCTTTGAGTGGTTTCAGGACGATGAACCGGCAAAAAGCGAAGCAGCGCTGATTGAAAGTCTGCGAGGCGGCGATCCTGTTTTGCTGCAAACTGATATCTACTATTTACCCTATTATAATTCAAAAACCCATTTCCCGGGGCATGTGATTACGGTCTGGGGCTATGATTTACGGGAAAAGTGTTTTTATGTCAGCGATACGGAGAGAGAAGGTCTCCTGGAAGTTCCTTTTGCCGCTATGCGCAAAGCCCGTTATAGCAGTGATGGCTTTTTCATCAGCAAGGGTAACATGTTTGCCCCACGAAATATTACTTTTCCGTCTGATTTACCCGCGATCATAGGTAAGGCAATTATTGATAACAGCAGGACGCTGGCCAATTCTAGCGATAGCCCCGGCGGTCTTGTTGCGCTTGAACAATGGCTCCATGAGTTGCCCGACTGGGGTAGCTTTGATGATTGGCAGTGGACCGCACGCTTTGCATACCAGGTCATAGAAAAAAGGGGAACCGGTGGGGGAGGTTTCAGGTTGCTCTACAAAAGATTTCTAGAGGAAGCATCTTCCTATCTTCCCCGGGTCAGTGATTTGAAGCTACCTGAAATGATGGCTGACCTGGCAGCGACCTGGACTGCACTGGCCGAAGAACTTCAGAAGGTATCCGAGGCGCCTGTTTTTAATCATGAACAGGTCGCCCTTCAGCTGAAGCAAGTGTATGAACTGGAACTGGCTTACCACAGCAAGGCTCTTAAACTAAGCCTTGCGTAATAAGTTCCAGGGGCTTCTCTTAACACGCTATCCCTGACTAAAGTTTTGTCCTTACAACCCTCAAGTGCTCAAGATCGAGGCAATATCTCGACTACAATACCTGTGCACCGGTAAGCGTTACAGGCACTTTCAGCAACAGAGCAGGCAGTTACGGCAATGACAAGATCCATGATTGCTTCGAGCACAACATAATCTCCCGCTTTAGATAGGGGTTTATGAACTTCAACGCGCCCATCGTTGCCAAGTTGGGTATGCATAAAAATGTTGAAGGGTGTTGCTGCTGTAAGATTTTTGATGCCGTATGCAGCCAAGGCCTTTTGAAAATTTTCAAGACAGCTTGGATGATAATCAACAATACCATACTGATGGCGGAACATTGCCGGGCTGCAGGCAGGGTGCAACAGGTCATGGTTTTTTACCCTGTCCTCGACTAACCTGAGCATCCGTTTGTAGCGGTTGGAGAAGAGATAATCTCCCTGCTGCAAGCAGGTTGAAGCATTGCAATCAATTGTTACACCTGTTGATAACATTTCTGCAAGGTCTTCTTCATTAAATGCCAGCAAATCTGCAACCTGCCCGCCTTCGACATCAATAACCTTGAGTTGTTCTCCTGACTTCAGCTTAAAGGCTGTGCCTCTTTGTGGAGCTATAACTATTTTTTGCATTTAAATGACCTCTGCAAAATATGTTTCTCATCAATGAATTTGTTTTGTCCGGTCGCCCAAGAATGTTCCGGTAATTAAGTAAATAATTATGGCAATTTAATGAGCACAAATCATGATATAGTATCTTTAAGTATTTACTGTAGAGCCTGATTCGTCAAGCTATTTAACGTTCCTTTTACCTTGCTGATAATCAGGTTTTGCCAGTCAGGCAATTTAAACTAAGAACAGGAGTTGATAAGGTTTGAGTAAAGCAAAAGAGGTAACCCGTAAGTATCATTCATTTTATCAGTCCGCCCATGAAGAAGGTGTGCTGGATCTTAAAACTAAAAAACTTTTACACCTGGCTACAGTGCTTGCATTACGCTGCGAGCATTGAGTAGAAAGCCAACTTGCAGTTGCAAGAAGAATGGGCATATCGGAAGAAGAAATTGCTGAAACCGTACAGATTGTATCGTCAGTTTCCGCGGGAGTCTTAACATCCATGGCCATAAGAGCCCAGAAACGGTCTGAGCCAAAGCAGGGAGAAACTCTGGCAGACCTATTCAAAGGATAAGGTTCAAAAGCGGAGCAATCAAGCGCGCCAGGAGCGCTTCAAGAGAACCATCCGAAAGGCGCTTTAAGGGCAGCAATATTTAAATATTGCAAAAAGGAGGATTTGTCGCAATTTAGGAAGAAATACAGATTATCAGTTAGACAGTAAGGAGAGGGGGAAGTTTAAATTGAAAACTATTAGTGTTGAAAGGGTCATTAATGCGCCCCTGGAAAAGGTTTGGGCTGTTGCAGGTAAGTTTGGAGAATCACCGGGGTCTTCTATTCAGATCACTATTGAAAAAGAAGGCGATCCGGACTCAAACGGTTTGGGTATGGAGCGAACCATACATTTCTTAAACCAGAAAGTAAAAGTTTATGAACGTCTGGAATCATATGACCCGCCGAATTCTTTTACGTACAGCATCCTTTCCGGTGCCCCGGTAAAAAGCTACTTAGGCAAGGCTGAATTCAGCACCAGTGGCGATGCTACAAGGGTGAAGTGGTCCGGTACATTTGCACCAAAGGTTCCAGGTATAGGATGGCTGATTGGAAAAATGTCCCTGAAAAACATAAACGACTTCCTCGATGAATTGGAAAAAATCAAATAGCTTTGTTTTCATACAAGCACTCGTTTGAATTACGAGGCGCATGGTTGGGCTTCTGGAGAGGAGGTGAGTAAGATGAATAAAATGAATAAGACCATCTTCATAAATGCCCCGGTGGAAAAGGTATTTGCATATGTAGAAGATCCTTCGAATCTTCCGGAAGTCTGGCCCAGTATGGTTGAAGTAAAAAATATAACAAGTGATGCTGATGGAAAAAAGAAATATGATTGGACCTATAAAATGGCAGGAGTAAATATCAAAGGATATTCTGAAACACTTGAATATGAAGCAAACAAGCGAATAGTGGTTTATAATCCCAAAGGAATAGAAAGTAAGTTTACATGGGATTACATACCAGAAGGCGACGGAACCAGGATTAACGTTGAAGTAGAATATAACATCCCTCTTCCAGTGTTGGGCAAATTGGCTGAATCGATCATTGTTAAACAGAATGAAAAAGAAGCAGAGACCTTACTGGCAAATGTAAAATCTAAAATGGAAAACCATTGAAAAGACTGGTGGTTAGATGTCAAGACTATAGATAAAATTAACAGCTTAATTATGGCCGCAGTGGAGGGGAGAAATTCCCGTAACTGCGGCTTTTTTAATTCGGGATATTCTAAACAAATATTTACAACCTTAACATCGAAAGAAATCTTCACATAGTCACCGTTGTTACCCGGTACTTTCTTCAACCAGCAATCCCATCATTTCTATTGTCCCAGCTTTAGCTTTTTCAAGTTTTATTAAGGTGTCTGGATGTGCCCTTATGTTGTCCGGATGTTACCGGATTCAGTGTCCGGGTCCGGCCAAAATAAGCATTTAAGGAAATACGGGTTAAAGCCGTCTTTTATTTTATGCTTACCTGACATGGGGGATAGTGAGCAGGCTTAGTTTTGATTATTCTTCAAATACTCTTTAATTCTTTCACGATTTTCGTTTTCTTTATCTCCTTTAAAATAAAGCTCTATAAATTCAATTCGTTGTTTCTGCTCAAAATAGGAATAGATGATACGTAAAGAATCTCCTTTCAAATATCTGCAAAATAGCCGAGCTTTTATGATACAAAAAATCTCATTTTGAACAACAACCTTAAAATGTTTACTATTACCAAAAGGAATAATAGAAACTACACTGCAAAATTCTTGCAAGTCGTCCGGCAAAGATTTATATTTTTTGCCGAACCGTTTGAGCTCTTTTTGAAATTCTGGCAGTTTATTAAAGTTCATCTTCATAGTTTCTTACGGAATATCGTTCGTCACGATAAAAAACGCTTTCATAAGAAAGTGGTTTGCCGTCCTGTGCAGCTTTCCAAGGAATATCATCGTGCGAATAATTCTCTATCTCTTTGGCATTCTTGTCGGAAAGACGTGCCAACACGTCATCAATGTGGTCAATTTCACGCGCAGATAAAATATCTAGATCTGGACGTTTTCGAGGCAGATACTTTTTCTGCAGGTATTTAAAAAATTGACTATTTACAGATTCAATCTCTCCCTGTTCTTGCATTTCTTTGATTATTGAACAGAGCTCAATAGAAGTGGGGCCATGATAATTCTTGATATAAGTCGCACCCATCAAGTTTTCTTCGAACTTCTCATAGTAATCAAAATCAATAAAATAAAGAAGCTTGTGCAAAACAGTTTCACCAACATTCGGCTTACCACCGACTTTATTCAAAATATAAAGTAGAACTTGTTTGTATTTATCAAGGTCTTTTTTTGTTACACGAATATGCAGATCGTCTGATTTATTCACAGATTCATTCTCAATAGTAACGCTATGCTTTGACTCTTTTGAAGCAATAAAATTTTCCAGAGACATATCAAAAAGACCTGCAAGCTTCTTGGCTTCGGATATCGTAAGTTCTCGCTCCCCATGTTCAATTTGCATGTAGGTAGGGCGAGAAATCCCAAGTTCTGACGCAAGATATTTCTGCGTCATATTTCGTTTGATCCGTTGTTGTTGTATAAATTTACCAAACATAATTAAATTTTACCCCGTTCCTGCGATTTGCATGTATTTGTTGATGTTTTGTTTTTTTGATAACGCGAATATTTTCAGGTGTATCTTTGCCTTCCTCTGAAAGTGGTTTAATAAAATATACTTCGTACCCAACACTACCATTATAGGCAATGTAAAATTATTTGTCAATATACATGTAAAGAAAACTATACATGCTCTAAATGTGTTGAGAGCACAAGGGGACGGTTCTTCTTGACAAATAATAATCTTTGTTTTATTATATATCTAATGTTAGATAACGTATGTAATGTATGGGAGGATTAAAGATGCCGCCAAAAAATAAGTTTACCAGGGAAGAAATTGTCGAAGCGGCCTTCGAGATTGCCAGAGAGGAAGGCTTTTCAAAAATAACCGCCCGCAGTGTGGCCGGTCGCCTCAATTCATCAGTTGCTCCAATCTATGTTAACTTTAAAACTATTGAGGAGTTGACCCAGACAGTGGTCCGGCAGGTTTTTGCCCTCTCGGAGGAGTTGCTGGCAAAGCAAAAAGGACAAAACCTCTTTGAAAATATTGGGAAAGCCAGCCTTGCTTTTGCCCGTGACTACCCGGTATTGTTCAGGGAGCTGGTCCTAAAGCCCAATCCCTACATGGCGTCATATGAAGAAACTGAA